>CAZEXA010000020.1:23248-30706 GCA_964516565.1 uncultured Eubacteriales bacterium | reverse complement strand
TCAGCCCGTCGGACATCATGTCCTCGAGATAGCGGTAGTAGCGCGGCAGTCTTTTTATGACCTGCGGCGAAATATCATGATGGATATTCAAAAAAATCACTCCTGCAGAGACGACAACGTCTCCATAACATATTTTCCGAATTCTTCACAGGTACAGCCCGTTTCACGTGCGGTAACGGTATATTTTTTTTCGGTGAACATACAAATATCCAAAGCCCTTTCGAGCAAAGCGGCTTTTTCGGTAAAGCCGATGTGCGACAGAAGCATTGCCGAGGCACGAAGCATCGAGCAGGGATCGGCGTACTGTCCTCTGCCTTCTTTAACCATGCGCGGCGCCGAGCCGTGAATGGCTTCAAACATCGCGTAGCGCTTGCCGATATTGGCGCTTCCCGCTGTGCCTACGCCGCCCTGAAACTGCGCAGCCTCGTCGGTGATGATATCGCCGTAGAGGTTGGGTAAAACAAAGACGTGAAAATCCGTGCGGCGCTCTTTGTCGATAAGCTTGGCGGTCATGATGTCGATATACCACTCATCGGTAACGATATCGGGATATTCTTTGCCTATTTCCTTGCAGAGATTCAGGAATTTCCCGTCCGTTGTCTTAATGACGTTGGCTTTTGTGACAACAGAAACACGCTTTTTGCCGTTGTTTTTGGCGTACTCATAGGCAAGGCGGGCGATGCGCTGTGTACCCTCGGTCGTCGTAACGACAAAGTCAACCGCGAGGTCGTCGTCAACATGGACGCCCTGTGAGCCTACCGCGTAAGCGCCCTCGGTATTTTCACGGAAAAACGTCCAGTCGATTCCCTCGGCGGGTACGCGCACAGGACGTACGTTGGCAAAGAGGTCAAGCGCCTTTCTCATGGCGACGTTGGCGCTTTCGATATTCGGAAGGCCGTCGCCGGCCTGCGGCGTCGTCGTCGGTCCTTTCAGTATGACGTGACAGCTTTTCAGTTCCTCAAGAACATCGTCGGGGATGGGTTTCATAACGGCAATCCGATTCTCGATGGTCAGACCGTCAATATGTTTAAATTCTACCTTGCCGGCTTCTATTTCATTGGAAAGAATGTATTTAAGAACGCGTGCGGACTGTTCGGTGATGACCGGTCCGATGCCGTCGCCTCCGCAGACGCCGATGATAATTTTATCGAGCGCCGTATACTCTATGAACTCTCCCGCGGCTTTAATAGCTTCGTTTCGTTTTGCCTGCGCCGTTAAAAGCGATTGGAATTTTTCAAGAGCGGTTTCAAGTTCGGTCTGTGTCATGATTCGTTTTGTCCTTTCGTATACTCGAGTAAACCGCCGCCGATAAGAATCGCTCTCTGCCTTTCAGACAGCACGGCGTCGAGTTTCATTGACGTTTGTTTGGTTGTGTTGAGAAGCGTAATCTCCGCGCCGGATAAAAGCTCCTCACGAATATGCGGGAACGATAGACTGTCGTTCGCTTCAATGTTATCATAATCTTCCGGATTCTTGAAGGTCAGCGGTAGGATGCCGGCGTTGATAAGGTTGGCCATATGGATACGGGCAAAGGATTTGACGATGACGGCCTTGACCCCGAGATACAGCGGTACAAGCGCCGCGTGTTCGCGTGAGGAGCCCTGCCCGTAGTTAAGACCGCCTATGACGGCACAGCTTCCGGCAGTCCGGCAATTTTCCGCAAAGTGTTCGTCGCACTGCTTAAAGCAGAACTGCGACAGGAAGGGAATGTTGGAACGGTAGGGGAGTATCTTTGCCCCGGCGGGCATGATGTGGTCGGTTGTAATGTTGTCACCGACCTTGAGGACGGCCTTTGCTTCAAAAAAAGCCTTCATAGGCTCGCTTGAGGGAAACGGCTTAATATTGGGACCGTAGTAAATCTCAACGGTATCCGCCTCTGCCTCGGAGGCGGGGAGCTCAATCATGTTATCGTTGATTGCGAACGTTTTGGGCAGGTTGACGGTCAAATCCAAGCCGGCCTTGAGCGGGTCGGATAAAACGCCGGTAATCGCGGAAAGCGCCGCTGTTTCCGGGCTGACAAGATACACCTGCCCGCTCGCGGTGCCGCTGCGCTCTTCAAAGTTGCGATTAAACGTGCGTAACGAAACGCCGTTGGTTTGCGGAGACTGTCCCATGCCGATGCAAGGGCCGCAGGCGCTTTCAAGAATGCGTGCGCCCGCGCCGATTATATCCGAAAGCGCTCCGCAGGCGGCCAGCATATTCAATACCTGTTTACTGCCTGGAGCGATGCCGAGGCTAACGTCCGGATGAACGGTTTTACCTTTGAGAATCTTAGCCACTTTAAGCATATCCAGAAGAGAGGAGTTGGTGCATGAGCCGATCAAAACCTGTTGGATGTTGATTTCACCGATGGCGGAAACCGCTTTGACGTTATCGGGCATGTGCGGCATGGCCGCAAGCGGCTCAAGCGACGACAAATCGATGTTTATCGTATTGACGTAAACGGCGTCTGCGTCAGGGGAGAGGGGGCGGTAGTCGTTTTCGCGTCCCTGCGCCTTCAAAAAGGCAAGAGTGACATTGTCGGACGGAAATATCGACGAGGTCGCGCCGAGCTCCGCGCCCATATTGGTGATGGTTGCCCGCTCGGGAACAGACAGCGTATTGACGCCCTCTCCGGTATATTCGATGACCTTGCCGACGCCCCCCTTGACGGTCAGAACGCGCAGTACCTCCAAAATAACGTCCTTTGCCGAAACGCCGTTTCTGAGCTTGCCCGTCAAATTGACCTTAACGCTTTCGGGCATGGGGATATAGTAGGCGCCGCCGCCCATGGCGACTGCGACGTCAAGCCCTCCGGCACCGATGGCAAGCATCGAAAGACCGCCGCCGGTCGGGGTGTGGCTGTCCGACCCGATTAGGGTTTTCCCCGGAACGCCGAAGCGCTCGAGGTGTACTTGATGGCAGATGCCGTTACCCGGCCGCGAAAAACGGATGCCCCGTTTTTGGCAAACCGTCCGGATAAAGCGGTGGTCGTCGGCGTTCTCAAAACCGGTTTGCAAGGTGTTGTGGTCGATATAGGCTACTGACAGTTCGGTTTTGACGCGTTTTATGCCCATAGCCTCAAATTCAAGATACGCCATGGTTCCCGTCGCGTCCTGCGTAAGCGTCTGATCGATACGAAGACCGATTTCCGAGCCCGGCAGCATCTCTCCGTCAACAAGGTGATCAGCGATAATTTTTTGACATAGTGTACGTCCCATTGTGACTCCTTTTAGAAAAGTTGTTCAAGTTTTTAACAATAATATTCTAAGCGCGAAAGCCTGTTTTGTCAATCGTTTTCAATAAAATTAATAAACGAAAAACTTGCCCTTTTAATATAAATATGATAATATAACATGACAAACGGTTTTTTAGGCGCTGTGCGGGCAATACTTTTTTTGAGGTGTTGCTTTGTGTTTATTGAAAATGATCAGTTTACTACGCCTGCCCAGCCGATTCCCGAGCCGGGAACGGTTTCCGACGATCGTCAGGATGAGCCGACGGAGGATTCGTCGAGCGCTGACGGCAGTGTCACCGTCAATAAAAACGGTATGTATATTCACTGCCTGACAATCATCGGGCAGATTGAGGGGCATTATATGCTTCCCTCAAACGCGAAGACGACGAAGTATGAGCACATCATACCGCGCATCGTCGCTGTTGAGGAAAACCCGGACATCAAGGGATTGCTTTTAATTCTCAACACCGTGGGCGGCGATATCGAGGCAGGGCTTGCTATCGCCGAGCTTATCGCCGGTATGAACAAGCCGACAGTGTCGCTGGTTCTCGGCGGCGGTCACTCTATCGGCGTACCCTTGAGCGTTTCGGCCAAGCGGTCGTATATCGTACCCTCCGCCGCGATGACGCTTCACCCGATACGGGTCAACGGCGTCGTCTTAGGCGTTCCGCAGACGCTCGATTATTTTGCGAAGATGGAAGAGCGCGTGACGCGCTTTGTCTGCCGGAATTCTAAAATATCTCCCGCGCGCTTTAGGGAGCTGATGACAAAGACGGGCGAATTGGTGCTGGATATGGGTACGGTATTAAGCGGCGAGCAGGCCGTCAGCGAGGGGATTATCGACGCGGTCGGCAGTCTGTCCGAGGCGCTGACGGGGCTCTGCGAACAAATTACTGCAAGGGAGAATATTGCCAATGGAAGTGCTTAAAGCGATTCTGCTTGGGTTAGTTCAGGGAGCTACCGAGTTTTTACCTGTATCGAGCAGCGGTCATTTATCCCTGTTTCAGCATTTTTTCGGGATCACGGGCGAGGGTTCGCTGCTTTTTGATGTCATGCTTCATCTGGGAACGCTGGCAGCCGTTTTTATCGTTTACTACCAAACGATTTGGGAGTTGATTGTCGAGGCTGTCGCCTTAATAAAAGATATCATACATAGACGCTTCACCTTCAAAAAAATGTCGCCGACACGCCGTATGCTTGTTATGCTGTTCTTTTCCTGCTTTCCGCTGCTCTTCCTGCTAATCCCCACGGGGGGCGATATGCTCCTGCTTGACAGGGTCAAGGTATTTGCCGAGGACGACAGTATTCTTGCCGAGGGCTTCTGCTTCATGTTTACCGCCGGTGTGCTGGTTTTGGGCAGTTATCTGACGAAGACGCGTAAATCAAAAAAGAAGATCAACACCTCTGACGCGCTGACCATCGGTGTGGCGCAGACAATTGCCGCTGCGTTTCCCGGAATATCGCGCTCCGGTTCGACGATTTCAGCGGGACTGATTTGCGGATTGCCGAGACAGTATATGGTCAAGTATTCCTTTATTCTCGGGATTCCGGCTATCTTAGCGGCAAACCTTTCCGAGTTTAAGGACGCGGTTGAAAACGGCTCTACCGTTAATCCTTTGCCGCTCATATGCGGCGTCTTGACGGCGATGCTTGTCGGCGTGTTCTGTATTAAGCTTTTACAGTGGATTCTCAAAAAGGATATGTTCAAATATTTTGGTTATTATTGTTTCTGTCTCGGCGTTATCGCCGTCATCATCGGTCTGATTGAGCGGTTTGCGGGCATCTATATCGGCGCTCAATAAAAGTACGGTTATCGTGAAGGGAAGGAAAAAAGTTGGCCGCAAAGACAACGAAGAAAAGCTCGTCCAAGGCACCGCCCAAATCGGGAGGAGCCAAGGGGCGTTCTGCCGCGTCTTCCAAAAAAACCGCGGTGGTTGAGGAAAAGCGCGGGATTTCTGAGGGGAAAAAGCAAATTATTGCGATCTTCTTGATTGCGGTTTCGCTTCTTTTGTTTTTTATTGTGGTTTTGCCGGCGGGCGGTGCGTGGAACATGATACGCATCGTTTTGTTCGGTCTGTTCGGGTTTGCCGCCTATATTCTCCCGGTTATCTTAATGGCTCTTGATATCATGATTTTAATGGGACGCATGAACTCGCGTTTAGCCTATAAGATTGCCGAAGCGCTGATTCTCATGTCGCTGCTGGTTTCGTTTGTCCACATTGTACAATATGACCCGCAGACGGCCAAGAGCTTCGGAATTCAGTTTATTGATGCGTTCAATACTTACCGCTTAGGCGGCTCAACCGTTGGGGCAGGGTGTTTGGGCGCGCTTATCGGCGGCGGAATTTTAGCACTGACAGGCGGTATCAAATATGCCGCGATTATCATCGTATCGCTATTGCTGTTCGTCTTTTTGATGCTCTTTACCGGAACGACTCTGATTAACCTGTATCATGGATTGAAGAAGCCCGTCAAGAAGGTTGGCGAGTATACCGGGGACAAAATCGAGCAGTTCAAGGAGGCCTCCTCACGGGCGCAGCCTGACGACGAGCTGGAATTGCTTGCTCAGGAAGCGGACAAGCATCAGCGGAAAAGGGAACAACGGGAGGGGAGTGCCGCCGCTGTATCATCGAAAACATCCGCCGTTGCCGCCAGTGATATCGATATTCCGGTTGACGATGCTCCTTCCAAGGATTTAGGGATTGATGGGTTTTTAGCGGAAATCGAAAAAGAGAAGGCCGCCGCGAATCCGAAAAAAACACCGGAGTTTTTGCGCCTGATCAACAACGGCGATGCCGGGCAGCCGCAGAAGCCCGTGCGCGTTGTCGATCTGTTTCAAAAAACCGAGGAAGAAAAGACGGATAAGAAGGGCTCAAAGGAAGCCGACGAAACCTCGGAAGCGGAGCCGAAGAAGGATTATGTTCTGCCGCCTATCGAGTGCCTGCGGGAGCCTATAGCGAAATCAACCGCCGATTACAGCAGCGAACTGCAGAACAACGCTAAAAAAATTGTCCAAACCCTTAATAGCTTCGGCGTGGCGACACGAATTGTGGATATTTGCCGTAGTCCCTCTGTAACCCGCTACGAGCTACAGCCGGACCCCGGCGTTAAAATCAGCCGTATCACCAGCCTTGCCGACGACCTTGCCCTCAATCTCGCCGCTGCCGGCGTGCGTATTGAGGCGCCGATACCGAACAAATCCGCCGTCGGTATCGAGGTTCCCAATAAGGACAGAAACGCCGTGCCGCTGCGCGAGCTTATTGACACGGCGCAGTTCCGTTCCGCCAAATCGCTGCTGAACGTCGCTTTGGGGCGCGATATTCAGGGGTCGCCTACCTTTGCCGACCTCGCCAAAATGCCGCATCTTTTGATTGCCGGTACCACAGGCTCAGGGAAGTCCGTCTGTCTGAACACCATGATTATCAGCCTGTTGTACAACGCGAAACCGCAAGAGGTCAAGATGATTATGATTGACCCAAAAATGGTCGAATTCACGGTATACAGCGGCGTGCCGCATCTGCTTGTGCCCGTCGTGTGCGATCCTCGTAAAGCGTCCGGCGCTTTAGGGTGGGCGGTCTGTGAAATGGAAAAACGCTACAAGCTGTTTTCTGAAATCGGCGTGCGCAATTTACAGGGCTACAACGCGGAGCTTGCCTTAAAAGGTGAGCCGCCGCTTCCGCAGATTGTTATGTTTATCGACGAGCTGTCCGATTTAATGATGGTTGCCTCAAACGAGGTCGAGTCCTCCATCTGCCGTTTGGCGCAGAAGGCGCGCGCGGCGGGTATGCACCTGGTGGTCGCCACACAGCGCCCGTCGGTCGATGTCATCACCGGGCTTATCAAGGCGAATATCCCGAGCCGTTTGGCTTTGGCGGTATCCTCGCAGGTCGATTCGCGTACCATTCTTGACTCCGTCGGAGCCGAAAAGCTTTTAGGCAACGGCGATATGCTCTTCTGTCCGGTCGGTATGTCAAAGCCCGTTCGTTTACAGGGCGCCTATATTTCGGATGACGAAATTGAGGCGGTCGTTGACCATATCAAGTCGCAGGAGCAGACCAACTACGACGACGAGGTCATGGAGGAAATCGAGCGCCAGGCGGCGATCGACGGGAAGGGCAAACGCAAGGGAGACGGTGCCCAACTGATCGAGGATGCCGACGACTCGGACGAAATGCTTCCCAAGGCCATTGAGGTCGTCGTCGAAGCCGGTATGGCGTCCACGACCCTTCTCCAGAGAAAGC
>CAZEXA010000020.1:0-23238 GCA_964516565.1 uncultured Eubacteriales bacterium | reverse complement strand
AGCTCGGTTACGCCCGCGCGGCGCGCATTGTCGATGAGCTGGCTGAGAGGGGGATCATCGGTCCCTTTGAGGGCAGCAAACCCCGTAAAGTGCTGATTACCAAACAGCAGTGGTATGAAATGAAGGCACTGTCGCCGTCGGCTTCACAGGTCACCTATGAGGATGTTCTGTCCGAAAGCCGTGTACCGGAACATTCTGAGGAAGACGAAGACGAAAACCTCTCTTCTGAGGAACACAACTATTTCGGAGGATATACACACACCAATTACGAGGACGTATTTTCAAGCTCTTACGCCGATGAGAAAAAAGAAGACGAATTATCGTAGTTTGGGGAATTAACCGGAAAACTTTTTTATTAATAGTTGCAATTTGAGAATGATAATGATATAATACCACAGCCTGTGAAAAACAGGCAGAACTCACGCGCGGGAGATTTGCCGTGTCGGGTGCATAAGCGATTATGTGGCGCGGCGTAAGTTGATACCGCGCGGCGGTTTAACAAAAGGAGGAAACAGTATGTCAGTAGTATCCATGAAGCAATTACTCGAAGCGGGTGTCCATTTCGGACATCAGACAAGGCGCTGGAATCCCAAGATGCAGCAGTATATTTTTACCGAGCGCAACGGGATTTACATCATTGACCTTCAAAAGACCGTCAAAAAGCTTGAGGAAGCCTATGCTTTCGTTAATAAGTTGGCGATGGAGGGCGGCGAGGTGCTGTTTGTCGGCACCAAAAAGCAAGCGCAGGATTCCATCAAAGATGAAGCCGAGCGCGCCGGTATGTCCTATGTCAACGCCCGTTGGCTCGGCGGCATGCTGACCAATTTCAACACCATTCAGCGCCGTATTAAGCGGCTCGCCCAGCTCAAGACCATGGAAGAGGACGGCACCTTTGATCTTTTACCCAAAAAAGAAGTCATCAAACTCGGGCTTGAAAGAGAAAAGCTTGAGAAGTTCATGGGTGGCATCACCAATATGAAGAAAAAGCCCGCCGCGATGTTTATCGTCGATCCGCGCAAGGAGCGTATCGCCGTTCTTGAGGCGAAAAAGCTCAACATCCCGATTGTCGCGATTGTCGATACCAACTGCGATCCTGACGAGATTGATTATGTCATTCCCGGCAACGATGACGCTATCCGTGCCGTTAAGCTTATTTCGGGCGCAATGGCCGACGCGATTATTGCGGGTCGTCAGGGCGAGCAGACCGTCCCGGCACCCTCTGAGGACGTCGGTGCCGCCGTTATTGAAGAAGCCGCCGCGGTATAAACAAAAACAAGAAAGGATATATTATTATGGCATTCACCGCTAAAGACGTACAGGCGCTCCGTGAGAAAACGGGCGTCGGCATGATGGATTGTAAAAAAGCGCTGACCGAATCGGACGGCGATATGGATAAGGCAATCGACTACCTTCGCGAAAAGGGTCTTTCCGTGGCGACGAAGAAAGCCGGACGCATTGCTGCCGAAGGCGCTGTTCTGTCCTATAGCGACGAACAGGCAAAGGTTGCCGTTCTCGTGGAAATCAACTCGGAAACCGACTTTGTCGCAAAGAACGAGGAGTTTAAAAAGTTCGGTGTGGCTGTCGCCAAGACGATTGCCGAAAATAAGCCTGCTGATGTTGAAGCGCTGCTTACGATGAAGCTTGCGGATTCGGACAGAACGGTTCAGGAAAACCTTCAGGATAAAGTACTCTCAATCGGTGAGAACCTCAAGATTCGCCGCTTTGAGCGCCTTGAGGGCGTCGTTTCGTCATACATTCATGGCGGCGGTACCGTCGGCGTCATGGTTCTGTTTGATACGGACGCAGCGGGAAATGAAGAATTTAAGGTTATGGCAAAGGACGTCGCTATGCAGATTGCGGCCATGAGTCCGCAGTACGCGGAAATTGCCGATGTTCCGCAGAGTGTCATAGAGCATGAAAAGGAGATTTCGCTTGCCCAGATTAAAGAAGATCCGAAAATGGCCGAAAAGCCCCAAAAGGTTCTTGACGGCATCGTTTTAGGCAAGATCGGCAAATTTTATAAAGAGGTTTGCCTTTTAGAGCAACCTTTCGTCAAGGATGATAAGATAAGCGTCGCCGTCTATGTCGCGAATACCGCGAAGGCTCTCGGCACGGCAATCAAGCTTGTTTCTTTTGTCCGCTTCGCCAAGGGCGAGGGACTTCAGAAGAAGGAAGACAATTTTGCCGACGAAGTCGCCAATATGATTCATTAAGAATTTGCATGAATATCCCGGAGCCGCGAGGCTCCGGGTTTTTTATGCATGGCAATATTTACAGCTTGCAAATAGTAACAAAAGTGTTACAATCGGTTACAGAGAGGTAACAAAAACAGCCTCTCGTCAAAATGAAAGGAAGGAAAAAACGATGAAACACTTCAACAAAAAGTCAATCGCCAAATTTGCGTCGATGCTGATTTTGTCCGTTATGCTTGTAGCGGTTCCGGTCGGCATGAGCAGAAACACTACGGTGACAGCGGACGCCGCGGCGGCAATACGGAATTCCGGTTCGTCAGAAAGCGCGAAGAGTTTCGGTTGTTCATCCGGTTTTGATATACGATCAATTTTGGGTATTACCCGTGCCGACGAACAGTCGAATACCACCGCTTCAACGTCCGAAAAAAACACATGTAAACAGAATTCGGCACAGGGCAAGTCGGATACCTCTGCGAAAACCAACGCCGTAACAGGCAACACCTATACAACAGCAGCAAATTCCCGCAGCGCCTGCCAAAACAACAATACATGCGCGGGCAACACTTGCACAGGGAATACCTACACGGGGAACATCTGCACAGGGAATACCTGCAACAGAACGCAATCGTTGTCTGATCTTCTGAACAGTCTGAAATCACAAATTCAGACCGGCACAAAGACTAATACGACGACGACGACTACAACCACAAAGCCTTCGGGCAGCACCTGTCCGTCGGACAACTGCGGTCAGACGACACAGACTAATCCGAAGAACAACAACAACACAACGACAACTTTGCCAAATAAGGATAATACGACTACCACTACGACGACGACGACCACCACCACCACAACAACAACAACAACAACAACACCGACGACAAGCTCAAGCGCGTCCGCCTACGAAAAACAGGTTGTCACGCTTGTCAACAAGGAGCGCGCGAAGTACGGTCTTACCACGCTGACTATGAATGAGAAGCTCGGTAAAATGGCAAGAGCGAAGTCGCAGGATATGCACGACAACAATTATTTTTCGCATACGAGTCCGAAATACGGTTCTCCGTTTGACATGATGAAGACCTTCGGTATCAGCTATAAAACGGCGGGCGAAAACATTGCTATGGGATATAAGACTCCCGCGGCGGTTGTCGAGGGCTGGATGAACTCCTCCGGTCACCGCGCCAACATTCTGAATGTAAACTTTAAGCAGATCGGTGTCGGTTATATCGCGGACGGCAATTACTGGACACAGGAATTCATCGGTTAAGAAACAAAGTGAACAGCGCGCTCCGATAGGGGCGCGCCGTTTTATATTTTTTCGGACAGGGAGATGAGCAATTCATTAGTAGCACTCATCCTTGAGCAAGGTGATTAAATCGGCTTTTTTCAAGCGTCTGTCGGCGTGTGCGACGGCGGCGGCGACGGTCAGTAGAAACGCACCGACGGGCAGCAGCAATCCCACGAGCGGTACGGAAAGCTTCATATTGCTGAAGCCTTCAACCTTTATCATCAGGACAGCGCAGAAAACCAGCGTGATAAACCAACAGATACAGAGCGAAATGACCGCACAGAGAAGTCCTTCGGCACGCACTGACTTGCGTATGGATTTTAGCGTCATGCCCGTCGAGCGCAAAATCGCGTATTCGCCGAAATTAGCGGTGACATTGGCAGCGATCATGTTAAAGGTTCCCGTAAGTGCCGTTACCGACATCAGCGCGGCAGCCGTGCAGAAGTATATTTCCGTGATAAGAATCATCCCGGCAACGCTCCTGTCCGTGGCGGCAAGCGCCTGTGAGATCACGCCATCAAACAGCTCGCTGTTGTAATCTTTGACGACACCAAAGGTATAAAGCGTAGCGAGGACGACTGTCACATAGGTGGTCATCATGAAGGAAACGGTCAAGTAGCGGAAAATCTGACTCTGAAAATTACGGATGCCGAGATGACCCTCAAGCCCGACGACCTTGTAATAACCGTCATCAGGAGTAAAGCTTGAGATACCGAGATCAACAAAATCCGTGTCGCCCATCGCCTCGAAAATCGTATGCTTCCCAACGCGCTTCACGCTTTTTAAGGTACAGTACAACACCGCTAAAAAACCGAATAAAATGCCTGTAAGCAGCGCAAGGAGGCGCGGGGTGATCGTCATCGGCATCTCCGTAATGCCGACTGTACGCGCCATATGCAGAAAAATATGTTTAAAAACTTGACTGGTCAGAGCAGTGCCGCCCGTGCCAAGTAAAAGTCCGGCAGGGATGCCGAGGGCGCATAGATACAGAGTTTCGTACAGCGCGCTTTTGCGCAGATGCCGCGTGTTGGCGCCTGCGGCGAGGAGAAGCCCGTAAAAGCGGGTTCTGTCGGAGGAACCGACCTTAAAAGTGATCTTAACGGACAGATAGGCGATCAGCAGCGTCAGTACGCCGATGATGATGAGGAGCACCGGTGTGTTTTGAAGAAGCGCTTCGGCAGAAAACAGGATGTCGGCACTGAGATTTGAGGCGGTTTCGTTGTAAATCAACGTGTAAAAGAACTCCGCGAGGTTTTTGATACCGATCACAGCAAGCGTCCCTGCCGACTGCTCGGAAAGAGAGGCAGCGACCGAAAGCAGATAATCCTGTAGGCAGAGGTAGAGCGAAACGGAAACAACCGTCAGCGTGACGGCTAAAATCAGCCCGAAAAGCAGCGTGAGGGAACGGCTCTTATTGAGTAGCAAATTGCGTTTGGTAACAAGGGCGATAGCGTTCATATGCCGCCACCTGCTTGTTTACTGTCACTTAAAATTTCACCGTCTTCAATTTCAATGATACGGTCCGCCTGTGCGGCGATTTTTTCGCTGTGGGTGACGACGATCAGCGTCGTTTTAAGCGCGCCGCTTGATTTGCGAAGCAGTTCCATGATGTCACGGGCGTTCCTCGAATCCAGATTGCCGGTTGGCTCGTCGGCGAGTATCAGGCGCGGAGCATTGACGAGGGCGCGCCCGATGGCGACGCGCTGCTGCTGGCCGCCTGACAGCTGATTGGGCATGGAGGTCGTCTTGGCGCTTAAATTGAGCATGGAAAGCAAGCTCTTGATTCTTGTGTGATCGACAGCTTTTTCGGCCATCAGCAGCGGAAAACTGATATTCTCCTCAACGTTTAAGACGGGTATCAGATTGAAAAATTGATACACCATGCCTACCGTGCGGCAACGAAAATCCGAGAGCGTTTTGTCGTCCATCGCATAGATATCCTGTCCGTCGATAATGACCTTGCCTCTTGTAGGTTTATCAACCCCGCCTAAAGTATGAAGAAGCGTTGACTTGCCCGAGCCGCTTGAACCGATTACGGCGACAAACTCGCCCTCCTCAACAGAGAGCGAAACATTTTTGAGTGCCGCGGTTGCTGCCGCGCCGATACCATAGGTTTTGTATACGTTTTCAAGCCGGAGCATTTCCATAAGCTTTGTTCCTTTCGCCGTTCTGCAGACATGATGATAAAATGTTCTCAAGGGGAAAAGCTATACTTTCAGTATAGCAACGCTTCAACCGCAGCCTTGAGGTTATTAAATCATATATTTTCTAAAAAAGCAACGCATTCCATAGCGACAAACGGCGGATTTTATGATAGAATCAATGCGGGAGGCGTTTGACTTGAAAAAACTGTTTGTTCTCGGTGACAGTATCTCCATACACTATGGGCCGTATCTTGAAAAGCTGTGCGAAGGGATTTACGCGTACAGCCGAAAAACCGGCGAAGAAGGCTTTGATGATTCTGATTTTTCGCAAAATAACAACGGCGGCGACAGCCGAATGGTCAGGCGTTTCACGCAGTGGATGAGCGATAACGGGAAACTGAATTATGATGTTATATTACTCAACTGCGGCCTGCATGACGTGAAACTGACGGCGAGCGGCCATCAGGTGGAAAAGGAAGAATATCTTCAAAACCTTACCGAGGTTATAGAGCTGTTCAAAAACAACGGTTGCAAAATCATCTGGGTCAGGACGACGCCGGTATTTGATGAGGTTCACAACAAAAAGGGAGGCACCTTCACCCGAAGCGGTTCGGACGTAGAGGCATATAATGCGATTGCCGACGTGCTCATGGAGCGCAGAGAAATCCCTGTTATTGACCTTTTCAGCTTCACGATGCCGTATCTGCCCGACGGCTACGCAGACCACGTTCATTTTAAGGAGCCTATCCGCAGCGCACAGGCGGATTTTATTTTCAGTGAAATACAGAAAACTTTTTGTTAATTAGACAAAATAAAAATACCAACTGCTTACCGTGTGTTTAAGGGTTGCCGGATGGCAGCTATGCAAATGTTCTTTGGGGTTTGTGCGTACAGGCGCAACATTGACAAAACCCGCATGGGATGCTACAATACATCATAACAATCTGTCAGCGGGATGTGGTTGATTATTCATGAAGCTTCAGGAATTTTTTGAACAGAACCCGCTCTGCGCACTTGGATTTTCGGGCGGCGTCGATTCGTCTTTCCTTTTATATGCCGGTCTTATGTACGGTGCCGAGATACGCCCGTACTATATCCGCTCGCAGTTTCAGCCGCGCTTTGAGTTTGAGGACGCCAAAAGGCTTTCGGATTCTTTAGGCGCGCCGATGACCGTGATTACGCTTGACGCTCTTTCTGACCGGGAGGTCGCGGATAACCCCTTTGACCGCTGCTATCACTGTAAACGGCGATTGTTCGGCACACTGCAAAAGCAGGCTTTGTCCGATGGGTTCAAGATCCTTATCGACGGTACCAATGCCTCGGATGACGAAGGAGACCGACCGGGCATGAAAGCGCTCAAGGAGCTTTCGGTGCGTTCGCCGCTCAAGGAATGCGGCTTGGATAAAGAGGAGATTCGTCGGCTGTCCAAAGAGGCGGGTCTGTTTACATGGGACAAACCGTCGTATGCCTGTCTCGCGACGCGTATCCCGACGGGAACGCCGTTGACCGCTGAGCTGTTGAATAAAGTGGAGAAAGCCGAGGAAGCGCTTTTTAAGCTCGGGTATACGGATTTTCGCGTACGGGTGTACGCGGGAGCGGCAAGACTTCAGCTGCGCTTTGACCAGTCTATCAAAGCGGTCGGAGAGTCAGAGAGGATTCTGGAAAAGCTGAAGCCGTATTTTGAGACGGTATTATTGGATTTACGTTGGAGATGAGGGCTTGGACAAGCGGGAAACAGAGATTATTTTGGAACGCGTCGCCGCCGGTGAACTGACGCCTGCCGAGGCGCTTTTATCCTTTAGGGCAAAGCCGTTTGAAGACCTCGGGTTTGCCAAACCCGACAGCCACAGAGGACTTCGTCAGGGGAGCGCCGAGGTAATCTACGGCGAAGGCAAGACCCCGGAACAGATTGTTAAAATTATTAAGGCATTGCTGAAAAGCGGAGAAAAACGCGTACTTGTCACGCGCCTCAGCAAAGATGCCGCGCAAAAGATTATCGAAAGTGTTTCGCTAAAGTATTATGATACAGCCCGTATCGGCGTAGCCGGCGAGCCTCCCGTTTTGGACTGCTGCGGCAAGATTGTCGTTGCCACAGGCGGTACGAGCGATATTCCAATCGCCGAGGAGGCTGCCGTCACCGCCGAGCTGCTCGGCAACGAGGTCGTAAGGCTCTATGATGTCGGTGTTGCCGGCCTTCACAGGCTGCTTGCCTGTTCAAGTGACATCATGAGCGCCGAGGTTATCATCGCGGTTGCCGGTATGGAGGGCGCTTTGGCAAGCGTGGTAGGGGGGCTTGCCGATTGTCCTGTTATTGCCGTACCTACGAGCGTCGGCTACGGCGCGTCATTCGGCGGGCTATCGGCGCTTCTGTCGATGCTCAACTCTTGCGCGGCAGGAGTAAGCGTCGTCAACATCGACAACGGTTTTGGAGCCGGATATTTAGCCAGTATGATCAATCATCGGGGAGGTAAACGTTGAAAACACTGTATTTTGACTGTTCGATGGGTGCCGCGGGCGACATGCTGACCGCCTCACTCTTAGAGCTTTTACCCGATAAACAAAAGTTTATCGACACCATGAACGCGCTGGGGCTTCCGGGAGTTCGTGTGGAAGCGCTGCCGTGCAAAAAAAACGGCGTAACCGGAACGCGTGTTATCGTAACGGTACATGGCGAGGAGGAGAGCGAAGAGCATACTCACAGTCATGGTTCCGATTACAATCATACCGCTCTTCACGACATTGATCACTGTATCAGCCATTTAAACGTCTCCGAAAAAGTGAAAAGCGATGCCGTCGCCGTATACCGGCTGATTGCCGAGGCTGAGAGCGCCGTCCACGGCGAGCCTGTCGAGCTTGTCCATTTCCATGAGGTCGGAGCCCTTGATGCGGTTGCAGATATTGTCGGGGTATGCCTGCTTATGGAAACACTTGCTCCCGATAGAGTGCTCGCTTCGCCGGTACACGTCGGCAGCGGTACCGTGCGTTGCGCACACGGGATTTTACCGGTGCCTTCGCCCGCCGCGGCACATCTTCTGAGGGGGATTCCGATATACGGCGGCAGTGTACAGGGTGAGCTGTGTACGCCCACCGGCGCGGCGCTGCTCAAATACTTTGTCGATTCCTTTGGAGCTATGCCCGTTATAACGCCGGAAAAAATCGGTTACGGCATGGGGAAAAAAAATTTTGAAACGGTAAACGCGGTACGCACGCTGCTTTGTCAAACGTCAAAAGACGATGAGGACGAGATTTATGAGCTGCGCTGTAATGTGGACGATATGACCGCCGAGGAGATCGCTTTTGCCGTCGGAAGCTTGTTTGAGGGCGGCGCCATAGAAGTTTTCACGGTTTCGGCAGGTATGAAGAAGGGGCGTCCCGGGACGATATTGACCTGTCTATGCGCACCCGAAAAGCATGAGGAAATTCTTCGTCTGATTTTTAAGCACACCTCTACGCTCGGTGTACGGGAGAACCTCTGCGCGCGCCATGTGCTGACCCGCAGCGAAAAGACGGTTGAGACGCCTGATGGCGCGGTACGAATCAAGGAATCTGCGGGCTTCGGCGTTAAGCGCACCAAAGCGGAGTATGAGGACTTAGCTCGAATTGCGCGGGAAAAGGATTGTTCTCTTTTTGAGGCAAGGTCACTTGTGTAAGAGGAGTTACCGATGCACGAAATGAGTATCGTTCTGCGCGTTGTGAATATTGCCCTTGATTTCGCCGAGCGTAGTCATGCCGAAAGCGTCGAGCGCGTCGTCGTACAGGTAGGCGAGATGTCCGGCTATGTGCCGCATTATTTGCGTGCATACTATCCGGCGGCAGTCAAGGGCACGCTCCTCGAGGGTTCGAAGCTTGTTCTGGAAACGCTTAAGGCAGAGCTTTGCTGCCTCGACTGCGAAACGGTTTACCGTCCGGAGCCATCAAAGGAAATCCGTTGTCCGCATTGTCAAAGCAAGGCGTTCAGAATAGACCGGGGTACGGACTTATTTATCAAGGAAATTGTCATAAGGGAAGGTAACGGAAAATGAACGATTCTGTAAGGATTATTGAAGTAAAGGAAAACGTTTTGGCGGACAACGACAAAATCGCCGGGGAAACCCGCGCGCGTTTGAAAGAGGAAAAAACGTTTCTGCTCAATCTGATGAGCGCGCCGGGCTCGGGGAAAACCTCATTGCTCAAGAGGACACTCGAAAAGCTGAAAAACGAAATGACTGTAGGCGTCATGGAGGCGGATATCGACTCCGCCATAGACGCCGAAACCTTGAAAGCTGCCGGTGCCGACACGCTCCAGATCCATACGGGCGGCATGTGTCATCTTGACGCGGATATGGTTGTGCAAGGACTTAATGATCTAAAAACAACCAATCTGGATCTGGTGGTTATTGAGAATGTCGGAAATCTTGTCTGTCCGGCGGAATTTGATACGGGCGCGGTAAAAAGCGTCATGATCCTGTCGGTGCCCGAAGGCGACGACAAGCCCTTGAAATATCCCTTGATGTTTCAAGTCGTTGACGCGGTAATCATTAATAAAACCGACGTACTGCCATACTTTGACTTCGATATGACGCGCGCCGAGAGAAATATACGGATGCGTAATCCAAAGGCGGCAATTCTGCCCATATCCGCAAAAACGGGCGAGGGAATCGATGCGTGGATCCGCTGGCTCAGAGAAAATATGGCGGATTGGATGAACTGATCTATATAAAAGTTTTCGTTGCATAACCAAACTAAAAAGTATATACTGTTTTAATAACAGATACTGCGGCATATCTGTTAAGCGTCAAACGGCGCAAATAAAGGAAGTGGGATTTTTATGAGCAGAGCGTTAATCCGGCTAATCGGTAAGAGAGGCGTATCGCTTGTGATGAGCTTAGTGATGCTCCTGACGCTGATACCACTGGCTGGGTTTACCGTTTTCGCCGATAACGGATTCGCCGGCGGAGACGGTACGCCGACCACGCCGTATCTTATCGGGACGGCAGCGCAGCTTGCCCTTATCAAAAATGATCCGGCGGCGTATTACCAACTGATAAACGATATTACCATAAACAATACGGCTTATGGGAGCGGCGGTTTGTTTGAAGGAGGATTCGATCCGATCGGCACCGGAATAACCCCGTTTACCGGCAGCTTTTTTGGCGACGGATACACCATCGGCAATCTTCGGGTGAACCTTTCGGGCACGCTGAGCTCAGGTAGTATCTACTCCGGTCTGTTTTTCGGAACTGTTGACGGCGCGGATATCTCTGATACTGTGTTTAGAGGCATATGCGAAGCGTCAGGAACCTTTTCTTCATCAAACATCTATTTTGGCGGAGTGGCGGCGTATGCGGTTAATAGCCAAATCAGCGACTGCGTCGTCGAATATTCGTTGACGGTCAATCTTACGGAAACCGGCAGCGAGACCTTTTCGGAAATTTATGCCGGCGGCATATGCGGGGCGTTGACGGACAGCGCCATTACTAACTGCGATGTATCGTTTACATACCAAAGCGCCTGTGTGTTTTCCGGAACGAATAATGGATATGTAGGCGGTCTTGTCGGTATGGCATCCGGCTGTGAAATATTAGACTGCGTCACTTCCGGAGAAGTGTCTGCCTATGAAGGGGCTGCCGCAGTATCGGATTATTTTTGGGAGCCTTTCGGGATGTTTATGGGATATACGGGAGGCATTGCGGGAAAAATAGAGGCTTCGGAATCCGAAAATAATTCAGTCACGAATTCTTATTCTGATTTGTCATTTGTTTTTTCTATCCCGTCCTCTGCTACCGTCAATGATTTTGCGCTTTCCAGCGGGGGCATAGTGGGGATGCTGGAGACCGGCACTATCAGTCAATGTGAGGCAGGGGTAACGATTGATATTGACTTTACCCTCAATATCAATGACGGCGTAAGCTCGATATATACGGGCGGCATCATTGCCAACGCTACTACTGAAAATGAGCCGGATATCGTTATCGTGCAGTTCTGCACGTTCAAAGGATCCTTGACGGTTGATTTGCTCCATCCGGATTATACCGGCTATTTGAATGTTTCCGTTTGTAATGGCGGCATTGTTGCCGCTGCGATGGGAATGGGAACGTTTGCTATTACCGACTCGGCCTATTACGGCAATATATCTATAACGGAGCGTTTGCTCAATGAAAGCGACAGTCCCTACGCGATGGTGTTTTCGGGCGGGATACTCGGATTCGCTGTTTTTGATGTCGCAGGCCTTTTGGCCCTTCCCATCAGCCGCTGCCTGTCGAACGGCTCTCAGGAGCTTACCGACATCGGAAGCGCGACTGTGGGCGGCGTTTTCGGCGGCACATACGGAAAACAATTTGTATTAGACAATTGCTTGTTTACCGGCACAATCAATGTTTCGGGTGACGGCACGGACCATATAGCCGCCGGCATGGTAGCCGTCGTCATGTATTTGAATGAGGATGTAACGGCGGTTATTTCCAATTCGCTCTCAGCAGGAACTATATCGTCCTATATCGGCGATCAACCGGCAATACAGGCTGCTTTTGCGTATACGCTGAACAACACCGACGTAACCAACAGCTTTATTTCAAATATGGCTTTAATAGGGATTATCCTTCCTTCGCCGAACAACGGCGAAATCATCTATCAAAACGACCTCACGGTGGTTACATCCGCGGAAGCTCACACCGAATCCTGCTACAGCGACCTTCTTGCAACGGATGGTTGGGCGTGGTCGGAGCTTTATGAAATGCCTGTGTTTGAATTGGTGCCGTTCTGTTATAACGATGAGGGACTCTATGACGAACCGTCCGTTTCCGACAATCCGATTATGCTGAATATCCCTGCATATTACTCACTCAACGCAACGCAGCCTCTCGGCGTCACAACAGAAAAACCGGTTCCGTATCCGCTGACTTGGCTTTTTGATGGCTACCTTTCTTCCGATGAAACGGTGATTGACATTGACGAAAACTACACGATTTCGGCGCTAAAAACAGGTCATGCCCGGATTACGGCAAACTATTATCTGTACGATTCAACCAAGAATAATGTTGTGCTGACAAGCGCTTGTGGTGATCCGGGATACACCTCTTATTATTCTGATGTCTATGTACTGTTCCGGTTTACCCCGATATCTATCACCGGAGATTATCCTGTGCTGACCGGATTTGCGCAGAATATGAGCCTGTATGCCGTCATGTATCAATGCCTGAACGCCGTAGGCCAGACGCCGCAATTTTATTATGACGGCGTGCTTGTTTCACCCGGTACCGGTTATGATGATGTTGCCGAAACGGGGCATACGACGGTTGTTTTCCCGGCGGCAGCCGGTTTGGGTGCCAATCCGATCCATATCGTCATAAAGGGCGACTGTTACGGCAACGGCGGCGTTGATGTGCAGGATTTCAATAGGGCGATGGCGGCAGCAGTAGGAAAATATTCGTTTGAAAATAGCGGTTCCGGCACCGCACAGAAAGCCGCAGGCGATGTGAACGGCGACGGCGTCATCGACGCTTTAGACGCAATGTGTATCGAGCTGTGTTCAAAGGGTCACCAAGTGCTCGCCGATTAAATAAGATAAATCATCATCAGGCGGTCGTCTTAACCCGACTGCCTGATTTTTCTGTTAGAAATTTTAAATATTTCAATTTTTATCTTGACTTTGAGAGTATGCTTTATTATAATAACAAAGCGCGCCGAAAAAACTCAATAATATGGAGATGTCGCCTAGCTTGGTCGAGGGCGCACGACTGGAAATCGTGTAACCGCTACAAACGGTTCGAGAGTTCGAATCTCTCCATCTCCGCCAAAAAAAATGCCGCCCAAAGGCGGCTTTTTTATTTGGCAGGAGAGATTCGAACGACATAGTCCATGCGCGACAGTACGCCTTTAGGCGGAGGAGCGCGGACATACAATAGGATGATTTGCGAAGCAAATTCGACAAGGCAAAGTCTTGTCGGATCTCTCCATCTCCGCCAGAAAAAACGCCTTGCAAAGCAAGACGTTTTTTCAATGAAGTCGCCCTTGCGGGCTAAAGAAGTCGCTTTGCTAATGAAGAAATGAAGTCGTTCGCTTCGCTCACTAATTAAGACGCGGGCGACTTCGCTTCATTAGCGAGCAAAGCGAGCGTCTTCATTAAGCACGAAGTGCTGTTTTCATTTCTTCATTCGTTTTTTCTTTCGTTGAAATAATGGTTGTTCTAAGATATAAAGAATTCAAAGTGATGGTGTTCATGCGCAACGATAAACTCTCTGTTCAATCTATGAGTTTCCCCGGCGGTTCGCCTTTAGGCGACTCCGGCACATCTATTTTAATCTGCAAAGAGATTTAAAAAGTATTGACAGACATAGACTATAGTGGTAGTATATACTACAGCAATAGTATGGAGGGTTATTATGACGCACACGTTATTTGACAGCGAATTAAAAGTGATGGAACTGATTTGGACAAACGAACCTATAAGTGCTAAAGATATCAGCTTTCTTGCAGAAAAGCAAATCGGGTGGAATAAGAATACCACATATACAGTGATTAAAAAGCTTGAGACAAAAGGGTTTATTCTGCGTACTGATCCCGGTTTTATTTGTACATCAGCGATATCAAAAGAAGAGGTATGTAAAACTGAAGCAAAGACGCTGGTTGACAAATTATTCGGCAGTTCAAGAAAAGCCTTGTTTTCTGCGCTGCTTAAGGATGAAGCTCTTTCGCAGGAAGAAATTGATGACCTTCGCAATCTGATAGAAAAGAGGTGATTTCATGCTCAGTGAAATCTTCTACTGGATTTTCAACATGAGCATTGTGGCATCTGTAACAGGACTGATGATTTTTCTCATGCGCCGTTTTCGGAAAATACCAAAACGTGTTATTTGCTTTCTGTGGCTTATTCCGTTTTTAAGGATGTGGTTTCCCTTTGGATTGGAAAGCAGATACGGACTGATGACGCTGATTTCGCAATTTACTACCAAAACCGTTGTGGTTTATGAGTTGTCCGAAAATGCTGCGTTCTCGATGATGAACTATGTCATGGCTGCAAACAGTTATTTTCCTATCACTTATAAAGTAAACTTACTAAAAGATGTTTTCAAAATTGCCGGTATTGTATGGATTGTTATTGCGCTCTCGTTAATTATCGCACTAACAATCATATATGCCATTACAAAACATGAAATACGAGATGCCTCCTTGTTGCACGATAATATTTACCTGTCCGAAAAAATAGTTTCGCCTGCTGTATACGGCATCTTTCGCCCCAAAATCATTCTTCCCGTTTCTTACAAGGACAAGGATTTGGCATTTGTTCTGGCACACGAAAATGCACATATCCGCCGTGCGGATAATCTGTGGCGCTTGATTGCCTTTGTAACTGCTTGTGTTCACTGGTTTAATCCGTTATGTTGGTTGTTTTTAAAATGTTTCTTAGGTGACTTGGAACAAGCATGCGATGAAAACGTGCTCTCCAAATGCAAAGAAGGAAGTAAAAAAGAATACGCGCTGGCGCTTCTTGAATACTCGAATTGCAAAACGGTATTCACTTCAGCTTTCGGTGGTGCGAAAATTCGAACGCGGATTGACAACATCTTATCTTATAACAAAATTACATGGCTGTCCGGAATAGGATTTGCGGTAATGATATCCGTGATTGCGTATGTGCTCCTCACCAATGCTGCATGAGAAAGGAGAAATCAGATGAAAAATAAGAAATTCAATTTGTATTATTTGCTGTCATGCTTCGGTGTGCTGCTTGCTTCGGCATATCCGATGTATATGGGGCTTCATGTCATTTCAGAGATGCTCAAAAACGGAGCAGTTAACGTTGAGAATTATCCTAAGTATATCATTCCATATACACCGATTGCCACGGCAATTCTTGTCGGAGTGATATTACTTCCGATTTTTATTAAGCTTGCCAAACGATTTGCCTTTCTTTCGGCAGCTGTTTTCTCAACAGGGATTTTCTTCTTGATTGAGCGGCTTATGGAAACAAAAATACTTGTACAGGCACAAGAAATTGTTTTTCTGGAAAGCTGGCAGATGTCACTATGTTATATACCCCCGGAAATGTTTCAAACCAGAACATGGGAAGCAGTAGACATTCTTCTGGGCGGTTACAGCCCGACTTTTAAAATTCATTTTTATCTCATCTCCGTTGTCATTATACTTTCTCTCCTGAATGTGTTTTACGGGTTTGGTAAAATGGTTCTGAGGAGTGAAACAAAGCGAAAAAAAGCACTGATTATCCAGTCTGTAACTTCAGCCGGATTCCTTGGAATGTGTATCTGGGCATGTTTTACTGCATTTTACCGCACCGGAGAAATCACGGTGTCAGCGTTATCGGCGGTGCTTATGTGTGCTTTTTTTGCTCTTCTTGGAGTCACGATCGGTGTCTTCGTTGGCTCGTTTTTACTTGGGAGGAAAAAAGCACTGTCGATTGTTATACCGTCAGTGGTTGCTTCTCTTACAGTACTTGCCATGTACATAGGCGAGATGTTTCTGCTCAACAACCATCTGTACTGTTTCGGTACCGGCTTCTTCTTTGAGGAATTGCCGGGAATTGTACTTGCCCCCATAGATGTAGTGATTATTGTAGCATCAGGTGGAATTGTATATTGTGTATCACGCGTGCTTAATAAAAAACGCTGTAAATATCCCGATTAGATAAAATAACGGATTTTAACAAGACGAACACCATAAAAACTTTCAACTGCTATAATTTAAGAAGGCCGCAACAAAACGATTATCCGTTCTGTTGCGACCCTTTGAACACTGTGTGTTTATGACGCTGAGGAAGTATTGCTGTATAAATTGTCGATGTTTTTCATAAACCTGCCCGAAAAGTAGTTCATAAAGCGTGTGTGAATTTTGGCGTTATCACCCTTAGCCTCTTCAGCCAATGTTTCCATGTAGTCGTTATAGTCCTCGCCGCCTAATGTGCTGCGGATGGAGGTTTTCCAATAAGCTTCTTTACTCTTGCCGACATAGTACATCAGATGATAGCCATAGGTGGATTCGATGATGCCGGTATCTCCGGTCTTTCGTGCCGGATCACAACTCCATTTTTCAAAGGAGGGGACCATCTGACCGATAACGACCTGTTCAATCAGACCGCCGTTTGTGGCGGAACCGGTGTCCTCGCTCTTTTCCTTGGCGAGCGCGGCAAAGGTGTCCTCGGTCTTATCGCCGTTTTTCCACTCTGTATAGATTGTCTCGGCAGAGGCTTTTGCGGTCGCCTTTATCTCATTGGTCAGTTCAATGGTTTTGCCTTGTTCGTCGGTGGTGTCAAACTTCACTAAGATGTGACGTACCGTCGGGGGAACCGTTTTGTCAAGCGAGGAAACCTTACCGAGACATAAGACGTAATAGGTAGAACCGGCTTCGTTTAAAACAACAGTTTTATCGTTGACCTTACGACCGTCAGCAAAGAGCCATTTTGCCAATTCCTTGCCGTTTTGAGCAAGGGTTGTATAGGTAACGTTTTTGGCTAAGGTGGCAGTGTCTTCCTTATAGGTTGCCTTATCGGCGGTCTTCGCGTATTGATAGGCGGTTTTACTGAAGGACGCGTAGGATTTGATGTCGTCCAGCATATCATAAGCGAGCTTCTTTGCCTGGGCTTTGGTATAGGTGGATTCATCTTTATCAGCGGTGGTCGTATAGGTAAAGGTGAAGTATCTGAAATTTACAGAATCATAGCTCTCGGTATTTTTTGCGTAATAAGCGCTGATTTCCTTGTCTGTAATTTTGTCGCCGTATTCCTTCTGAAGATCTTCTGAATATCTGGCAACAACCGAGTCACGTGCGAGCAGATCCCTGTACAGAGATTCGGAGAGTCCTTCGCCCACGGAAAGTGTCAGATACCGTTTGAGAGAAAAATTGTTCTTATAGGCTGTATCTCGTAGCTCGTCAATGCGGTCGTCAATGGTCTTCTGCTCATCCTCATTCAGCGTATAGCCTTTTTCAACGGCTTTTTCATACAGCGTATGGCTGATATAGGCGCTGCGGGGCGCGTTCAAGCTGAAATAATCCGACCATGTGGCGTCGTCGGCCAAGGCTTCGTCCTCTTCGCCGCCGGCATAGGTCTGCGCTGAGGGCGACTTATCAGGATCATAGCCTGTATAGGATTTGCCGACGCCCTCGCCGTAAGCGCTTGCGTACTGGTTTTCAATCTGTTGGGTGGTGCTGATCTGCAAATTCATCAAGTAACTATAATAGTAATTGTATTCTGCAGCGGAGACCTTGTATCCGTTGACAGTCGCCACAGGAATCAGCCGCTGCGGGATGCCGAGCAGGTTGACAGCAATGTTTCCCGCCGAAAAAACGATAAGAACAAAGGCGAGCAGTAAACAAATGGTTGTTACGACGATTTTAACAATTTTTTCGGACGCTGCCGATTTCTTCGCTTTTTTGGAAGCGTGTGAAATCTGCTTTTTCCGGCGCTCGCGGTAAGCTTCCGCGCTTGATTTTTTAGGGCTGTTTGCCATCTTGAACATTCCTTTACTGCTTTTTTTGTTGCGTATGGAGACAACAAAAGTATAATATACTATTTTTTTCATTTTGACAAGTATAAAATGCGCTAAAAAAGTAAGTTAACAGTTTGTTAAGAAAAACATTCTCCTTGTCTCGACATCAGGGTACTAAAAGATATTTGGCAGAGACGCTTCGCAGGCATCGACAATATGCGAGAGGATGGTGTCGCTTTCCCCGCAGGTGTTTTTGATTTCCTGAAAACTATCCGAGGTTTGAATCGTTGAAATATTGATATGAATGTCTTCGGTCCACTCGTGATCGGAAAAGACGCACAGCATATCTTGCATGTCGTCGAATTGCTTCTCGAGTGTGTCCGTTTCACGCTTTACGGTGGCTTTGTCACGCTTTTCGGCGGCATCGGCGATTTTTTTGAAGCCGTCTTCCAGTATCTGACAGTCCGCTGCAACGCGGCGGTCGGCATATATTGTGCCCCAAAGGCAAACGGCAAGGATTGCGATTGCTACGATAAAGCATTTCATTTTGTTTGCTCCTTTTCGATTAAGCTTACGTTCCCCGAAGCGTCAACCGTCAGCAGATAGACTGTTTTCGGATTAATTCCGCGTTCATTCAAAAGTTTTTTCAATTTATTATCGTCAAGACCGCATTCATCATAAAAAATTCCGGTCGCTTTAGTGTCGGCCATAACGGGACACGGCATTTCCTTTTCCGACACCGACAGCATCATATCGGCAGGGGTAACGGGCGTTTTTGCAGCGTGCGTCATGACACTGAGGGTTCCGTTTGTTTCGACGATTGCGGTTTTTACGTCACTTAGGTTAAAAATATTTTTTTGCCGCAGCGCGCTCAAGATATCTTCAACAGTCAGCCGCTGCTTTTTTAACTGTTTTTCATCGGGCTTACCGTCTTTGACAACGACCTGCGGTTTGCCCTCGCTGATATTTCTGAAACGGACACTTTTTAGACTGAAGACGGAAAATAAAAGTTCAAGCACTGTCAAGATACTAACCGCCACAATACCGCGCAGCATGGGAATAGTATTGTTCTGCATCGGCGTGGCGGCGATTTCCGAGAGAAGAATGGTAACGACGAGTTCGAGAGGCTGCAATTCTCCGACTTGTCGTTTTCCCATCAGCCTGACGGCGGCGACTACAAGCAGATACAGAATAACAGTACGAATTACGGTAATTAACATATGCTTCACCTTTTTTATTTTGTTTCCCTTATTATTGACCGCTTTATTCGCATAATCCCAAAAAAGGCGTTAAGAATACAAATGGTGATTTTATGAAAAGAAACAGGGCGATGATAGACGTTTCCGATTTGAACGTCGTGCGGCACGGCGCGGTGAGGCGTCGTGCCGAGGACAACGCTAAAATAATCGAAGAGGAATTTAAGGGCAGCAACGATATTGTTGTCCGCCGAGTCACGGCACATGGGCGTCATTTTGTGTTTGCGTATTGCGACGGTCTTTGCGACGGCATGATGTCCGGACAGAACGTACTGCGCCCGATTATGGAATACGATGGAGACATTCCGGTAGAGGGAGCGGCCGAGTTTATCAGCGAAAGCGTCGCGGTCAACGCGGGTTCTTCGATGGAGGAGAGTCTTGACGAAACAATCCGCGGCATTCTTCTCGGTAATTTGGCGGCTTTTATCGACGATGAGCGGTACAGCCTTTTATTCAGTGTGCAGAAAATACCCATACGCTCGATAGCCGAACCGCTGTCAGAGGTGCAGGAGTGGGGTTCGCGCGAGGGGTTTACCGAGAGCTTGAAAATCAATCTCGCCCTGGTGCGCAAGCGGATGACGACCACGGATTTTAAAGCAGAGGTCATGGAAATCGGGAAGACGAGCAATACGAAAATTGCTATTTGTTATATGGAGCAAAAAGCGGAAGAATCCCTTGTCACCGAGGTTAAAGAACGCCTGAGCGCCGTTAAAATTGATTTGGTTCTCGGAGCGAACTATCTAACGGAATTTCTGAACACCCGTCAAAAATCGTTGTTCTCCATGGTCGGCGACACCGAGCGTCCGGATATCTTCTGCGCGAAAATCAACGAGGGCAAGGTTGGTATCATAATTGATGGCACGCCGTTTTCCTTAATTGTCCCCAATTTTTTTATTGAGAATTTTCAGACAATGGACGATTACCTCAACCGGCCGTATTTTTCGACGATAATGCGTATTGTCCGTATGATGTGTTTTGTATTCAGTATTTTTTTACCGGGCGTATATGTGGCGGTGGGACTTTATCATCAGGAGCTATTACCGGACGATATGCTGTTCAGTATCGTCATGTCTGAGAGCAACACTATGTTTCCGCTAATGATAGAAGCACTGGTTATCCACTTTATATACGAAATTGTCCGTGAAGCCGGACTACGTATGCCTAAAAGTGTCGGTCAGGCAGTCAGCATTGTCGGCGCTCTGGTCATAGGCGACGCCGCAGTGACCGCCGGGCTTATCGGCGCGCCGATGCTGATTGTCGTTGCGATAACGGCCATCAGTTCCTTTGTTACCTCCAACCTGTATCAGCCCGTTTCTGTTCTCCGGCTGGTGTTCATTATTGTCGGCGGCTTGTCCGGACTTTACGGAATCATCATCGGTATGAGCGCGCTCATCATCAATATGTGTTCGCTTGAACAGTACGGCTCGGCATATCTGGCGCCGTTTGTGCCTTTTGACAGATCGTTTTTCAGGGATACTATTATCAGACGGGGTTTTCTGAGAAATTCCCGTTACGTATTTAATATCGGGAAATTAAAAAAATTGAATAAGAGGTGAACGGATTTGAACTCCAACGCCATCAGTTCGACAGGCTTATTTTCGTTTTTGTTTATTAGCAGAATATTGAGTTCCGCCATGTATATTGTCTCGGCGGAAACGAGTTTTTCGGATACCGACCTCATTATTCGTCCGACAGTGTCCGCGATCATGGTCTTGTTGGCTACACTTCCGATTTTGTACTATATCAAACATTTTAAAACCGTCGGGATTGTTGAGGCGTCAACGTCCGTTTCTCCGGTATTAGGGAAGGTGGTGGCTTTCGCTTATTTGCTGATGTGCCTGTATTTATCCATTCGATCGGTGTCGCGGTATGATTTGTTCGCCAGTTCGGTCATGTTTCCGGAAACAGATATGTCATTTTTTATTTTAATTATGCTTATTGTGTGCGCCTATATTTCAACGCTTGGCTTAAGGGCACTGGGGCGTGCCAGCCTGCTTTATCTTGTAGCGCTTTCATTGATGACCTTTGTTATATTGGTCGGCATTGTATCAAAAATTGATTTTCTCAATCTGACACCAATATTTAACGATGGCATTAGTGTGTTTGTCAAAGACTGTGTGATTTCAACTTCATATGCGGCAGAGCTTGCTCTGGTTCCGCTGCTCTTGCCGCGCATCAAGGGTGACACCAAAAAACCTTATTTCCTTTGGCTTGTGGGTGTCACAGTTTTTATAACGCTCGTCAGTTTTTTCGTTGTCACAGTGCTCGGAACATTTGGCAATATCCAATTGTTTCCTTCCTTTTCGATTTCCGCACTCGGGAAAATCGGCGCATTCACCAGGCTTGACGCCATAGAAACATCGTTATGGATTGCCGGTATAGTTTTGAAGATCTCCTTTTATATTTATATTTGTACAGACACGTTTTGTAAACTGATACCGCGGATGGAAAGAAAGACCAGTTTGATAATTGTCACGTCAGTCATAACGCTGACCTCAATATATGTTTCGCAAGAAGCGACAAGATTTTCGTTCATCATTTCACAGTTACTGCTGTTGGCCGTCTATATAGTGATAATTATTCTTGTTCCGTTAACGGTGGTTTTTGGAAACAAAGTTAAAGAGAGGAGGAAAAAAAATGCTGCGGCTGGGTAAACTGTTGGGACTAATCACAATATGTATCGCTCTTGTCGTCCTCTCTACAGGGCAAGAGAAATTCGGCACGGAGCTTGTGGAGCTCATGGTGATTCAGGGAATAGGAATAGATAAGACAGAAAACGGTTACAGAGCGTCGATTCAAACAATTAACAATACCCAAAACTCATTCATTAACGGTCAGGGTAGTTCTGATAACGTGTCCAAGCAGTATTTTAGCGACGGGGAAAACGTGGCCGAAGCGCTTGATAATGCCGTAAAGAAAAGCGGCAAAATGCCAATGTACGCGCATAACAGAGTGATTGTTATCGGAGAGGATACAGCCATGAAGGATTTGGCGGGGACATTGGATTTTTTTATACGGGATTACAACACAAAGCCTACGGTACTTTTGGCTGTAGCGAGAGGCTCGACGGCTGAAGAAATCATTAACGCGCAAGTAGGATCGGATACGTTGATTTCACAAAGGCTCGAAAACATTTTAGATGAGTCTGAAAATTACGGCGAAACCGATAAAATACGAATGTATGAGGTAGTCAATTATATTAAGGATCCATTCGCGTCACTTCTCCTTCCGGCTATCAGTTTAGAAAAAAAGAGCACCCCGCAGACGCAGGGCGCAATGGTTACTAAAACGCAGAGTGTTTATGTTAACGGCATGGCTGTATTCGACAAAAATAACGATTTTAAAGGTTATCTTGACGAGCAGGAAACTTTTGGCACCGTAATCTTGAATGACCGCCTTAAGAAGGGGCTCTTCAGTGTTGCTTTGGATAATGGTAACACCGCCGTACTGGAAATTGAGGGTTTATACGAGAGAACGAAGGTACGGTATGAGAACAGCAGGCTTATTATTGATGTAAAACTCACGCTTCATTGTGATTTAGCGGAATATGATAGCGATAATTTTGCACAAGTTAATAAAGATGTTATTCTGGAAATTGTAGAACTCTCAAGAAAAAAGATTATTCAGATTACACAAACGGCCATCGATGCAGCACAAAAAAAATATCAGGCAGACATTTTCCGTTATGGGCGACGGCTGTGGATTTGGGACAACAAGGCGTTCAAAAGCATTGGAGAAAAAGAGTATCCTCAAAAATTCAGCGAAGCCGAAATCAACGTTTCCGCAAAAGTTGCCATTCGCCGCAGCGGCGAGGAATTGTATTTCTGATTTTCCTATTGAATAGTTTCTTAAATATGCTATTATAAGCAAAGGGGTGGTTATCGTGTATTTACTCGGAATTGATATTGGCGGCACCAAGTGCGCCGCCGTACTCGCCAA
>CAZEXA010000019.1:11201-31435 GCA_964516565.1 uncultured Eubacteriales bacterium | reverse complement strand
TGGGACAAGCCCGATGACCGCACGCTGAGACTCACCTGTATGCACTCGCCGCGCCACTGCTACCGTAAAGAGAGCGCCCAGCATCTTCTCGATTTCGGACTTAACCGCTTTTCGTTTGCCGTCGGTGTCGTAGAGGGGCAAAATATCGCCGAGATTCAGCGGCAAGCGCTCTGCTTCAACAGTCCCCTGTCCGCCTTTTCGGCGGATAGGCATACGGGATCTGTAAAGGGGTGCCTTTCGTTTCTATCGCTGTCGGACGACCGCGCACTGCTGCGTGCTTTAAAACCCGCTCTCGGTTCTGAGAAAATTATCGTTCGTGTCAATGAGGGCACGGGCGCGGCGATTAAAAACCTCCGGCTGTCATTGGGGTTACCGGTTCTGTCCGCAAAAGAAGCGAATGCCTCGGAGATAACAACAGCCCCGGCAGAGGTCACAGACGGCGAACTTACCTTTTCGCTGAACCCCTTTGAGGTAAAGACGTTTTTGATAAGCACAGATGCCGCCGCGCAGGAAATCGTGGGAGTTCCTGTGCCATTGCCATATGATACGGCCATTGTCAGCGGCAATGCGGAGCCGAAAAGCGCGGACATTCTATCCGGTATGACTCTGCCGCGTGAGCAGTTTCCGCCGGTCATCACAGTGGGGGACACGATCTTTATGATGGCGCGCGGGGAGCAAACCGCCTGCATCTGCGCCGGTCAAGAGGTTTTACTGCCCGGCGGCTGCGATACGCTGTACTTGCTCGCGGCATCCGTAAAAGGGGATACTGAAGAGTCCTTTTATTTAGACGGACGCCAAACCAGACTTTCCGTCGCCGCACTGTTTGAGCCGGTCGGCGCATGGGATATGTACGCGTGTTCAGAAACGGGATATGTCAAAAACGACCGAGTCGCATACGTTTTCACGCATATGCACAACACAAAAGGGGACATCCGGGGCAAACAGGCTGTCCTGTTTTGGTACGCGCTCCCTACCAAAGGCGCGAAAACGATGATGCTCCCCCGTAACCCGGATATCCTTATTTTTGCCGCTTCGGCAGATGGCCGCCACAATACACAGCCGCTGACCGCACTCTTTGACCGGCTCGACAGACGTCCGTGCGATTTTTCCCGTACTCCCGCAGAGGACAAGGCACAGGAAATCACGCCATTCCAGCGTAAAAGAGGCCGTGCCGATTTTTTGATGAACTATATATCCCGTCGGCTTAAAAGAGAAAAGGATATGCTTTAAGAAAGGATATGCTATGATTGTTGATTTTCATACCCACGCGTTTCCTGACGCGCTCGCTCAAAGGGGGCTTGAGGTGCTACAGCGCAGTGCCGATTATCTTTACAAGCCGGTAACCGACATGACTATAGGGGGATTGCTCGGCTATATGGATGCCCACGGTATCGACGTTTCGGTCATACAGCCGGTCATCACGAAGGCGTCGCAGACAAGGGGCATCAACGAATGGGCGGCCTCGGTGCAGTCGGACAGAATTATTTCGTTCGGCGGCGTCTACGCACACACCGACGACTACAGGCGCGACATTGATTTTGTCGTGTCGTTGGGACTCCGGGGACTGAAATTCCATGCCGAATATCAGGATTTCGTGCTCGACGCGCCCGAAATGCTGAAAATCTATGATTACGCTTTGTCCAAGGGGCTGATTTTGTTCCATCACGCCGGTGAAGACCCGGGATTCTCTCCGCCGTACAAGACCAGTCCCCGGCAATTTCTCAATGTTTCAAAAGCGATGAAAGGCGGCGTCATCATCGCGGCGCACCTCGGCGGACACGCCCAATGGGACGATGTTGAAAAATACATTGTCGGCTCGGATATCTATATCGACACGTCGATGGGTATGGCATTTTATCCGCGTGAGCAGTTTTTGCGCATTGCACATAATCACGGGCGCGACAAGCTTCTGTTCGCCTCCGACTCGCCGTGGAGCGACGCGGCTTCTGACGTGCAAGAAATAAAGGGTTTGCCGCTTGACGACGAGTTAAAGGAAAATATTTTATATAAAAATGCCTTAAAACTTTTGAAAATCGGCGGAAAAAATTGACTTTGTCCGCTTTTTGAGGTATACTAACAAAGTTATGAAGGAAGGGATACCATGTCCGACAGTATTGTCACGCTTGACCACGTTTCAAAGTCTTACGGAAAGCATGTTGTGCTGAATAATATCAGCTTTGATTTGCCGCGCGGGCAGATCATCGGCTTGTTCGGCCCCAACGGCTGCGGCAAGACTACGCTTCTGAAAATGATGGCAGGACTGATTCACGACTACAGCGGGACGCTGCTCATCGATAAAAAAGCGCCCTCCTATGAAACAAAAGCGATTGTCGCCCTGCTGCCGGACAGAGTTTTTCTGCCCGAGTGGATGACCGCCGGACAGGCGATTCATTATTTTACAGACTTCTTTGCCGATTTTGACGTTGAAAAAGCCAAAATGCTGCTTGACCGTTTCTCTCTTTCGGAGAAACAGAAGGTCAAGAGTATGTCCAAAGGCATGCAGGAAAAACTGATGCTGCTTCTGACTATGGCGAGAAATGCAAAGCTCTATCTACTCGACGAGCCGCTCGGCGGCGTTGATCCGGCATCACGGTCGGCCATTCTCGATTTCATCATTGAAAATCACGCGCCGGACTCGACACTGCTGATGTCTACGCACCTGATCAACGATTTGGAGCGGATTTTTGAGTACGCCGTTTTTATCGGTGAGGGGCAAACGCTCCTTTCGGACAGCGTTGAAGATATCCGCGCCAGAGGCATTTCGCTGGAGGATGCGTTTAAGGAGGTGTTCCGCAATGCTTGGTAAGCTGATAAAAAACGATTTGAAAGCCGGACTGCACACCGTCGGCGGCGTCTATTTGGCGGCACTGATTGTGGCAGCGGCAGCCATCGTGGGCATCGCCGGAAGCACTATAATCATCATTAAGGTTGTTCTGTCGATCGTGTTGATTGCCATGATGCTGTTTGTCGTGGTGTTCACTTTTTTTGCCGTCATCGCCATGTTCAATAAAAGCGTGTACGGCAATCCCGGCTATCTGACGCTGACGCTGCCCGTCAAGGAGTGGCAGTTGATTTTCTCGAAAACGCTGACGGGCATCATTTTTATCTTAGTCAGTTATATCGCCCTCATCGGTTCGATTGTCGGTGACATCTTCTATCTGTCAGAGCAAAAGGAAGCGGCTTTTGCGACGATGTTTTGGGGACAGCTTGAGGCGGGGGGAATGCCCAGCCTTGCGACGATACGCGCTTCCTTTGTATTAGTTTCCGTCTTAGGGCTCATCTCGATCTATCTGATTGTTTCAAGCCTTCATATGGCCGTGACGCTTACCAACGTCTCCAAGCTCGAGAAGCTCGGCATGTTCGGCAGCATCATCTTCTTTTTCGGGATATACGGCGTTCTGTCGTGGGTTTGCACAAAGCTCGGCGCGCTTATCGGGTTTCGTGCCATTGTCGCAGATCAGTCGGTTTATTTGACATTCTCAGACGCGGTCGTGCAGGCACAAAGGAACCTCGGCGCACGCGTCTTTGATTTGTCGTCGCAGTTTTTTATGCTTTTGTTCGCCATGGCGCTCTGTGCGGGGATTATCTTTCTTATTCGGAAAACGGTCAACGTCAAGTGACGGTTGGGGTTATTTAATGAATTCACGCAATGTTCAGGATACGAATAAAAAAAGTATTGAAAAATCGTTTCATTTAGTATAGAATGAGCCGGTAAACATAAACTAAAGGAGAATATTTATGATTTCAGCAGGAGATTTCAGGAACGGGGTAACCTTTGAAATGGACGGCAGCGTTTACTCGATTATCGAGTTCCAGCACGTCAAGCCGGGCAAGGGAGCGGCGTTTGTCCGCACGAAAATCCGCAATGTCATCGCCGGCAGCGTCGTTGAGCGCACCTTCAACCCCTCCGACAAATTTCCCACCGCCTTTATCGAGAGAAAGGATATGGAATACTCCTACGAGGACGGCGGCCTGTATTACTTTATGGACCCCGAATCCTACGAAATGATACCCATTGATGCGAAGAATTTGGATGACAACTTTAAGTTCGTCAAGGAAAACATGATTTGTAAGATTCTCTCTTATAAAGGCAATGTGTTCGGCGTCGAGCCCCCGACGTTCGTCACTCTTAGTGTGACAAAGACCGACCCCGGCTTTAAGGGCGATACGGCTACCAATGCTACAAAACCGGCCGTTTTGGAAACAGGCGCCCAAATCCGAGTGCCTCTCTTTATCGACGAGGGCGAGATGATCAATGTCGATACACGCACAGGCGAATACATGTCCCGCGCGTAACAATATTAAACGGCTTTCAGCCGTGAAAGGATTTGAATATGATGACATTGACCGAAAAAGTAGCGTATCTGAAAGGTTTGGCCGAAGGGATGGAGCTTGACGAAAAGGCTAAGGAGACAAAGCTTTTCAAAGCGATTTTCGATATTCTTGAGGATGCCGCGCTTTCGATTACCGATCTTGAGGATACCATGGAGCTCGTCGAGGAGCAGCTTGACGCGGTTGACGAGGATCTCGACGACCTTGAGTCCTTTGTCTATGAGGATGGTTGTTGTGACGACGAGGATGAGGACGATGACGATGGTATGTATGAGGTCGTCTGCCCCTCCTGCAACGAAACAATTTTCGTTGACAGCGATATGTTTGACGAGGAATTTATCAATTGCCCCGCCTGCGGCGAAAAGCTTGAGTTTGACGTGGACTTTGATTGCGATTGCGGCTGCTGTACTCCGGACGAGGAAGAAGACAACTGAGAACCTGTTGATTTTTTGAAAAAACCTTTACAAACGGAAAAGCTTGTAGTATACTAATTTTCGCGGTTTTGCCGCGTTTAGTCCTTGTTTCTCGGTTTGGGGAGTAAACATCACCGATGTGCTCACCTGCCCCTCTCTGGGATACTCGGAAATATTATGATGAGGTGAAAAAACATGACCCAGGAAGAAAAGACCGCCGTTATAGCGCAATACGCCACCCACGAGGGAGATACGGGTTCCCCCGAGGTACAGATCGCCGTCCTGACGAAAAGGATTAACGATCTCACCGAGCATCTCAAAACCCACAAGAAGGATCATCATTCGCGCCGGGGTTTGCTCAAGATGGTCGGCCACAGACGAAACCTTCTGCAATATCTGATGAATAACGACATCGAGCGTTATCGTGCGATTATTGCAAGACTCGGAATCCGTAAGTAATCGGGCGCGTTCTCATCTCCTCAATGCTTGTCTTTTGGCGGCGTTGAAAATTTCCGAATACGGGCGTATTACGGCGATTTTCGCTTTGTATGGCGTAGAATTCGCTAAAAATCCAAATTCGGAGGATAAGAACAACCCAAAAATCGTGGGGCGGGCGCGGTTTTTGCGCTTGCCCCCTTTCCCATCTTAAAGGCAATCATCGGAGGGCCTCTCTTTAGCGATAAATAAAAGCGCTTTGGGCGCTGAAGCCCTTTTATTTGTTGCTAAAGTGTTCTCCGCTGAAATATAGAAAAAAAGGAAGAACCACAATGTTTGAAGAATGTAAAACATTCGAAACCACCGTTGCCGGAAGACCGCTCGTTATCGAGACCGGCAAAATGGCACAGTTAGCAGGCGGCGCGTGTCTTGTCCGTTACGGCGACACGAACGTTCTGTGTACCGCGACCATGTCCCCAAAGCCCCGTGAGGGCGTCGACTTTTTCCCGCTGTCGGTAGACTTTGAGGAGAAGCTCTATTCGGTAGGAAAGATTCCCGGCTCCTTCCAGCGCCGTGAGGGCAGAGCCAGCGAGAAAGCGACACTTGCCTCCCGCGTTATCGACAGACCCATCCGCCCGTTGTTCCCCAAGGACATGAGAAACGATGTCAGCGTAGTGGCGACGGTCATGTCAGTCGATCCGGACTGTCTGCCTGAAGTCGCCGCGATGTGGGGCGTTTCCGTCGCCATCTCTATTTCGGAGATTCCGTGGGACGGTCCGGTTGCCAGCGTTTCACTCGGCTACGTCGATGGGCAGTATGTCATCAACCCGACCTTTGCCCAGAGAGAACAATCTCAGATGACCGTCACCGTCGCCTCAACCGATGAGCTGGTGGCGATGATTGAGGCGGGTGCCAACGAGATTCCGAATGACGTCATGTATGAGGGCATTATGTTTGCCCATGAAGAAAACAAGAAAATCGTCGAATTCATCAAAGGAATTCAGCGTGAAATCGGCAAGATAAAGGTTGATTTCCCCTCGAACGATCCTTCTGAGGCGCTGTATGAGGCGGTAAAAAGCTTTGCCATCGACGATGTCAAGGCAGCCCTCGACACCGACGACAAGCGGATACGCGATGAGCGCTTAAAACCCATCTATGCGGCCGTTCACGCCGCGTTTGACGAGAAGTTCCCCGAGGAGCTCATGAAGATTGACGACTGTATGTACAAACTTCAGAAATCCATTGTCCGCCGCTGGCTGCTCGACAACGGCAAGCGCGTTGACGGACGGGGCATCGACGACATCCGGCCTCTGGCTGCCGAGGTGGATTTGCTTGCGCGCGTCCACGGTTCAGGCATGTTTACCAGAGGCCAGACACAGGTTCTTACAGTAACAACGCTCGGCTCAGCGCGCGACGCGCAGCTTCTCGACGGTATCGACGAGGAGGAGCATAAGCGGTATATTCACCACTACAACTTCCCGTCCTTCTCCGTCGGCGAAACGAAGCCCTCCAGAGGACCGGGACGACGCGAAATCGGTCACGGCGCCCTCGCCGAAAGGGCGCTTCTGCCCGTCATTCCCCCGGTTGAGGAGTTCCCGTATACCATACGCCTTGTTTCGGAGGTTCTCTCCTCCAACGGTTCGACCTCACAGGGCGCAGTCTGTGGCTCGACGCTGTCGTTGATGGCTGCCGGCGTGCCGATCAAGGCACCTGTCGCGGGCATTTCCTGCGGTCTTATCACCGAGGGCGACCGCTTCATGACCATGGTTGACATTCAGGGGCTTGAGGACTTTTTCGGCGATATGGACTTTAAGGTCGCCGGTACGCACAAGGGCATTACGGCGATACAAATGGACTTAAAGGTTCACGGATTGACGCCCGCCATCATCAAGGAAGCCCTTGAAAAGACGTATAAGGCGCGCCTGTATATTCTCGACAACGTCATTCTGCCGGTTATTGCCGCGCCGCGTGAGGAACTGTCGAAGTACGCCCCCAAGATGCTGACCACGAAGATTGACGTCGAGAAGATTGGAGACGTTATCGGCAAGCAGGGCAAGGTCATTCAAAAGATATGCGCCGAATGCAACTGTAAGGTTGACGTTGAGGAGGACGGAAGCGTGTTCATCACCGCCGTCGATATCGACGACGCCAGACGCGCGCTCGACATTATCGAAACAATCGCGAAGGATCCCGAGATTGGTGCCATCTACAAGGGCGTCGTCACCAGGCTCATGCAGTTCGGCGCGTTTGTCGAAATCGCTCCCGGCAAAGAGGGGCTTGTCCACGTCAGCAAGCTGGACGTTAAACGCGTTGAAAAGGTAGAGGACTGTGTAAGCGTCGGCGACGAGGTCATAGTCAAGGTTACGGAAATTGACGATCAGGGAAGACTCAATCTGTCCCGCCGCGACGCGCTCATCGAGGTCGAGGGGCTTGTCCCCGAGAACAACGATACCGGGGATCAAAGACCTCCGCGCAGAGATTTTAACCGCGGCGGCAACGACAGACGCCGGTTTAACAACAATAACAACCAGGGCGGAAACAATAACCGCCGATAAACGGTAAAGGGAGCGGCTATGAGCGCGGCAAGGAGAAACTTTATTCTTGTCATATGGTTTTTATTTACACTTTCATTGATTATCTCAATGCTGGTGCTGGCGGGCTATAGCATTCACGCACAGGTTTGTCATGACGAGCACTGTGCCATATGCGCGATGATCCACAACCCGGACGGTATCATGAGCTCTTTGAAAGCCATAATATTCGCCATGCCATTCGTCGCCGCTTCCCTTTGTTTTATGCAATTATCCGTTACGTTTACGGTACTGTCGAAGTACACCCCTTTTGGTAAAAAGACGAAGCTGACACTGTGATTTTCCCTGTAAAAGCGGCCGCCCCCATGGACGGTCAGATTATTTCTATTATTTAAATAAGGGGAGAATGAATGTGTTGAAAAGACTATTTATTTTAGCTTTAACGGTTATGGTTACCGTTGCCGCTCTTTCAGGATGCGGCATACAAGGGATGACCGATACATCGACATCCGGAAAAGAATCCGAAAAGCTTAACGTTATCGTGACAAATTTCCCGCCATACGATATCGTGCGGCAGATTGCCGGTGACAAGGTTGCGCTTATGCAGCTTTTGCCTTTGGGAGGCGAAAGCCATACTTATGAGCCGACCACGAGCGAGCTGCTTGCCATTCAAAAATGCGATTTATTCATTTATGCCGGGGGAGAGGGCGATGCGTGGGTCGAAAAGATTCTGTCCGCGCTTGACACCAACGGCGTCACAGCGTTGACAATGCTCAGTTGTGTAGAGCCGCTGACCGAGGAAACCGTCGAGGGAATGGAAGCCGAAGAAGAAGAAGAGGGACTCGCATATGACGAGCATGTTTGGACATCTCCGAAGCGTGTGATACAGATTGCGGAAAAAATTACAAAAACACTGGAAACGCTTGACCCTGACAATGCCGCATTCTATCGGCAAAATGCCGCAGACTACGCCGCAAAACTCTCACAGCTTGATAAGGCGTATTCGGATGCCGTCGCATCAGCAACCGGCGACACGCTTATTGTAGCAGACCGTTTCCCGTTCCGTTATTTGGTAAACGATTACCATTTGAAGTACTACGCCGCTTTTCCGGGCTGCAGTTCAAATACGGCGGATCCGAGTGCAAAGCTGGTCAACTTTTTAATCGATAAGGTAAAAACGGAAAAAATCCCCGAAGTACTATACATTGAGTTGTCCGATCAGAAGCTCGCCAACACCATTTCCGAAGCGACGGGATGTCAAACTGCCGAGCTTTTCTCCTGCCACAATATTACCCAGGAGCAGTTTCAAGACGGGATAACATATATCAGTCTGATGACTGAGAATCTTACTGTACTAAAAACGGCACTGAATTACTGAAGGTGAAGTATTGCCCGGTCGGTGCTGCCGACCGGGCAGAACTTTTGCACTGCAGAGAAAGGATAGCGATAAGTATGCCGCTAATTACCTGTACCGCCGCTTCTTTCGGATATGACGGAAACACGGTTCTATCGGATGTCAGTTTTAGCCTTGAAGCGGGCGACTATTTGTGTGTGCTCGGGGAAAACGGGTCAGGCAAAAGCACGCTGATCAAGGGGATTCTGAAGCTTAAAATACCCGTTTCGGGAGGGATTGCTTTCTCCGACGACCTTTCGGCGTCAGAGATAGGCTATCTTCCGCAGCAGACGGCGGCGCAGAAGGATTTCCCCGCAACCGTTTATGAGGTCGTCCTTTCCGGACGCCTCAACAGCTGTAAAGGCAAACCGTTTTATAGTAAAGAGGACAAGAAAATTGCCCTTGAAAAGATTGCGCTGATGGGGATGGAAAAGCTTGCCCGACGCAGCTATCAGGAACTGTCAGGCGGACAACAGCAGCGCGTTCTGCTGGCGCGCGCACTGTGTGCGACAAAGAAAATTCTTTTGCTTGACGAGCCGGTGTCGGGGCTGGACCCCCTTGTCACCGCGGAAATGTACGCGCTGATTAAAGAACTGAATGAAAAAGAGGGAATCACAGTTATCATGGTGTCTCATGACCTGGCGGCTGTCCGGTATGCGACGCACATCCTTCATTTAGGCAACAAACAGCTCTTTTTCGGCAAAACGGCGGACTATCTTGAAACAGCCTTAAGCAAACGCTTTACGGGGGGTGACGAAAATGTCTGAAACGTTCGCGGAGCTTTTTGCCGCCCCGTTCTTTATCCGGGCGCTTGTCGTCGGACTGCTGGTGTCACTGTGCTCGGCGCTTCTCGGTGTCAGCCTCGTACTTAAGCGCTATTCCATGATAGGCAACGGTCTTTCAAATGTCAGCTTTGGCTGCGTGACGCTGGCGATTTCCCTGAGCGTCGCGCCGCTGTATCTCTCGGTTCCCGTCGTAGCGCTGTCGGCATTTCTGCTTTTACGCATAAGCGAAAACAACAAAATCAAAGGGGATTCGGCCATCGCGATGATTTCGAGCGGCGCAATTGCCATCGGCGTCATGGCGGTCTATATGACGACCGGGGTCACCAAGGATGTTTGCAGTTATATGTTCGGAAGCGTCTTTTCGCTGACACACGGCGACGCCGTATTCGGCACAGCACTGTCCGCGGTTGTCATTATTCTGTTTGTTTTATTCTATAACCGTATTTTTGCGGTCACCTTTGATGAAACGTTTTCGCGTGCCACCGGCACGAACGCCGGACTGTTCAACACGGTCATCGCGCTGTTGACCGCTGCGACGATCGTTTTAGGAATGAAAATGATGGGGACAATGCTCATTTCCAGTCTGATCATCTTTCCCGCGCTCACCGCCATGCGCCTCTGTAAAAGCTTTCGCTCTGTCATTCTTTGCTCGGGCATTGTTTCTGTGGTCTGCTTTATAATCGGTATGGTAATGACGGTCGTTCTGGAAACTCCGGCAGGCGCGAGTATCGTTGTGTGTGACATCGTATTTTTCCTTGTCTTTGCGGCCGTTTCGGCTGCAAAGAAAAGAATTAAAGCCGTAAGGAGCATTTGATAAATGAAGACACAAAAAAAGAAAAAAAGCTCAAATTCCACACTGATAACCTTTATTATTTTATGCATTGCACTCGTCGGTATCGCGGGCGCGGTCGTCTATACGACATATAGCGACAAGATTCTCATGTTTTTTGAAAGCAGCAAGATCTCAGGAGGTACGGACGATTCAGAAGTCGTTGAAATCAGCGAAAAGCTGTTTGTGTCGTGGTTCAACGAAATCGCCGCCGACCCGGAAAAGTATCTCGGTAAAACGGTGCGCCTCGAGGGCATGTTCAGCGCCGTAACAGACGGCGGAAAGACATATTATAACGTCTATCGCAATTACGCCGGTTCCTGTCCGCTTTGCAGCGCGTCAACGCTGGGCTTTGAATTTACCACGGACAACGGAAAAATGCCGGAGGAAAACGACTGGATTGAAGTGACCGGTACGCTAGAGCGTTATGAGGAGGGCGGGCAGTATTATTATACGCTCAGCCATGCCACCTATATAATCAAGCAGGAACGCGGGTTGGAAATGGTTTTAAATTAAAATAACTCTATTCGGAGAAAAACGCATGAGTATCAACATTTTTGATTTACCGCTTGTGATAGAGAACTGTCCGTGCGGGCAAACGCACCGCTGTGATATGCGGAAAATTGTGTGCGGCGAGAATGCTCTTCTGGAACTGCCGCGACTGCTCGGGGGCTGTGAAACAGCGTTGCTTGTTTCGGATACCAACACATATGCGGCAGCCGGAGAACGGGCGCAGGCGATTCTGCATGCAGCGGGGTTGTCTGCAAAAGAATTGATTTTTCCGGGCGATACGCTCCTGATTCCCGATGAACACGCGGTAAGCCGTCTTACACAAGCGCTTGATGACAGCGACGGCACAGTGGTCGTCGCCGTCGGTTCCGGCGTCATCGGCGATCTGTGTAAATATGTGTGTATGGAGAAGAGACTGCCTCAGGTGACGGTTGCAACAGCACCGTCAATGGATGGCTACGCCTCGTCTGTTGCGGCGATGATTTTTAAGGGCAAAAAAGTTTCTTTTACGGCGGCTCCGCCTGCGTTCGTGCTTGGGGATATCGATATACTCCGCAACGCTCCTTTGCCGATGCTTGTATCGGGGATTGGGGATATTGTCGGAAAACTGTCGTGCCTTTGTGACTGGGACTTAAGTCATGCCATAAACGGCGAGCCGCTTTGCCGACAAGTATATACACTTGTCAGAGAGCAGGTCGATGTCTGCCTGTCGGCTATCGACGGTGTCCTTAGCAGAGAAAAAAACGCGGTTAATGCCCTCTTTTCGGCTCTCTGCGCGGCGGGAATCGGCATGAGTTTGGCGGGTTCTTCGCGTCCCGCGTCAGGCAGTGAGCATCATATGGCGCACTATTTCGAGGTAGCGGGGCTTCGGGAGGGGACACCGTATCTGTTGCACGGCGTCGATGTCGTGTACGCGACCGCTGTCACGGCCTTTCTTCGTGAAAGGCTATGTAAAGACGACAGACTTTACAGTATAAATGCTGCGGACACTGTCGCAGAGATACTCCGCCAGTGTCCGTCAGAGTCGGCGATTTGGGATATCATAAATAAAACCGGGCTTTCGATGACCCATTTCTTTTCTTTCTACGGGAAACAACGTATTCGGGAGGCTATACTGCTGGCGCGGACCCTTAAGGACCGTTACACACTTTTCACTCTTTTGTACGATTTAGGACTTCTTGAAGAGTATGCCGACGCCTTTATAGCCGAGAGGGTATGAAGGGGGCGGTAGTAAAAACCTGAACTGCCGAAAATTCCCGGACGATTTGACCGCTTTTTTTCATGAATCTATTGAAAACAAGACCTTTGTGTGATACTATTAAAAAGCAAAAAGCAAAAAGCACAATTTCTTTGGGTTTTGTGAATTGAGGCAGGAGAATGAAGGATGGCGAAGCTTGTTTCGTACATAAAAAGACGATTAAAAGTTTTTTTATTCGTTTCTGATATTGCGGTTTTATTTTTCTCTGTGGTATTGGCTTACCTCATTAAAATGGAATCGTTTACAGGTCTATTTGGTATAAATGTCCCGGAGTATCTGTATTTTCTTCTGGCCGACATCATCGCTACCACAGTCTGTTTTTTCTTTTTTCATATTTATGACCGTATGTGGCAATATCCCGTGCTGAGCGACTACGGCGACTTATTTATAGGGTTCCTCATATCAAAGCTCCTCTCTAATATTCTGATGTTCAGGTATTGGAGCAGGGAGTTTTTGACGTGGCTTCTGTTATATCTCGTTTTGAGCGGCGTGGGTATCATTACGATGCGCGTTGCCTTGCGTTGGTTTTATAATTTCTGGCAGACGCAGAAAGAAAAGAAATCGTCCGTTAAACCGACGGGGAAGATTCGGGTCATGCTTATCGGCGCGGGTGACGCGGGACGAGCGATTCTCGCGGAGTTTGGCGGGAGTCGGTACCATTACACGCACACAGTTGTCGCGATCATTGACGATAAAAAGTCGCTTAAGGGAAAATACATGAGCGGTGTCAAGATTTACGGCGGCCGGAACGAGATCGTTCGTATTGCCGCAGAGCTTGAGGTTGATGAGATTTATTTGGCGATGCCCTCTGCCGACGCCAAGACAGTCAAAGATATCTTAGACATCTGCAAGCACACCGACTGCAAGCTGAAAAGGCTTCCCGGTATGTTCCAGTTCATCAACGGACAACTGACCGCTACGCAGCTCAAGGACGTCGAGTATATTGACCTTTTAGGCAGGGATCCGATTCATGTTGATTTGACCGAAGCCTTTGAGGGACTTAAAGGCAAGAACGTTCTGATTACAGGCGGCGGCGGTTCTATCGGCAGCGAGCTGTGCCGTCAGATAGCGGCCAGCGGTGTGGTGGACAAGCTCATTATTTTCGATATTGCCGAGAACGGTGCCTACGATATTCAGCAGGAACTGAAGAGAAGGTACCCGAAAGTGAATGTCGCGGTGCTGATCGGGTCTGTCCGGGATGAAAACCGACTCGACGAAATATTCGCTGAGTACGCGCCCCATATCGTTTATCATGCGGCCGCCCACAAGCATGTTCCCCTGATGGAAACAAGCCCCAAGGAAGCGGTTAAAAACAACATTTTCGGTACACTCAATCTTGCGCAGGTGGCCGATAAGTACGGCGTGGAGCGTTTCGTGATGATTTCCACGGACAAGGCGGTTAATCCCACCAACGTGATGGGCGCGACAAAGCGCGTCTGCGAGATGATTGTGCAGACCTTCAACAAGACGTCCTCGACCGATTTTGTCGCGGTGCGCTTCGGCAATGTTCTCGGTTCCAACGGCAGCGTCATTCCGCTGTTTAAGGAGCAGATTGCCAGCGGCGGACCGGTTACCGTGACCGATCCCGATATCATTCGGTTTTTTATGCTGATTCCGGAGGCGGTAGCTCTCGTGCTTAAGGCGGGCGCGTCAGCCAAGGGCGGCGAAATATTTGTTTTGGATATGGGCACGCCGGTGAAAATCGCCGAGCTTGCGGAGAATATGATCAAACTGTCGGGATATAAGCCGGGAATCGATATTGAAATCCGGTTTACGGGTCTTCGTGAGGGAGAGAAGCTGTACGAGGAGCTTCTTATCGACGAGGAAGGCATTGAAAAGACGGCTGACGAGCTTATTTATGTTGCCAAGCCCACAGAGATATATGAGGAGGAGTTGTTCGAAAAGCTGTCCGACCTTGAAAACAATCTCGATCATTTTACGAAATACGATATCATCGATAAGGTCAAGGGGATTGTGACGACATACAAGGCGAACAACTCGGAGTACAACGAAAAAAAGCGCGCCGCGGCGAATTTAACAGAGGAGCCGGTGACCAATGTATCGGGTTATTAAGCGAATAATTGATTTTTCGGCAGCGGTTTGTGGGCTTCTGTTTTTGTCCTGGTTGTTTTTAGGGATTGCGCTGATCATTAAGCTGACATCAAAGGGACCCGTGTTTTTCAAGCAGGAACGGATCGGCATACACAAGAGCCGCATATGGGTGTATAAATTCCGCACCATGCGTACAGACGCTCCGCACGACATACCAACGCATCTTTTGGAGAACCCGGAACAGTATGTCACAGGAATTGGACGGCTTTTACGGAAATCGAGCCTTGACGAGCTGCCGCAGCTGATCAATATTCTCAAGGGTGAAATGAGCGTTATCGGGCCGCGACCGGCGCTTTGGAACCAGGAGGATCTTGTTGCCGAGCGTGACAAATTCGGCGCCAACGACGTACTGCCCGGCCTGTCAGGATGGGCGCAAATCAACGGCAGAGACGAGCTTCCCATTGATACTAAAGCCGCCCTTGACGGGGAATATGTAAAACAGTTCGGACTGAAAATGGATATCCGCTGTTTCTTCGGGTCTATTTTTGCGGTGCTTAAGGGCGACGGGGTTATTGAGGGCGGCAGGCTTAAACCGAAAGAACAGACTGACGGCACAAAACAACCGGAGACTGTTGTCCGATGAAAGTGGCTTATGAACATTTTATTTCTCACCTCTGAGGGGTTTGACGCTCCCAACGCCAACAATCATCTGACTATGACCTTGCTGGAGGACATGCTCGGCGCGGGACTCGGCGTATACCTTGTCTGTAGCTGCGGCTGTGGAGCTTTTTGTAAGGGAGCATGTGTACCGCCCGCGCTTCTTGAGAAGCCCGCTTTTTCGTGCGATTTTGTGGAAAGGGCGAAAATCGAAAAAAGCCATTTTATACGGCGGTACTACGAGGGTGTGAGATTTGCCTTTCAGGCCTGCAAAAAATGGAGGAAGAAAAAGGACGGTATCGACGCGGTGCTGCTCCAGAGCAATCCAAACTCCGTCTACAACGCGTTGTTGCTGGCGCTGTTTCTCAAAAAGCCGATTGTCTATAACGTCTATGACGTTTTTCCCGGACACGCCCATGAAATCGGCGTCATTAAGAGCCGGTTCGTGTTCGAGGTTTTTCGCTGGCTTCAAAAGCTGTTGTACGCCTTATGCACGAAGATAGTCGCCATGTCCGAGGATATGCGCGCGGCGCTTATGGCTGAGGGCGTCAGGGCGGACAAGATTGAGGTTATTCTAAACTGGTACGATACGAATCGTTTCAAAGAGATTCCGACGGATACAAACAAATTTATCGAAAGGTACAAGCTGCCCACGGATAAATTTACCGTTCAGTTTGCCGGAACGCTCGGCTATGTTTTTGATTACGACATGTTCATCTCGACCGCCGCCCTTTTAGCAGGATACCCCGATATCGTGTTTCTGCTCATCGGCGACGGAGGGTTGAAGAATGAAATTCTTAAGGAGATTGAGCGGCGCGGCGTTAAAAATATCCTGTATTACCCGTGGCAGCCGCTCGAACTCGTCATTGACGTCTACAGCGCGTGTGATATCGGTATCATTCCGTTGAAACGCGGCGTCATCGGAAACGGCGTACCCAGTAAAGCCTGTCAGCTCATGGCATGCGGACGGGTGGTGCTGAATGTCGTCGAGCCGTCTGCCTACAGTCGTATTTTTGAACGATATCATGTCGGCGTGTCGGTGACCGACTATAACCCGCACTCCGTTGCCGATAAAATTTTAGAGCTTTACCATGACCGCACGCTTGCCGAAGCCATCGGAAAAAACGCCCGCGAATATGCGCATAAGTATTATACACGCGAGGTCAATACGGAAAAGTTCGTGAAATTGTTTTTGGAGCTGCCGATATGAAGATTCTCATTTTCGGTTTTACGAAGCTTGCCTATATGCCCTATGCGCATTTTTATTTTGAGGCGCTTTTAGAGGGTGGTCATGAGTTGCATCTGCTCACATGGAATCGGGAGAACATAAAGGATATTGCCGTACCGGATGGTGTGATTCTCCATGAGTTTTGCCGCTGCCTGCTTGATGAACAGCCGAAATACAAGAAAATCCCCGCCTTTTTTATGTATCGCCGCGCGCTCGTCCGTCTAATAAAAAAAGAGCGGTTTGATTTTTTGATTGTTCTCCATACGCTCCCCGGTGTCCTCATACACAGGCGGTTGAATAAGGAGTTTAAGAAACGGTATATCCTTGACTATCGCGATTACACCTTTGAATCCGTCGGTATGTTTTCCCGTATCATCGGCAGAATGGTATCCGGCGCGGCGCTGACCTTTGTCAGCTCCGATGCTTTTAGAAAATTCTTACCAGAGCTGCCCCGTATATTGACCTCCCACAACCTTCCGCCCGAGGCGGCAGTACCGGGGACGGCGGGGCTTTTTAATGCCGGCCGCTTACCCATCCGCCTCTCCTTCTGGGGGTTTATCCGTCACGAGAGGATAAACCGAGCACTGATTGATAGACTAAAAGGCGACAGCCGTTTTGAGCTGTATTTTTACGGGCGCGAACAAGAAACCGCTGCCGGACTGAAAGCGTATTGTACAGAGAACGGTGTGTCTAACGTGTTTTTCCGCGGAGCATACAAGCCCGGTGACCGTCTTTACTTCGCCAAAGAAACTGAGATTATTCACAACCTGTATGACGGCGGCGGTACCGAGGAGCTTGCCGTCGGCAATAAGTTTTATGATGGTTTGTTGTTTTGCCGTCCGCAGGTAGTTATGCCGGGTTCAGCCATGGCGCGGCTTGTCGCCGAAGCGGGCGTCGGAATCGCGCTGGACCCTTATAAGGAAGATTTCGCGGACAGGCTGTACGCGTACTATACCTCGCTCGAACCTGTCGTTTTTGGGAAGGCCTGCGGAGACAAGCTCCAGGAAGCGTTAAACGAATATAACAGCGGCATTCAGGCCGTGAAAGACGCAGTAAACGATAAAGGAGAAAACCATGTCAATATTTAAATCAAAAACATTGATGATAACGGGAGGCACAGGCTCCTTCGGCAACGCTGTTTTAAACCGCTTTCTGAATACCGATATCAAGGAAATACGCATCTTTTCGCGGGATGAAAAAAAGCAGGATGATATGCGTCACCTCTATCAGGATTACTATCCCGATACCTGCGGCAAAATTCGTTTTTTTATCGGTAATGTCAGGGATTTGTACAGCGTTAAGAACGCCATTCACGGCGTCGATTACGTGTTCCACGCCGCGGCGCTCAAGCAGGTGCCCTCGTGTGAGTTCTTCCCGATTGAGGCTGTCAAGACCAATGTTCTCGGCACCGACAATGTGTTGACCGCCGCCATTGAAGAGGGCGTCAAGCGCGTTATTTGTCTTTCGACCGACAAGGCCGCCTATCCGGTCAACGCCATGGGTACCTCCAAAGCAATGATGGAAAAGGTTGTCGTCGCCAAAAGCCGCATTGTCGAGCCTGAAAAAACAACGATATGCTGCACCCGTTACGGCAACGTCATGTGTTCGCGCGGGTCCGTCATTCCGCTGTTTATAGACCAGATCAAGGCGGGTAAGCCCATGACGATTACTGACCCCAATATGACACGCTTTATCATGTCACTCGACGAGGCGGTGGATCTTGTGCTCTTTGCCTTTGAAAACGGCACGAGCGGCGATATTCTTGTCCAGAAGGCACCGGCGTGTACCATCGGTGTCCTTGCCGAGGCGGTGCGCTCTCTTTTCCATGGGAACGGTGAAATAAAAACCATCGGCATCCGCCACGGCGAGAAGCTGTATGAAACGCTTTTGACGAATGAAGAATGTGCTGGCGCCCTCGACATGGGCGATTATTACCGCGTTCCCTGTGACAAACGCAATTTGAATTATGACAAGTATTTTATTGAAGGCAATACGCAGCGCAACGCGTTGACTGAATTCAACTCGAACAATACAAGGCTTTTGGATGTACATCAGGTTAAGGAGAAACTCTTACAGCTTCAGTATATCCGCGACGAACTCAAAGCAATGGGGATACCGGTATGAAAGTTTTAGTAACCGGTTCTAACGGGTTTGTAGGGAGAAGCCTCGTAGCCGTGCTGAAAAATCCACAGGCTTTTGATAAATCCATAGAACTCGACGCGGATCTAATTGTTTTGGAATACGATATTGGAGTTAATGAAGAGCAGCTTGCGCGGTTTTGCTTTGAAACGGATTTTGTTGTCAATCTCGCGGGGGTCAACCGCCCTAAGGAACAGGAAGATTTTATTAAAGGCAACGCCGATTTTGCAGCGCTTTTGCTCGAAAAACTCAAAGCGGCGAATAATCGTTGTCCGGTGCTGTTGGCATCTTCAACGCAGGCGGCGCTGGATAATCCGTATGGCAAAAGTAAGCGCGCCGGCGAGGAGCTGACTTTTACCTATGCGCGGGAGACCGGAGCGTCTGTCTATGTGTATCGATTCCCAAATATTTTCGGAAAATGGTGCCGTCCGAATTACAACTCGGCGGTAGCGACATTTTGTCATAACATCGCCAACGATTTGCCGATTACAGTCAGTGACCGTAACATTATCCTGAAGCTTGTGTATATCGACGATGTCGTCGCTGAAATTATCGCGGCTTTAAAGGGACAGCCTCATCGTGACGAAAGCGGCTTTTGTTCGGTGCCCGTGGTCCATGAGGCATCGCTGGGCAGGATTACGGATAGCCTGTATTCCTTTAAAGAGAGCAGGGAGAACATCGTATTACCGCAGCTGTCCGACCCCTTTATTTCGAAACTGTACGCAACATATCTGTCTTATCTGCCGCCGGAGGATTTTAAGTACCCGCTGAAAATGAACGTCGACGAGCGCGGTTCTTTTACAGAAATATTGAGGCTCGGAGATTTCGGACAGGTATCGGTCAACGTGTCCAAGCCCGGTATTACAAAGGGTAATCACTGGCACAACACCAAGAATGAGAAATTTTGCGTCGTCAGCGGTACCGGAGTCATTCGGTTCAGAAAAATCGGTGAGGACGCGGTGTACGAATACCCGGTGAGTTCAGAAAAAATTGAGGTTGTCGATATCCCGACCGGCTATACGCACAACATTATCAATACGGGGAGCGGCGAGCTGGTGACGATTATGTGGGCAAGCGAGACGTTTAATCCCCAAAAACCGGACACTTTTTATGAGGAGGTATGAGAATGGGGAAGCTGAAAGTAATGACGGTACTCGGTACGCGGCCGGAAATTATCCGACTGTCCGAGGTAATCAAAAAGTGTGACGCTTATTTTGATCACATACTGGTTCACACCGGTCAGAACTATGACTATGAGCTTAACCAGATTTTCTTCGAGGATCTCGGTTTGCGTGCGCCCGATTTTTATCTCGACGCCGTCGGTGCCGACCTCGGCGAAACGATCGGAAACATTATCGCCAAGACGTACCGATTGATGTCGGAGCTGCAGCCGGATGCCATGCTGGTGCTGGGGGACACTAATTCCTGTCTTTCAGCTCTGTCTGCCAAGAGGCTCCATATACCGATTTTTCATATGGAGGCCGGCAATCGTTGTTTTGACGAGTGCCTTCCCGAGGAAACAAACCGCCGCATTGTCGACCATATATCCGACGTCAATCTCTGCTACAGCGAACACGCACGCCGCTATTTGAATTATGAGGGTACGGCGCGGGAGCGCACCTATGTCACGGGCTCGCCGATGCCTGAGGTGCTTAAGGCACATCATGATAGA
>CAZEXA010000019.1:0-11191 GCA_964516565.1 uncultured Eubacteriales bacterium | reverse complement strand
GATATCTGCTTTCGGAGGGGTTCGATGGCAAGTTCCTGTTTGTCACCGGTTCGCCGATGCGGGAAGTGCTCGATCGACAGAAGGAAAAGATTCTGGCAAGCGATGTGCTGACGCGTCTTGGACTGACCGAAAAGCGCTACATTCTGCTTTCGGCGCACCGAGAGGAAAACATTGATACCGAGGCGAATTTTTTCAGCCTGATGAACGCGATCAACACATTGGCAAAGACATACGATATGCCGATTATCTATTCGATGCATCCGCGTTCCGCGAAAACCATTGAACAGCGCGGCTTCGTTTTTGATGAGCGTGTCAGAAGCATAAAACCGTTAAGCTTTTCGGATTACAACCATCTTCAGATTAACGCCTATGCCGTTGTGAGCGACAGCGGAACACTGCCTGAGGAGTCGTCCTATTTCACGGCAAAAGGGTTTCCCTTCCCGGCGGTATGTATCCGCACGAGCACGGAGCGTCCGGAAGCGCTTGACCGCGGAAACTTCGTATTGGCGGGTATTACCGAGGAGCAGGTGCTCTCCGCGGTGGAAACGGCTGTGCGCTTGAATGAGAGCGGCGACTTTGGCACGCCTGTTCCGGATTACGCGGATGAAAACGTTTCCGTCAAGGTGGTAAAGCTGATTCAGTCTTATACCCGAATCATTGATAAAACAGTATGGAGAAAATAACTATTGCAAACGGCAACGGAAGTATTGCCGTTAAAAGGATTATTTACTGGCTTCTCACCGTTATTTTCCTTGCCGGTATTTTTATGCTGTCCAGTCAGCCGGCGAGCGCTTCCAACAATTTAAGCAGGGGAATCGTAGAAAAGGGGACCGAAACTGCCGCGCAAATTGCGCCTACGGTGACTAAAAAAATTAATTTGAGGGGATTCTTGACCGACGAGCATCTCCGCAACGCCGCGCACAGCGTGGTTTTTTCTCTGCTGGCATTGTTTTTAACTTTGGCACTAAAAACACAGGGGGTAAGGCATCCCTTTCTTCTTACCGCCGGTTTTTGCATGCTGTACGGGTGTTTCGACGAGCTATACCAAGGTTATTGGATTGCGGGGCGGGGTATGCAGCTTTCGGATATGCTCAGAGACTGGTGCGGCAGTCTTCCAATTATTTTGCTTATATATCTTCAGAACAAAAGAGTGCGGCCGGTTGACCGCAAAAATATTAAAAGCGAGGTTTTATAAGGCATGAATTACGCGCTCATAGGCTGCGGTCGTATTGCGGGGAACCATATTACCGCAGCATTGGACAATGGACTGAATATCGTTGCCGTTTGCGATATTGTCAAGGAGAAGGCGCTCGATATTGTTGACCGCTTTTCCCTTGATGAGAGCTACGAGACGAAGTGCTATACCGATTATAAAAAATTGATTGATGAAAACAAGCTCGACCTTGTCGCTGTAGCGACCGACAGCGACAAGCACGCCGCCATAGCGTTGTACGCTATTGAACACGGAATTAACGTCATCATTGAAAAACCCATCGCGATGAGTATCGACGATGCCGACCGTATTATTGAGGAGATGAAAAAGCACCGCGTCAAGGTCTGCGCCAATCACCAGAACCGCTTCAATATAGCGATTCAGCAGCTGAAAAACGCCATCGACGACGGAAGGCTCGGCAAGCTGTCCCATGGTGCCATCGCGGTGCGCTGGAGCCGGGACGAGAGGTATTACGGACAGGCGGACTGGCGCGGGAAATGGGCGTCGGATGGCGGTACACTGATGAATCAGTGCATTCACGGGATTGACCTATTGCGCTGGCTGTTCGGCGATGATATCCGAGAAGTGTATGGGGCGCTTGAGCGGCGTTTCCATGAGAGTTGCATGGAGGCTGAGGACGTTGGCATGGCCGTGGTACGTTTTCAGAGCGGCGCGGTCGCCACGGTTGAGGGTACGGTAAACGCCTATAAAGACGACCTGGAGGAAACGCTCTATGTTTTCGGTGAGAGGGGCAACGTCAAAATCGGCGGCAGCTGCGCGAATAAGATTGAACTGTGGCAATTACATGACAAAACGACGGATGATAATAACAGCGGTTTTTGTGAGCAGACTAAGAACGTCTACGGTAACGGGCATACGAGCCTGTATTTTGATATGATTCACGCAATCGAGGAAGACAGGGAGCCGTATGTGGACGCATATGCCGGAAAGCGCGCCTTAGAGCTTGTTCTCGCCATATATAAGAGTCAAAAAGAGGGGTGCCCGGTTACGCTCCCATTGGGAAAATTCACCACATCTGATATGCAAGGGCAGTTTTAGGTTTTTGATTGACTTTATCACGCTACTATAGTATTATTGTGATTAAAATAATACGGATTGTGTGGGGATTTTGTGGATAATGTCTACGCGCGTGATGCAAAGATTTACAAGGCATTGGGTGATGAAAACCGGCTGAGGATTCTCGAGTTATTAAAATCCGGTGAAAAGTGCGGTAATGCCTTGCTTTCTGAATTGGATATCGGTCAGCCGACGCTGTCACACCATATGAAGCTTCTTTGTGAGTCTGGGATTGTTAATGGGGTGCGATGCGGAAAGATGATTTGTTACTCTATTTCGGATGAAGGCACGCAGGCTCTTAAAAATCTTTGCTGTAAATATCTAAAACTTGTGTGACGCAGTTACTGATAGACCATCTTTGATGGTCTATATTTTTAAATATACGGAATATGTTTATGGAGAAACAAGCGGCGTTAAAAAACAGAAAGGCGGGTGTTATCATGAATAAGCGTTTGTTGCAAGTATTAACAGTGCTTTTTATTATTACTGCCATCGGGGGCATCTTTATTGTTAAAAAAACGGAAGATCATAAGAAGTCAGTAGCGAATACTACCTTTGGCGTGGCTTTACAGCCGGGTAATGTTGGGGACATTCCGCTCAACGCCTCGAGCATCGATCTTTCGGCTCTCAAGCAGTATGGCGTCCCGTTCATGATCGATTTCGGTTATGAGGCGTGTGTTTGGTGCCAGAGGCTGGAACCGACACTGGAAATGCTTCATAGTGAATGGGCGGGGAAGGCTTTGATTTTATATTTGGATATCGAGAAATACCCTAAGGCAACGGGCAATTTCAACCTCTCGGCTTTTCCGACGCAGTATTTTTTTAACGCAGACGGTACGGCTTACAAGCCGAGCGATGCCATAAGAGAGCGGGTCGAATTTTCGACATATACGAAAAACGGACAGAGCTACACATTGCACATCGGCTATATTGAGGAAAACAACCTACGGGCGATTTTCGCGGAAATGGGACTTGACTGATATGACGCAGCTACTCGAATCGCTTTCATCCCTTTTAGGGGAGAGCTTCTGGCTGGCACCGGTCATTGCGCTGTTGGCAGGGGTGCTCGCATCATTGATGCCGTGCTGTCTTTCGACATTGCCGCTAATTATCGCATTTGTCGGCGGCGCGTCTGAAAAAAGTACGAAAAAAGCTTTTCAGCTGGCGCTCCTCTATGTGAGCGGTATGGCGGTTACCTTTACCGCTTTAGGCACGGCGGCATCGCTGTTCGGGGAATTTTTCGGACAGGGAGCGAAGTGGTGGTATCTTGTTCTCGGTGTTCTGATGGTGTTGATGACACTCCAAACATGGGGCATCCTTAACATCATTCCCTCAACTTATCTGACATCGAAAAACAAGAAAACCGGTGCCGTCGGCGCGTTTTTGGCGGGGCTGCTCGGCGGCCTGTTCTCAACGCCGTGTTCCACGCCGGTATTGATCGCGTTACTTGCCCTTGTCGCTTCCAAGGGGAACGTGGCATGGGGAATAATGCTGCTCCTGCTCTATTCCATCGGTCACGGTGCGCTGGCGTTGGTATTCGGCACGTCAGTTGGTTTTGTAAGAAAGCTTTCGCAGAGTGAAAAATTCAGTAAGGTCAGCAAAGCGCTGAATATTGTCATGGGCGCCATGATTTTGCTGTTGGCGTTTTATATGTTCTATCTTGGATTCTAATAAATACTTGACAAACTCCTTATTGTTACCTATAATGATAATAATAGAAACAATGAGGAGTTATTATTATGGCAGAAAAGTACTTTTCGGTTGAACAAATATCCGAAATGCTGCATATACACCCCAAAACAGTGCAAAGGTATATTCGGGAAGGTAAACTGAACGCGCGTAAAATCGGGAAGAGCTGGCGCGTTTCCGGTCACGATTTGAGTCTCTTTACCGAAAGCGAAAAGCCCGGTGCAGAGAAACAGGAGGCGCGTGCGTCCGCCGTTATTGATATTCCTGTCCCGGACGCGGACAGTGCCGTCCGTATCGCCAATGCGCTGACGGCCGCACTGAACACAAAACCGCCGGAATACGGCGTATCTTCGATGCACACGCAGTATATCGGTGAGGAAAATGTGATACGCATTACGTTATGGGGCAGTATTCGCTTTATGGAAGCAATGTTCGGGTTTTTATCCGCGTTCTCGGAGCAGGAGGGATGCTTATGAAGCGCATTACTAAAAACGGCTTCACCATTGCGGTACTTGATAAAACCGTTAAAATCAAAAGCGTTCAGGACACCCTTGACTTGATGGCTGACGTCTGTATAGGGGGACAGTGCACCGGTATGATTCTGTACAGCGAGAGTCTTGAAAAGGCGTTTTTCGATTTAAAGACCGGCTTTGCCGGCGAGATTTTACAGAAGTTTTCCAACTATTATTTTCAACTGGCAATCATCGGCGACTTCTCTGTTGATAAGAGTAAAAGCTTGAAGGACTTCATTTACGAATGTAATCAGGGACGGCTTGTCTTTTTTAAAAGCAGTCTTGAAGCCGCCGTCGAGGCGATGCTGCCATAAAAAAGTGCCGCAAGCATTTGGCTTGCGGCAGCCTTTTTTTTAAGGCAGCTTAGACGCCGAACAGCAGGTCGGCATAGGTTGGGTACGGCCAGTAAGTCTTGGCGGTCAGCGTTTCAAGCTCATCGACATAGACGCGCAGCTCGCCCATTGCGGAGAATACCTCGTCTTTGAACAGGTTAGCGGCCCTTTCAATGTTTACGGTAACTCTCGCTTTGGCAAGCGCGTCCTCAAGAACGCCCTTTTTCTCATAGAGCGACGTGCTGAGTGACGACAGCTTCAGAATCAAATCCTCCTCATAGACGCAGCGGATGTTCTTGCCGACAGCTGTCTTGGAAACAACCGTATCTGAAAGCGTCTTGGTGTATGCCGTGACAGCGGGGAGTATATCTCTCATGACCATATCAAGCATCGTCTGCGCTTCAATACCAATAATCTTGCAATAATTCTCCAATAGGATTTCATAGCGGGAATGCATCTCTGCCTCGGTAAAGACTTTATGTGTGGTGAACAGCGCAATGTTTTTGTCATTGATGAGGTAGGGAATACATTCCGGCGTTGAGCGAAGGTTTAAAAGACCGCGTTTCTTCGCTTGTGCAAGCCAGTTATCGTCGTAGCCGTTGCCGTTAAAGACGATTCTCTTGTGTTCCTTAATCGTTTTCTTGATCAGCGCGTCTAAAGCGGTGCCAAAGTCGTCGGCGTTTTCGAGGGTTTCGGCAAATTGCCTCAGCTCTTCGGCAACAGCCGTGTTGAGGACGATGTTGGCGTCTGAAATGGATACGCTTGAGCCGAGCATCCTAAACTCAAACTTGTTGCCGGTAAAGGCAAACGGCGAAGTACGGTTGCGGTCCGTTGTGTCTTTGGGGAAGCGCGGCAGGGTGTGAACGCCAACTTTCAGCTGTTCTTTTTCCTTGGCATCGTAGGTGGCACCGGTTTCGAGAGCGCTCAGAATGGCGGTCAGCTCGTCGCCTAAAAATACGGACAACACAGCCGGAGGTGCTTCATTGGCGCCTAAGCGGTGATCGTTACCGGCGCTGGCAACCGAGATACGCAGCAAATCCTGATAGTCGTCAACCGCCTTGATGACCGCGCAAAGGAACAAAAGAAACTGTGCGTTCTCATGAGGCGTATCACCGGGTTCAAGGAGGTTTACGCCTGTGCTTGTGCTTACAGACCAGTTATTGTGCTTGCCGCTGCCGTTGACGCCTGCAAATGGTTTTTCGTGAAGCAGACAGACCATACCGTGTCTGCGGGCGACTTTCTGCATCAGTTCCATCGTGAGCTGGTTGTGGTCTGCGGCAATATTGGTTGTCGTAAAGATCGGAGCGAGCTCATGCTGCGCCGGAGAAACCTCGTTATGTTCTGTTTTGGCAAGAATACCGAGCTTCCAAAGCTCTTCATCAAGTTCCTTCATGAAAGCGGCGACGCGGGGTTTAAGCGCGCCGAAATAGTGGTCGTCAAGCTCCTGACCCTTGGGAGGTTTGGCACCGAACAACGTGCGGCCTGTGAAAATGATATCCTTGCGCTTATCATACATTGACTTGTCGATCAAAAAATATTCCTGCTCGGGACCGACAGTCGTCTTGACAAAGGTGACGTCAGCGTTTCCAAAAAGCTTTAAAATCCGGAGCGCCTCGCGGTTGAGTGTTTCCATCGAACGCAAGAGAGGCGTTTTCTTGTCGAGCGCCTCGCCGCTGTAGGAGCAAAAAGCCGTCGGAATATAGAGGGTATCTTCTTTTATAAAAGCGTAGGATGTCGGATCCCAAGCGGTGTAACCTCTTGCCTCAAATGTGGCGCGAAGCCCTCCCGAGGGGAAGCTCGACGCATCGGGCTCGCCGCGGACAAGCTCCTTGCCGGAGAATTCCATGATGACCTTGCCGTCTTCGGTGGGTGAAATAAAGCTGTCATGCTTCTCGGCGGTAATGCCGGTCAATGGCTGAAACCAATGGGTAAAGTGCGTAGCACCTTTCTCGATTGCCCAATCTTTCATTGCGGTGGCGACGATATTGGCAACATTAATATCGAGATGCTTACCATTTTTGGCAGTATTCTGCAAAGATTTGTAAGTGTCTTTGGGCAGCCTCTGTTTCATTATGGAATCCGAAAATACCATACTGCCGAAAAGTTGTGTCACATCGCTCATACTATACAGCCCCTTTATAAAAATACGACAGGGCGCCACCTAAGAGCGGCGCCCTTGCCGTTTAATGTTAGTATTATATACAGATAAAGCAGCGTTGTCAACCGAAAAATTTACTCAATTATTAAGGTTCAACAGCGTAAATTTCGTCATACATCGCCATAAAGGCAAGTATCGTTGTGGAACCGGCCTTATCGCTTGAGGCGTTGATTTCCTCGTTCTCCGTGAACATCGAGCGATAGTCGTTATCGGCGAGAATGTAGCCGACTTCGTCGTTCATCAGCCCCCAGACAATCAGATGTCTGCCGGTGTCGGCTATATACTCCTGCATCGACGGATAATCCCAGCTGTCACCGGTCCAAGTATTCTCCGCGGCAACAACACCACCGTAAGCAATCGCGGGCTCCAACTCACCGGGTGCCGTACAGATAGCGAGTTTATCGCCGATTTCAATATAGCCCATCTCGGAGACCATCTGAACTGAGCCGTCGGGTTGTTCCACGACCGTCGTGGCGAAAAGACCGACATTGGCTGCCAGTGTTAAAACCTGTGCGTTGACAGGATAGTATACCTTAGAAAAGCGGATATTGAGTAACGGGGAAACAATTTCTTCGTTATTGATGGAATTCAGCCGCTCGGCATACGCCACACCGAAAGCCGTTACGTTATCAATTTGTGTGGCACCTTCAACGGCGAAGATGTTATTGACCGTGATGGCAAGCTCAGCGCCGTTAATGAGGACGAAATTGACATCATATTTTTCTTTGACGGCTTTATCAATATAGTACGGATAATCGCCCGTAACCTCGGTGGAACTCGTACCGAAGCCGACATAGTGCATACCCGCGGAAACGATCCAGGTATCTTTTGCGGCGGAATCGTCCGGGTCAAAACGCAGGCGGTTCAGATTCGGGTCGATGACGAGCGGATCGCGCTTGTCTCTGATAAAATCAGAGGCGTCAACTGTACCGTAATACAGCGTGCCGGTTTTCATGTCGGCGACGGCGTCTTTAATGGTCTGAGCGACGACGTTATGGAGATTATCCATGAATTCGGGGTTGCGGCCGCTTAATATTTCACCCTCTGTAATACCGGCGTGAACAGCGGTGTTGTTGAAGAGGTCCTTTATGAGTTCACCGTTCATGCCCAGCGTATCAACGCAACTGTGCTGGTGGAGATAGGAAACATTGATGCTGACGATGTTGTTTTCTGTGGCGTAGTCCTTGAGGAGCGCGCGGATGGCGTTTACGTCGGCGCTGCATAGGGCATAGCCGTCAATCACGGCAAAAATAGCGATACCGTCGCTTCCGTCACTGATTGCAAAGGTGCGTACGCGTTGATCGTCAATAACACCGGTGGCAACCTTAGGCTTGTCAACAACGAGCGAACCGCCCATGTAGTGCTTGCCGTCAAGAATGTCCTGTCCTTCGAGCAGGGATGCCGTACCGAAGCCGACGCTCCACTTGCCGTCAGTTTCAGCGGCGTCGTCAAAATCACCGGTGCCCGTATAGAAGTCGGTAATGGTATAGTCGCTGCTGGCCGGCCAATCCTCTTTGGGAATGAAGAGGTTCAGATAGGAAAGAAGAAACTGAACGGCTTTGTCGAGATACGTATAGAAATACTGATTCAGTATTTCCTCAAATGAGGATGTGTCGACGGCGGCAGTTGTCACCTGACCGTCTTTCCCGTCTTCCGCAAATACGACGGCTGTAGCTGACATCGCAGAGAAAAGCAACGCGAATACAAGCAGAAAAGACAGAGCTTTTTTGAACATAAATACTCCTCCTTATATTTTTACGAATTGATAATACCACGGATTCGAGGTGAATGCAACAGTTTTTACCTATGTTTTTCATTTTAAAAGTGCATTGTCCAGCACTGGAACTTAAGCCGGTCGCTCAAATAGGCATCCTCAAAGCAAGACGCATGAATCCATGAGCCCTTCAGCGAGAGTGTTTTTAACTTAGGGAGCAGATTGATATCGACAAGCTGCGCTCTTTCTGTAACGATCAGCTCCTTTTCGCCGCACAGGGAGTCGAGCATGAGAAACAGCATGTCCGCCGGACCGAGGGTTTCTCCGCAAAGTGCGTACTCATGCGGTATGAAGCGGTCGCGTTTTTTGGAGCATACAGCGGTTTTAAGCGCATCCGGCGGCACCGAAAACGTATGCGACGCCGCGGCGGGCGCTTGTAAAAAGCCGTAGGTCTTATCGGGAACAAACAAATCGGCATTTTCATTTTTAATAAAGTACTCGCAGGCGTCGAAAACCTCGGAAACGCTTAAGGATAACGGGTCGGACACCGGCCAGAGACGGGCGCGCAGATGTTCGCGCAGTCCGGGCAGCATGGCGCGCGTGACCGTCCTCTTATGATAGAAACCGGTGTCGCCGACAACCTCCGAGACAGTCTTAAACCGAAACCGTCCGTCAGCCTGTAGCCGCCGCGTCAGGTGAATCAGTCTGCTTTTAAATTTTTCGATTTCTTCGGGGGTGCGCCGCTCACATTCCCTCCACTGACCGAACGGTCGGATATTCTCATGGTCGTAGTTGAGCTTGTCCCAGAATTCGCGGCAGACCATCATATTCGGGTGGTTATAGAGAATGGCGTGCCGACGCGTAGCGAGCCACTCGACAAGCGTATCCTCGTCAAAGCCGTCACAGTAAAACATCGACTCAAAGGACCGAACATAGGCCATATGGTACATGTTACAGTAATAGACGCCTCTGCCGTCTTCGGTATCGCAGACGGTGTCGCAGTAGGCGGGTATGCCCATGTCGGCGTAGGTATACATCGCCGCGTAGGAAAAGCTGTTGCCGGGCGGCACTGCCGCGAAGATTTTTTCGGCACCGGTTGCCTGTCTGATGAAGTCAACCGCCAGAGACTCTTCACTCAAACAGCGAAAATACGCTTCGTAAAAATCCCGGCGGTCGGTGTATTCGTTGATTGTCGGGTGAAACGAGTGCCCCAGTGAGTGCAGACCGATCTCATGGCTTTTCAGAGCCCGGAGAATGTCGTCCCTGCCCCAGAGGACAAGTTGGCGCGCGAGCAGTCCCGTCAGACAGAAATTGGCGCGGACGCCTTCTGCGGTCAGGATACTCGCCAAATCAAAAATGGCGTCCGCCGACGTATTTGAGGTGAAGTCCTCGGTATCAAAGCAATATAGAATATCGGTCATATGAATTCCTCCTGTTCTAAAAAATAACACAAGGCAGGCGACGTATATTTCCGAATCGGAAAATTATCAAGAAAAACACTTTTTATTAAAAAACCATTGAAATATAGGCGCTTGCTATTGTATAATAACCTATGTAAAAAAGGGGGATGTGTTGTGCCTAAGAGAGACGATTATATTTCGTGGGACGAGTATTTTATGGGGATTTCGCTGTTGTCCGCACTTCGGAGCAAAGACCCGAACACGCAGGTGGGTGCCTGTATCGTCAGCCCCGAAAAGAGGATACTGTCCATGGGCTATAACGGCTTTCCCGCCGGCTGCAGCGACGACGAATTTCCATGGGAGCGTCAAGGGGATATCCTTGACACGAAGTACCCTTACGTCTGTCACGCCGAGCTTAACGCCATTTTGAATTGCCGCGGCGCCAATCTGACCGGGAGCGTCATATATGTGGCGCTGTTCCCGTGCAACGAATGCGCCAAAGCCATCATACAGAGCGGTATCCGTGAGGTGGTGTACCTCAGCGACAAGTATATGGGCACCCCGGCGACCGAGGCTTCTAAGCGAATGTTTGAAGCGGCAGGTGTAAAGCTCACGCGCCTTACGCCGGAGCGCGATACAATTTGCTTGAATTTCCGGGAAGACAGTATTTGACTGTAAAAAAGTGAAAGGATGAACAAGAAATGCCCTTAGTAACCACCACAGAAATGTTCAAGAAAGCGTATGCGGGAGGCTATGCCGTCGGCGCTTTCAACGTAAACAACATGGAGATCATTCAGGGAATTGTCGAGGCGGCGCAGGAGAAGAACGCGCCTCTGATTCTTCAGGTTTCCGCCGGCGCGCGCAAATATGCCAACCATACCTATCTGACAAAGCTTGTTGAAGCCGCCCTCATTGAGTCGGGTCTGCCGATTGCGCTGCACCTCGACCACGGTGCGGATTTTGAAATCTGTAAGTCCTGTATCGACGGCGGCTTTACATCGGTTATGATCGACGGCTCGCATCACCCGTATGACGAGAATGTTGTGCTCACGAAAAAGGTTGTCGAGTACGCGCACGCGCACGGCGTCGTCGTCGA
>CAZEXA010000018.1:0-31660 GCA_964516565.1 uncultured Eubacteriales bacterium | reverse complement strand
GTCGCGCAGATAATCAAAGCCCATCTCGTTGTTGGTGCCGAAGGTGATGTCAGCAGCGTAGGCGTCGCGGCGTTCGAGATTGTCCTTTTCATGAACGATCAGACCGACCTTAAGCCCTAAAAAGCGGTAGATTTTGCCCATCCACTCGGAGTCGCGCTGCGCCAGATAGTCGTTGACCGTGACGATATGCACACCCTCGCCTGTCAGGGCGTTTAAGTATGCGGGCAGCGTGGCGACAAGCGTCTTGCCCTCGCCTGTCTTCATTTCGGCGATGCGCCCCTGATGGAGGACGATACCGCCTAAAATCTGTACCGGATAATGCTTCATGTTGAGCACGCGCCACGCCGCCTCGCGGCAGGCGGCAAACGCCTCGGGCAAAATATCGTCAAGCGTTTCGCCGTTTTTAAGGCGCTCCTTAAAATACGGCGTTTTCGCCTGAAGCTCGCTGTCGGACAGCGCGGCGTACTCGTCCTCAAGAGCCAGTACCTTATTCTTAATTATCGTGATACGTTTTATTTCCTTTTTGGAGTAATCTCCGAAAAGCCATTTGGTAATCATTGAAGGCATAATTAAACTTCTTTCCATTTAAACTATCGGATTTTTCTCAAGGAGAAAAGCTCTGCTTTTCCGTGAAGCGAAGCTTCATCCGCGGCTTCTAACGCCGCAGCCTTGAGGTATTATAACACAGACGGGCTGTTTTGGCAATTGTTCTTTTAGAACGTCACAATTATTTTACTTTTTGTAATTTTTATGGTATGCTTGCAACAAATAACACCTTCAACTTATCTAATTGTCAGAGAGAAGAAAAATGGGGGGAATTTCGATGACCGATCTTACCCTGCTCGTCAAACGCGCAAGGTTAGGTGACAGTGAAGCGTTCGCGGCGCTGTACGCCCTGTACGCACATGACCTGTACCGGTTCGCAGCTTATACACTCAATTCACCCGACGATGCCGAGGACGCGGTTCAGGACGCGCTTCTGACCGCCTTTCGCGCCATCGCTTCTCTCCGAAAACCCGAAGCGTTCAAATCATGGCTTTTTAAAATTCTCATGAACCGCTGTAAAACGATGCTGCGTGAGCGCGGGAAATCCCCCGATTTACTCCCCGACGAGGACTATTTCTTCTCTCTGAAGGACGACTCGCTATCGGACGCCGGCGTCTGCCTTGAACTGCAGGAGGCCATACGCTCCCTTCCTCCCCCGGATGGACAGCTGGTGCTCCTTTCGGTCATCGGCGGTTTTAAGAGCCATGAACTCGGGCAGATTTTCAATCTGCCGGCAGCGACGGTGCGCTCTAAAGTGAGCCGCTCGCTGGCAAAGCTTCGATGTCTTTTAACAGTGACTTAAGAAAGGTGATTGCAATGAACGAAAAAGACGATTTTCAAACCATAAATGAAGAACTCAAAAATAGCGAAAACCTCCCGCTCCCCGCATCGCTCACCGAAGACGGCGTGAAGGAGCTTTTAAAGGATCAGAAGCCCATAAAAGCAATCGACAGAAGGGCACTGTACCGGCGCGTCTTAGCCTCGGCAGCCGTTTTGGCGATTGTCTTGACCTCACTGCTCATCATTAGACCCTGGAACTCCCTAAAAGTACAGGGTGACCCCGCCAAGGCCGTCGGCAAGGTGTCCGTACCAAACGCCCCTTCGGACTACGCGCAGCTTGAAGCGATGTTTCTTGCTTATCAAAACACCCAAAAAATCGGCAATTTTTTTGATGGTATCCGCCAAGGGATTGTAACCAATGAAAAATCCGGTGCCTCAGAAGATTTCGGCGATACCGCCATCGGCAGCGCCGAAACAGAGAAGTCCTCCGGTTACGCCCCTTCCGCTAACGACGCCTCCGATGATCACGGTAAAACAAACGAGCAGGTCGCAGGCGTCAACGAGGCCGACATTGTCAAGAACGACGGTACCTATCTGTATATCGCCGTAACCGTCAATCAGGGACTTTACTATTATGGCGAAGACGTTATCTATGACGACGGCTCCGGCACTGCCTCCTCCGGCGCGTCGGTAAAGGGCGCCGAACCGAAATACACGAACGGCATCGCCATTGTAAAACCCGAAGCAGACGGCAAAATGACCGTCGTCGGCGTCATCAACGCCGCCGTAGAGACGGGCATATCCTATCAGTCTATCATCAATATGTACGTGAAAGGCGATACGCTCATCGCCGTTTACAGTCTAAACGATCAAAAAACGTATCAGAACAATACGCTTGTTATCTCCTTTGACATCACAGACAGAAGCGCCCCCTCTGAACTGTGGCGCTTCTACCAGAACGGCAGCCATCTGTCCTCGCGCCTGATCGGCGGCAATCTTGTACTTCTTACCAGCTATTATGTGGAAATTTACGGACAAGAAAACACAGTAAAGGATAACTGCATCCCCGAAACGGGACTCTCCTACGGCGCGTGTGAACGCGTTCCGGCGGGCAATATCTGCGTCATGGATAACCTCTCCTCCCCCTCCTATCTGGTCGTCACCAATCTTCCCATTGCCGGATTTGAAGGAAAGCCCGCCTCGGCGGCCATTCTCGGCGGCGGCCAAAACGTCTACTGTACGACCGAAAAGCTGTATGTGACCAACGGCGAATGGAACAGCGATTTTGTAACCGCCCTCAGTAAGGCCAGTTCCATTGCGGACATCGCCGTTTCCTCCAGCAAAACGACCGTCTATTCCTTTGACATCGCCGACGGCGGCGTTATCTACAAAGCCAAAGCGACGGTGGACGGCATGGTACTCAACCAGTTCTCCATTGACGAATACAACGGCTATCTGCGGCTCGCTACGACTGCGGACGGAAAAAACGGCACCGATAACCGCGTCTATATTCTCGACAACGCTTTGAGAACCGCCGGAACGCTCAAGGGACTGGGCACCGGCGAACGCATCAAAGCGGTGCGGTTCATGGGCGTCAGGGGCTACGTCGTTACCTTCCTTCAGACCGACCCTCTGTTTGTCATTGATTTGTCCGATCCGGCAGCTCCGAAAACGCTCGGCGAGCTGAAAATTACAGGATTCTCCTCGTATCTTCATCCGATTACCGACACCCTACTCATCGGCATCGGTCCCGACGGCACCAAAGACGGTACAAACGGCGCGCTCAAGGTATCCCTGTTCGACGTCAGCAATCCGGCAAAGCCCGTCGAAGCCGACAAGACCGTCTACGGCGGCGATAACGCCTATACCGAGTCCGTCGCGTATTACGACCCGAAGGCCGTATGTTACGACGCGAAAAACCATATTTTCTATTTCCCAATTCAAATCAATGAATATTACAGCGACAGCTTCAAGGCGCAGTCGCCAAAGACCGGCGCCGTGGGACTGACCGTCGATGTTGAAAACAAGCAACTTGGAAAATCCGCTGACTATATCGCCAAGCTCGCGGACAACGCCGAGAATAACGGGTATAACTATTTTTACGCCAATCGCGTGACGTACAGCGGCAATGTCGTGTTTGTCGTTTCGCAAACCGCCGTTTTCTCCTTTGACAAAGCGACCGGCAAGCAGCTCGATGCCCTCAATTTCTCGGAATATGACTTCCCCGACGAAAGCACCCCGCGTCCCTACGCGCCCGAAACGAGCCTCGCCGAAACGACTGCGCCCGAAACGACAGTTTTGTCTCCGACCACAACCTTGCCGACAGTGACCGCCGTTTCGCCCTCAGAGGAAACCGGCGCTCCCGAAACCGCGCTGAGCACGACGACACCCATCACCGAAACCACCGTTCTTAACGGCGAAGTCATCTACTACACGCCGATACAATCGTCCACCGACGGAACCGCCGTCATGACCGAGGCGCCAACGGTAAGATAAACGAAAGGACCTCTTATGAAAAAAACGTTGCCGTTTTTGCTGATTCTTCTATGCTTCTTCTGTGCCTCCTGCGGCGTGAAACCCGCCGGGGAGAGCACCGGCAGCGGCAACGTTGCGGAATCAAAAGCGCTCGTCTATAAAAGTGCGTGGGCTGATCCCGACAATGTTTCGGTTTATCTGACCTCAACACGGGACACATCCTATGAGCTTATCCTTACTGCCGATAAAGAGCTGGTCACCATAAAGGGCATCGCAAGCCCTAAGCATACGGCAGGCGACTCGGTTATGGTAAAGGACTACGCCGTAAAAAAGCTTTCCGGTGACGAATGGAAAACGCTTTCCGACAAGGTCGGCAATCTCGGCGCGTTTGAGGGGGATGATTCCCTTGCTTCTGATGTCTGGTATGCCCTCTATTCCGCCGGCACCGCAAAATACGGTTTTAACTACGGCGGTTCGGTAAACGACAGGTATGATGAGCTGATTACCCTGCTGATTCAATATTCCGCTCTTCCGGTCGTCGATTCTCAGGGCGCGGTTTTAGAGCCGTTTACTTCCTGACTCAGCTTTTCATACCATTCCACAATCTTAAAGCGCGGTTCAAGCTTGGGATCTTCCTCTATGAGTGACGAACCGTCCTCAGTAAGGTACGCTGACGGATTGGTTTCACAAAAACCCGGCAGGCAGAGCGGCGGGAACATCACGCACCACCAGTTGTGACCCTCGGCTTCTCCAAGTAAAACTTTGACGGCGGTATACCGTCCGGCGGGCAGCGTGTAGTCCCCGTAGGTGCGGGTCGTAAAATACTCGTTGCAAAGCACGATATCCGCGCCATAGGGTAAACCGTTTTCGTTAAGCACTTTTTCGGCAACCGCTATCATCTGCTCCTTGGACTCGTCGAGAATTTGCGCGGCGTTATCGGCGGTCACCACACCGGAAAACAGAGCACTCCCGCTCTCAAGGAGCGCGTCGCGCACAAGCAGCTTGACTTTTTGGTCTTTGTCACTGTCGGAATTGGCGAGAATATGCAGGCGTACACAGCTTGTCCGTACCGACTGCGCAGTTTTGGCAAACGACGTGACCGAAAAGGTTAAAGTGAGTGTCAGCGCACAAATCATTGCTTTTACCATAAGTATCGTTTTTCTGTCTGTCATAAAGTAACCTCCAAAAAAATAAATGCCCATAATCCTTGTCCGGATTATGGGCGTTCCTTTTTTGTTTTATTCAAAATAGACGCCGGATTTATGAGGTTTTGTCAGAAATATTTCCGGTACAACCGATTTGAGAGCGTCCGCGCACTGTTTGGCGCCGTCTTTCTTCTCGAATATGCCGTATACCGTCGATCCGGAACCGGTCATGCAGGCGGCGATAGCTCCCGCCTCTCGCATGATGTATTTGATATCCGCGCGCTGCGGAATATCGACTACCTGCTCAAACACGTTTTCACAATAACGCCCCATTTCGTACAAGTCGCCCCTTACGGCGGCACTGAGCATCAACGGGTTCTTCGGGTGACGAATCCACCATGCCGTATCATATGCCTTATAGGCCTCCTTGGTCGAAACACCGTGCGCGGGCTTTGCCAGAACGATGTGACAGTCCCGCATCAGCGGCAAAGACGACAGCACCCCGCCGATATCCTGCGCCAGAGCCGTACCGCCTTTCAGGCAGAACGGTATGTCCGCTCCGACCGTGACCCCGACCGCCAAAAGCCCGTCGTCCGTCAGCGGTTTTCCGGTAAGGTCGTTGAGTGCAAAGAGAACCGCCGCGGCATCCGCGCTGCCGCCCGCAAGACCTGCCGCCATAGGGATTCGTTTTTCAATGCGTATCTGCGCGCCGATTTCGATTCCTGTCGCCTCAAAAAAGGCGGCTGCCGCTCGATAGGCGGTGTTGCGTTCATCACAGGGAATATTCGGGGCATCGCAGTAGAGATGTATCCCCTTTGCCGCGTCAAGGCTGACCGTGATCGTGTCGTAGAAATCGACAGACTGCATAATCATATACAGGCTGTGATAGCCGTTGTCAAGCACCCCTAAAATATCGAGAAGCAGATTGATTTTGGCGTTTGCGCGTACGATTCTTTTATCAGGCATAATAAAACTCGTGTCCTTTCCGGGCTTTATGTCCAAAAAGGACATGAAAGCCTCATAAAAATGCGGATACGCAAAGTAGAATGGAAGTAACGCCTTTTTTGTGTTGAAAGTGTAAACTTTTAACACATGCCTATTATTTGAATTATACTGCCGCGTGTTTCCTAAGTCAAGTATGGACAACGCTTTTTCTTTGTGATATGATGACAAAAAGCAAGGAGAGATACTATGAATTTTAAACGCATTATGGATTCTCATGTCCATACCGATAATTCGCCCGACGGCCATCACTCCGCGATGTTCATGTGTGAGACGGCCGTTTCAAAAAATTTGCGCGCGGTAGCCTTCACCGACCACTGCGAGGTGGATTCGTTTCTTGAAGACTCTTACGACCGGCGTATCGTTCAAAGCTATTTCGAAACGGCTAAGGCCAAAAGCGCCTTTCGCGGCAGGCTCCTCGTGCTGCAGGGTATTGAGCTTGCCCAGCCGCACTTTGTTCCGAAACTTGCCGAAAAAATCCTCAACGCCCAGAAGTACGACACGGTCATCGGCTCGATGCACAACCTTCGAGCACGGCAGGACTTCTATTATATGAAAAGCTTTGAGGGCATGGACCTCCACGCGTTAATGAGCGAATATATCGACGAAATGCTCCAAATGACCCAGTGGGGCAATTTTGACGTACTGGCGCATATCACCTATCCGTTCCGCTATTTTTACAGCGTGGGAGGTATTGACGAGAACCTTGACGACTACAGCGACAAGATAGATGAACTATTAAAACTGGTCGCCGAAAAAGACAAGGCACTTGAAATTAACACAGGCGGACTGCGCCAGAAGCTGAATAAGACTTCTCCGGAGCTAAAAACCGTTAAACGCTTTAAAGAGCTTGGCGGCAAGCTGATTTCGGTCGGCTCGGACGCACACTATGCCGAGCAAATCGGCATGGACGTTGACATCGCTTACAAAATGGCTCTGGAAGCCGGGTTTCAGAGCGTTGTCCTGTTCCAGAACCGGATACCCGTCGAAATTGCTATTGATTATTAAAGTTTCTGTCAAATTGTATGAGTGGTTAGTCGCGTGCATTGAAACTGTATTTTTACGAATTATTCCCACCGCCTCTTTGTAAAGTTTTTTGCTTGCGGGTGTTCATAAACCTGTTCATAATGTTCATAACTCAGCCATATTCGCTTTAATTCCAAATATAATTTCTTTTTTGGAATTATTTTGGAAAGTAACTGACTTTACATTGACAATTTCATTGACAATGACAAAAAACGCCCTTTGAATATACAGCCGTATATTCAAGGGGCGGTTGCTTTTAGAAAATCCGAGGGCAGAGGGGCAAAAAACGTCATCGTTTCCCTTGTGACCGGATGACGAAGCGTTACCTTTTCGCAATGGAGCGCCGGTCTGTCGAAGAACGGGCTTTTTTCTCCGCCATACAGCTCATCCCCGACAAGCGGGAACCCTATATATTGAAAATGTACGCGTATCTGATGCGTGCGTCCTGTCTGCGGAAAAACGCGTACCAACGTGAAAGTGCCCGCTTCCCTCAAGGCTTTATATCGCGTAACAGCGGCGTCGCCCCCACCAACAGCACGCAGGGTTTTGTCCGGAAACGGACGGTAAATCGGCACGTCGATGACGCCCTCTCCGGTAAGCCTTCCCCCGATAAGCGCTAAGTATTCCTTCTCCGGTTCACCGCTTAGAACTGAAGCGGCATAGAGATTTTTTGCCAATACGGCGACGCCGGAGGTCCCTTTGTCGAGCCGCCCGACTGCGCGCATACAGGCAGGCGGTTCTCCTTTTTGGGCAAGATACGAAGCGACGGCGTTGGCAAGCGTACCGTTCTTGTGATTGTAGGTCGGGTGCATCGACAGCCCGGCAGGTTTATTGACGACGAGCAAATCCGCATCTTCAAAAAGAATACTCAGCGGATAGTCGAAGACTAAAGGCGGCGTTGAGGTTTCGGCGATGTTCAACGCCACCGTGTCGCCCGTACGCACGGGGTCAATCGTGCGTGAGGGCACCCCGTTTATCAGGATGCCCCCGCTTGTGTTTTTCAAGGTGTTGATCAGATGTCCCGAACAGCGCGCGCTCCCGCGCAGAAAGGCTTTGAGTCTGCGCCCGTCAAATTCGGGCGTGACCGTGAAAACAAGCGTTCTCATCAGGCGGTTTCAACGCCGGCGGCGTCGCCGAGGTTATATTTTTCGATAGCCGCCTCACGCATTTTGTATTTCAGTATTTTACCGGCGGCGTTCATCGGGAATTCAGTGACAAAATCCACATACCGCGGCACCTTGTGGCGTGCCATGTGGTCACGCACATACTGCTGCAGCTCCTCGGCGATTGCGCTCTCGTTTTCCTTGAGAATGACGCACGCCATGATCTCCTCACCGAACCGAACATCCGGCACGCCGATGACCTGTACATCCTTAACCTTCGGATGGGTATAAAGGAATTCCTCGATTTCCTTCGGATAAATGTTTTCGCCGCCGCGGATAATCATATCCTTGAGGCGTCCGGTAATTTTAAAATTGCCTTCGGGTGTGCGGGCGGCAAGGTCGCCGGTATGCAGCCAGCCGTCCTTGTCGATGGCGGCTTCCGTAGCCTTGGGCATTTTGTAATAGCCCTTCATGATATTATAGCCGCGCGCCAAAAACTCACCATTCGCATTGTCGGGCATGTCAAGCCCCGTTTCGGGATCGACGACCCGGCATTCAATCTCCGGGAGGTTCGCGCCGACCGTCGATACGCGCACCTCCAAGGGATCGTCGGCGCTGCTCATCGTACAGCCCGGCGACGACTCGGTCTGACCGTAGACAATGGTGATCTCCGTCATATGCATCTTATCGACAACCTCCTGCATGACCGAAATCGGGCAGGGACTGCCGGCCATGATGCCGGTGCGCATATACGAAAAATCGGTCTTCGGGAAATCCTCATGGGCGAGCATGGCGATGAACATCGTCGGCACGCCGTGGCACGCGGTAATGCGCTCTAAGTTGATACAGGCGAGAGCCGGTTTCGGGGAGAAATACGGCAGGGGCAGAACGGTCGTACCGTGCGTCATAGCGGCGGTCATGCCGAGAACCATGCCGAAGCAGTGAAACATAGGAACATGAATCAAGAGACGGTCAGCCGTTGAAAAGTCCATGCGGTCACCGATACACTTGCCGTTGTTGACAATGTTGTAATGCGTCAGCATGACGCCTTTAGGGAACCCCGTCGTGCCGGAGGTGTACTGCATATTGCAGACATCCTGCGGATCGACCGCGGCGGCACGGCGATGTACTTCCTCTACCGGCACTGTGTTCCCCATTGCGACGGCATCGTCCCATGTCAGTGCGCCGTCCATCTTGAAGCCGCAGGTGATAATATTGCGTAAAAACGGCAGACGCCGCGCATGGAGCGGCTGACCGGGCGTTGTATTTTTCAGCTCGGGGCACAGCTCCTGAACGATTCCTTTATAGTTGGAATCGCGGTAACCGTCAATCATGACGAGTGTGTGGGCATCCGACTGTCGGAAAAGATACTCCGCTTCGTGAATCTTATATGAGGTGTTGACCGTGACGAGCACCGCGCCGATCTTCACCGTGGCCCAAAAGGTGATAAACCACTGCGGGATATTGGTCGCCCATATGGCGACATGTGTGCCGGGCTTTACGCCCATCGCAATTAAGCTCTTGGCAAACGCGTCAACATCATCGCGGAACTGCGCGTAGGTGCGCGTGTAGTCAAGCGTCGTATACTTGAATGCGTACTGATCCGGAAATTCATCAACCATGCGATCCAGCACCTGCGAGAAGGTACGGCTGATGAGGATTTCCTTCTTCCAGACGTATTTGCCCGTGCCGGCCTTGTTGTCATACAGTACGCCCGAGCCTTTGAGCGAATCGTCAAAGACGCTCATGAAATTAATGAAATGAGGAAAGACAATGCCCGGGTCGGACAGCTCAGGAAGCCACGTCGGCAGCCATTCGAGCGAAATAAAGCCGTCGTAGTTGATGGAGCGCAGTGCACCGAGCATCTGCTCAAGCGGCAAATCGCCCTCGCCCATGAGACAGTAGGAACGCTTATTGTTGATAAGCTCACTGTCCTTGACATGGACATGCTTAATATACGCGCCGAGATTGGTAACGGTTTCCTCGGGACTCTCTTTAAAGTATGTATACGGATGATGCAGATCCCAAAGCGCGGCTAAGTTGTCGGAAGCAAACAGGTTCAAAAGATTTCCCAGCCGCACGGTGTCCGAGTAAATACCCGCCGTTTCAATCAGCAGTGTTACGCCCTTTTCCTGCGCTATGGGCAGAAGCGTGTAAAGCGCCTCGGCAACCGTTTCATCGCAGAACTCGCTGACGCCCTCGGTGTCAAGCGCATACAGACGTACATAGGGACAGCGCATACGGTTCGCTGTTTCGATATACTCCTCGACGATGCGGCAGTTCTCCTTAAGGGCGCTTGCCTGACCCATATTACACATGGCGTCAAGACAGGCGATCGAAAGGTCCAGCTCGGCGAGCACCCGTACGTTTTCGGCTGCGTTCGCCTTGGAAAGCGGTGAGTTTTTGCCCTTGAACGCATCGGAGTTAATATTATGGATCTCAATCCCCTTATAACCGAGATCCTTTGCCATCGTGTAATAGTCCTGCCACGAAAAGCCGGTCCAGCCATTGGTCGAAAATGAAAGCTTCATATTTCTGCTCCTCCCCGTTATGTTTGTTCAAAAGCGATTTTGTTGAGAGCGCTGATATACGCGTGTATACTTGCACCAATCACATCGGTGGAAATCCCTTTTCCCGAATAAAGTCTGCCCTGCGAGCGAAGCTTGACAAGGGCATCGCCCATGGCCTCGCGCCCCTCGGTGACCGACTGAATCTGGAAATCATCCAGTTCGAAATGATGACCTGTAATCTGCTCTATGGCTAAAAATGCCGCGTCAATCGGACCGTCTCCAACCGAAAAGCCCTGTAGTTCCTTGCCCTGCTTTTCTAATGTGATATGCGCCGTCGGCGTAATTACATTACCGCTGTTAATCACATAGCGTATCAGTCTATATGTCGGAGACACCTGCAGCGCGCTGCTGGCAATGATCGCCTCGATTTCCTTCTTCCCGACGCTCTTCTTCTCGGCTATCCGTTTGAACGCCTCGTAAACCTTCAGAAGATCATCCTTGGAGAGATCGTAGCCCAATTTTTTAATATAGCGGCTGACTGCCGTCATCTGTGCCGAACCGTCGAGCGTTCCCGTCTCGGGACCCGCTTCCTCGACGCCGCTGTCAAACGGCGAGGACAAACTTTTCTTCGTCTTTGTAATCATCGAAAGCTTTAACAGGGTGTTGCTCAGCTCCGTAGTTTTTAAGCGGCATGTCACCCCGAGAGAGTCCCCCCTTATCCGCAGAACGTGCGCCACCGCCTCAAGCGACGGCACCGAAGCAATGCCTACGGCCGTCTTTAGCTGAATCACGCCCTCGGAGACACAGGCAAAAGCATTGGCGGCACCCATGCCAAGCTCATCGCCGCACTGAACCGACAGCCTTACGCCAGACAAGGCCGGGACGTTTTGCTTTAACTCTTTGATAAACTGTCCCATCTCCGAGGGAAGCATCGTTCCGGCACAGTCGGAGATGTCGATAATCCTCGCCCCGCTCTCGGCAGCCCTCAGGAGCGCCTTATACAAAAACTCCCTGTCGGCGCGCGTGGCATCGCCGGCGGTAAACTCCACATCGGGCATGAGCGAAACCGCATGCGATATGAGTGTTCCGATCATGTCAAGTACCTGATCGGGTTTTAAATGAAGCTCATATTCCATCTTGACGGGAGACACGGGCACCACGATGTGCAGCCGCGCCTTTTTCGCGACACAAACCGCCTTCCACGCCTTGTCAGTATCCGCTGTCGTGAGGCCGGTGCCGACTGAAAGCACACTGTTTTTCAGAAGGACGCTCACCGTATGTAAAAATAACGCGTCGGCCTTTTCGTCCTTTAGCTCTCCCGTTTCAATAACGTCCGTGTTCAGTTTGTCAAGCTGTCTGCAGATTTCTATTTTCTCCTTAAAGCTTAGAGAGAAATCCGGATTAGCCGAGCTCTCGCGCAGGGTCACGTCGACGATTTTCAAGTTTTTCATACTATCACCTCACATAAAAATACCCGGAAACCCTATGAAGGATTTCCGGGACGATAAATAAATTACCGCGGTACCACCCGTATTACCGCCTGCGGCGGTCACTCAGAGGCTCTGGGAAAAGCCCGAGGCTCTATAACGGGGCCTAACCGTCGCTCCCTATGTTGTTGGTTCAGGAGCTCTGCTCGGGAAGGAGACTGCCTTGGCACTTGTCTGTCGGCTCGCACCTGCCGCCGACTCTCTGAAAGGACGCCCGCCGCGCATAATTCCGTCATCGCATTTCGTAGTGTTAGTGTACTGTATCGTTTTCCCTTTGTCAAGTATTTTTTTGTTTTTCAGCTGCAAATTTTTTATTTATTTTGCAGCCTCTTGTAAAGAGGGCACGGGTGTGCTAACATATTTGTAAACCAATCCGGAGGTACCGTATGAGTCAATTTTTTGAGGCGGCGATGGTCGTATGCTTCGGCGCGTCGTGGCCGCTGGCAATTTATAAATCGTATACCTCGCGCTCCGTTAAGGGTAAAAGCCTGCTGTTTTTGCTGCTCGTCCTGCTCGGGTATGTCTGCGGCATTTCCGCCAAACTCCTCTCGGGACATATCACCTATGTGCTGACCTTTTATATCCTCAATTTTTTTATGGTGGCGACGGATATTTTCCTCTATTTCAGAAATAAGCGCCTTGAAGAAAAGGCTTAAAGCGGAAAGCCGCTCCAGCTTTAGATATCCGCTGATATATGACAACAAACAGCCGCCCGTAAAAGGGCGGTTTTGTTATATGGCATTGTCAGGAGGCTTTGTCGTAGAAGGTAAGCTTCTTCCCATCGCTCGAAATGATGATGTCGCCTTGCTCGTCGGTGCGCAGAATCTTTGCGTCCGCGTCCGAAAGACGGCTTAAGGTTCCCTCGTCGGGGTGACCGTAACTATTGTTTTTGCCGACCGATATAACGGCATATTGCGGCATGACCTCGCGCAAAAAGCGGTATGAGGTCGAGTACGATGAGCCGTGGTGGCCGACCTTGAGGACCGTTGCGCTAAGGTCAGCGCCGGACTCAACAATGGCCGTCTCCAGTTCTGTCTCGGCGTCCGCTTCAAACAGGAAAGACGTTTTTCCGTATTCCGCTTTCAAAACGATGGATGTGTTATTGGTGTTATCGGTATCGATTTCCTCGGTCGGCGAGAGAAACGTCACCAGCGCCGTACCGATATACAACTTCTCCTCAAACGCCGGATGTGTCAAATACAGCCCCTGTTTTTTAACCGCTTTGACAAAATTCGTGTACGCCTTTGTGTCCGAACCGGTCTTTGGAGCGAATACTGTCTCAGCCGTCATGACACTCAGAGGCCCCGAAAGACCGCCGATGTGGTCTTCGTCGGCATGGGTGCCGACTACGGCGTCAAGGTGCGATACTTTAAGCTTTCGTAGTACTGACACCACCCGGCTGCTGTCCTCGACATTGCCCCCATCGATGAGCATTGCGCAGCCGTCGCACAGGACAACGGCGCTGTCCGCCTGACCGACATCAATGAAGAAAACCGTGAACCCCTCGCCCGCCGCTCCCGGGAGCGTGGAGTAATCGTCCTGCGAATCTGACGCCGTCTGCGATATTCCGGTATACGCGGGACCTCTGTAGCCGTCAAGTATGTCCCCCATATCGGAAAGCACCGTACAGCCCGACAGCAACGGCAGGATGAGCAATACTGCCAATACCGACGCGAACTTAAAGGTTTTCTTTGTCTTTCTCAAAAGTCTTCGCCCCTTAAAACTGTAAGCTTAAGGCGACGGGAATCGAACACGATACGGTTTTGAAAAGCGTCTTTACGTCATCACTGCGTTATAAGTCCTTCGGTTTCTCGACTTGTGCTGACAAAAATCCGCTCTTTCAAAACTGTGAAACACCTGAAATACAAGAGTTTTTGTGTAATCGGGTGTTTCTCCGACGATGCCATACTGTCGTATGGCAAGGAGGAAAACGCACGAGGATGCGGATAATCTTGTATTTCCGGCGTATTGGGTTCGACTCCCATCGCCTTTAAATTAAGGCCGTGATAAAAACCACGGCCTTAAAGAGTTTATTTCAGTATTCTTGCGTTACTGTTAGCGGGCTTTAGTCTTCCTTCTTCTTGGAGATAACGAATGCCGCGGCTGCCGCAAGGCAAATGGTTACGGCAAGGGCAATACCGGCGTCGCCTGCGCTGTGCTCACCGTTATCGGCGTCATCGGTGGATTCCTCAGTGGAGTAGTCATCGTCAGAAGTGGTTGTAGTTGTCGTTGCTTTTGTGGTATCATCGCCACCGCCAATCAAAGCAGCAATCTGTTCGTAGATGTTCGTAAAGAACTGAATAATCTCGTCAAAATTGAAATTGCCGGAATCACCGCCGATGATGCTGTCAAGAATCGCCAAGAAGTCATCAGCCGTGTTGCCGCCTCCGAATAAGTCAGCGAATTGATCGATCAGACCGCTGATGGTGGGATCCTCAAGAATAGCACCCATCCCAACCTGCGTCAAAAGGTCCTTGATCTTTTGAGCAAGCTCCGCGGCTTCATCGGATGGCTCCGTTTCGCCGTCACTGGAGGTATCAACGGTAAGGTCGACAGACTGGTTCAAAATCGTCATGCCCTCGCCGTTGGCAATCGTTATGCCGTCGGCATAGAACTGCTCGAGTGTTACCTTGAAATCTGTTGTCAAAGCTTCATTGTCCACAACGGTGAAAGTGAACACGGCAAACGGAGTAGCTTCGGTTTTTGTAACACCGCCGCTGCTCATGAACGCATCCTTAACAAGATCGTCCCTGCTCTCCGCAAAACCACCCTGATGTTCACCGATGAAATACGGAATAGCATCGGTTTCATCCGTCGGCACATAGGTCGCGGCATAGCCGCTAGTCTGCAGGGGAATGGATACAACAATAGGATCAAACTCAACGCTGACAATGCAGGCGGTCAGTTTCGTAACCGCCGGAAGCTTCACGGTAACGGTAATGGTGGTACCGCTCTTCTTGATTTCTGCCGTGGCACCAGGATTGTCGGCGCCAAACACCATAGGAGTCATGCCCAGCGCAAGAGCAAGGGTAAGTACGCATGCAAGAATTCTCTTCATTGAAACCTTCCTTTACAAATTGGTTACGACGGTAAAAAAGACAACACCGCCGCACACAAAATAAGTACAACGTCCCACAAAGCCGCATGACGACAGTATGAGTCTATATGTATTATATATTTCCCTTTTCCCCGTGTCAAGCGTTTTTTAAAAAAACTATGGGGTACAAGGCACAAAAGGTTGGATTTTGGTTATTTTTCCCCTAAAAGGAGGTGCGGACGATGGGTGTTTCCTTTTTTGTACGGATATACTGCTTGGCGACATTGGTAATCCCCTGATAGTTCCCAGCCGACAGAAACCTGTCGTTGATAATATTCTGACCGACAGCGGCACCGAACGCTCCGCTGATCAGAAAACGCTTATAGTTTTCAAGCGTCACGCCGCCGCTGACAATCAGCTTTACATGCTTAATCGACGGATGAATCGCTTTGAAATACGGCTCCCCCGCCGTGCCTGCGGGGAAAAACCGGACATAGTCCGCACCACAGCGGTTGGCGAGCGTAATCTCGGTCGGCGTCATTGCCCCGGGCAGGGAAACAAGCCCCGCCGCAAGCGTTTCGGCGATGACGTCGGCATTCGTGTCGGGAGAGGAAATAAACTCGGCGCCGGCGCTCACGGCAAGCCTTACCTGTGCTTTGGTAAAAATGCCGCCTACGCCGACATGAAGCTCATCGCCGAACTGCGACTTCAGCAGCATGACGGCTTCGGACGCCTCGTTTGTCCTGTCAAGGTCGCCGATGTCATACTTCAGCTCTAAAAGCGAAGCGCCGCCCTCAAGAAGCGCTTCGGCAATCGACGGCAGGACGCCCTCCTCGTAATGGTCGTCGGCAACGGCGATAAAACCGGTTTCCTCGATCTGTCTCATCACTTCGATTCTCATAGCGTTTTCCCCATCACCTTAAATATTTTTGTGCCGAGAAGAATTATAAAACCGTTTTTTTGATAAAAGCGAATCGCCCCCATATTCTCGCCGCCTACAATCAGCATCACACCCCTGACGCCGTCGTTCTTCAGTTTATCGCACAGCGCGGTCATCAGCCTTGAACCGAGCCCCTGTGAACGATACCCCTCAGACAAGTCGATGTGCAGATGAGCGGGGTATTTTTTCTCAAAGGGAAACGACAAGATCATTTCCCCGAGCGCGCTTATTGACCACCAGAAGTTCAACTTCCGTATGGCGGCGACCTCATCGCGAAAGTAACCGTGCCGGTAACTCTTTCGGTCGGGGGCGCAAAGGATATAGCCGACCGGCACGTCCTCCTCGTCAACACCGACAAAGCAGGTCTCATTTGCCTTAGAGGTGTAAAACCGGTTATACATATAAAGTTGGATTTCCCGACGGCGTTCGTCCGTAAATGCCTTTGCCGCGCCCGTTTCGGTACAAATCCGCTCGACAGCTTCCCTGTCCCCGTCCGCGTATTGCCTGACGCTAACCACTGGTAGCACCCCCAAAACAATTTTGTACATTATAGTATATTCTATTGAAAAATGAAAGAGGATACGCTAAAATATTTACATTAGAAGGAGGCGCGCCTATGTATATACTGCCGAAGCCCGCTTTTATCGACTACGGCGGCGGCACTCTGCCGCTTAAGGGAAAATCCCCTGAAGAATTGATAAGCACCGTGTTTATCGATAAAAACGCGGACAACCCGGAAAGTTACCGCCTGAAAATCACCGAACGGAGCATCGCCATCAGCGCCGGAAGCGAAATCGGCGTTTTCCGCGCAAAAACAACGCTCAGACAGCTGGCTCTTTCCCATCTTGACTGTCTGCCGACCGTTGAAATCATTGACGCTCCGCGCTTTTCGTACCGCGGCTTCATGATTGACAGTGCGCGCCATATGCAGAGCGTGGATGAGCTGAAAAAGATGATTGACTCAGCGTCGCTCTTCAAATTCAACCGCTTTCACTGGCATCTCGCAGACGATCAGGGTTTCAGAATCCAACTGGAAAAGCATCCGGAGATTACCGAAAAGGGTTGTGTCCGCAACGCCTCGACGTTCAATAAAAACGATATACGAAACGAGCCCTACGGCGGCTTCTACATAAAAGCAGAACTTTTGGAGATCGTCCGGTACTGCCATGAACGATATATCGAAGTCATTCCGGAGCTTGACGTTCCGGGACATGTCACCGCTCTCCTGCATGCGCGCCCCGACCTCTCCTGTACAGGCAAAGAGTTACAGGTTAAAACCTGCGGCGGCGTTTTCCGCGACATCCTCTGTGCCGGAAACGATGACACTTATGCGGTCATCCGCGATATTCTTGACGAGCTTTGTGATATTTTTACCGATCCCATGATTCATCTGGGCGGCGACGAGGCACCTAAGTCTCGCTGGAACAGCTGCCCGAAATGTCAGGAAAAAATACGGTCACTCGGCTTACAAAACGCCGAGGAGTTACAGGGTTATTTCGTCAACTATTTTTCCGATTATTTGAAAACGAAGAATAAAAGAACCGTCGTATGGAACGAGAGCCTGAACGGGGGGAATCTCTGTCCCGACACGACGGCACAGTATTGGATGGACAAAACCGGTGTCAGCGCCAAATGGGCCAACGACGGCAACGCGCTGATTCTTTCGCCATTCAAGCCGTATTATGCGGACTATCCCTACGGTATGTATTCGCTCAAAGCCGTTTATGCTTATGAACCCACCGGGTTAAAAAATCTGTCCGAAACGGGCAAACGCCGCATTATCGGCATCGAGTCGCCGATCTGGACGGAATATGTGACAAATCTTGAAAAAATGGCATACTTGTGCTTTCCGCGTTATATGGCCGTCGCCGAAACCGGGTGGTCGTCCCCGCAACTCAAGAATTACCGGGATTTTGAACGGCGCGCCGAATTCTTCTGCGGCGTTCTCGCCGGCAAGGGGTTGAAAGCCGCCCCCAAAACGGACTGGAACCCTTCCCCGCTCGAAAGAGTATCCAAGACCGTTCAGTTTTTTTCGGGCGTCGTTTCGGTGGAAAACATCCGAAATTTGCTGAATCCGGACAGGGAGAGAAACGATGAATAACATCAGCATTTCCGTCATCGGTACTTCGTGGATTACCGAAGCATTTTTAAGCGGCGTGCGGCGCGTTAAGGGGCTAATCCCCGACGGCGTTTACTCAAGAAGCGCTGAAAACGGCGCTGTTTTTGCTGAAAAGACGGGCGCGCGGCGGGTGTTTACGACGCTTGACGCGCTCTGCGCGAGCGATACAGAGAGCGTTTACGTCGCCAGCCCGAACGCTTTGCACTTTATGCAGTGCAAGGCGCTTCTTGAAAGCGGCAAGCATGTCATCTGCGAAAAACCAACCGTCGTATCGGCTGAAGAATACAATACGCTTTTAAGCATCGCCGATAAGAACAAGCTGGTTTTTATTGAGGCGATCATGTATATGCACACCCCCGTCCGGCAGGGGTTTTTGACAGCTGCCGAAAAAATCGGAACGATTACTTCGGCAAACCTCGACTACTCACAGCTCTCTTCTAAATATCCGGCGCTGCTCCGCGGTGAGAATCCGAACATTTTCAATCCCGCCTTAAAAACCGGCGCGCTCAACGACCTCGGCGTCTACTGCGTCTATCCGGCGCTCGATCTGTTCGGGATTCCCGACGAAATCACAGGAATACGCCGTCAGGTATATACCGGCGCCGACGGCTGCGGCAGCGCGGTCTTCGCATACCCCGATAAGCTGGTGACCGTCACCTACTCGAAAGTCGGACAATCGCGCGGGGTTTCACAGATTATCGGCGATAAGGGAACGCTGACTGTTAAAAGTATTTCTCAGTTGACGGGTGTCTCTCTTTATGACGCTAACGGCGGTAAAACCGTACTCTGCGGCGACAAGACAAAGGCGCAGCTTATGGGTTATGAGGCGCAAAGCTTTTACGATTTCATTACCGAACCGAAAAAAACAAAAACCCGCCTCGACGAGTGTGTACGTCTGACGGGAAATGTGATTCGGGCTATGGAGAAAATGCGGCAATGAGTTAAGAATCAGTATGAAAGCTCTTGTAGATAGCTTCAGCAACTGTAATGTTTATTCCCTTTACAGAGTTAAGCTCCGCGACACTTGCTTTCCTTATGGCCTCTAAACTTGAAAAATGCTTTAACAATGCCGCCGCGCGCGTTTTGCCGACCCCGTCAATCTCGCACAGCATAAGGGACATCGTGTTATTTGTATGCTTTTTATGATGATACGCAATGGCATAACGATGCGTTTCTTCTTGAATGTTGTAAACAAGAGTAAAGGCTTTTCTCTTTACGTTAAATTCAACGCGCGCGCCGCTTGACGCGATGGCGGCCGTGCGGTGCCGGGAGTCCTTAACCATACCGAACAGCGGAATATCGATGTCAAAGGCCTCCAGGACGGTGCTGACCGCGTGCACCTGCGCCCTGCCGCCGTCAAGCAGAATTACATCCGGCAGCAATCCGAAACCCGAGGATTTATCCTCGGATTTTTTATGCTCGTTCAAACGGCGGCTGACAACCTCCGCAAGGGCGCGGCAATCGTCCTGTCCCTCAAAGCTTTTAATGGTGAATCTGCGGTAGGCGCTTTTCAAAGGTTTACCGTCACGATAAACAACCATACCGCCGACCGCGTCCTCCCCGCCTGTATGCGAGATATCGTACGCCTCAATCACACGAGGCAGCACAGGCAGCTTTAAAAGCGCCTGAAGCTCTAAAAGCCCCTGAAGCTCTCGCCCGGAGCGGGAAGTCATGTATTCGGTCAGCTTTTGTAGCGCGTTTTGACGGCACATTTCAAGAAGCTGTACCTGCTCGCCCTTCTGCGGCAGCGTAATCTGTACCTTTGCCCCTCTTTTTTCGGAGAGATACCGCTCCAAATTTTCCTTTCCCTCCACTTCCCCGTCCAAAGCGATACGCGGAGGAATGCGGTCATGAGAATCGTAAAACGCGGTCAGAAACGACGCACGCCCCGCCTCGGGCTCCGACAGCTCGTCAAAAATATAATGGACGCTGTCAGCAAGCTGACCTTTGATAAACCGAAGAACGGCAAAGCAGGTTTTTTGATCGCCGGAGGCAAGAGCAAATATATCCTGTTCCTTGTGCGTTGCGGAAATCACCTTCTGCCGCTCTTTCACCTTTTGGATTGCCGACAGCCTGTCACGCAGCACCGCCGCCCTTTCAAAATCCAGCTCTTCTGCGCACTTTTCCATCGCCGCCGTAATCTCCTTGACATGCACGGCATCACCGCCCATCAGAAAATCAACTGCGTCGTCAACGGCATCGTTGTACTCTTCTTTTTTTATGTGTCCGGCACACGGGGCGGAGCACTGGGAAATATAGAAACGAAGGCATGGTCTGCCTCTCCCGATGTCGCATGGGAACACCTTGCCGCAGGTGGGCAGCTTAAAAATCCGTTTGGCGTCGTCCACAGACTGGGAGACGAGAAAGCCGCCCGTATACGGTCCGTAGTACCGGCTGCCGTCTTCCTCCTGACGAAACACATAGGAAAGACGCTTCCATTCCTCGCCCGTCACCTTTATATAATGGTACCCCTTGTCGTCCTTGAGCAGAATGTTGTACTTCGGATGATGGCGTTTAATCAGGCTGCACTCGAGCACGAGCGCCTCGAACTCGCTGTCAGTCAGAATGTAGTCAAACTCCTGAACATTGTCAACCATCTTCTGCACCTTGATATTTTCCTGCCCCTGAAGGGTGAAATACTGCGTCACGCGGTTTTTCAGCGCCTTGGCTTTGCCGATATAAATAATTTCCCCGGCGGCGTTCTTCATAATATAGACGCCCGGCGTCAGCGGAAGCCGGTTGGCTTTCGCTTTGAGCCGTTTTAATCTTTCTCTGTTATCCTCCATACGCGCCTCCGTCTGTTAAAAGCAGTATCGCCGCCGCAGATAGAAAAATACCATCAATCCGCGTAAACTGCGTTCTCCACTGCCTCATCCCAAGCCTCGCTTACTTTCTTTACCTGATCGTATTGACAGCTGTGCGTGAGCAGCAGATGAAGCCGTCCGTTTAAGCGGGAGGCGCGCAGCAACCGGGTGATTTCGGGTATATCCAGCTCGCCGCTCTGCTGCGCAAGGCTGCCATAGTACAGCTTGCCGTGCGCCGCGCAGTCGGAAAGCACTTGCGCCATGTCGTGCTTTTCGGGGTTCCCGAAATTCAACGCATATGCCAAAGGTTCATTCATCACCGCCTCATACAAATGGGGATTTTGACCGCAATAATGGATATATCCTCCGCCTGCCTCCGCCAGCGCGCGGTGCATATAGGGCGTTATAAATTCGGCAATCTGCTCTTTGTTTAACAGCGTGGGGGTATCCTCGCTCAGCTTCAGCCCGCCCAATTCGCGCGGCATTACCAGCGCGTTGTAGTGGGGCATCTCGCGCTCCGATTCGGGCATACGTGCACGGCACTCCCTTAAGGCGATGGATATGGCGTGGCAGCTGAGATCTAAAAGGTGATGGACAAAAGAGGGATCGTCGTATAGCTCATAGAAAATCGAATCGCCCAGTAAAATGTGCGCGGTATCAAACGTCCCCTGAATATCCACCGGGAACAGCCTGACGCCGCTGCCCTCCAGCCGCTCGCGCATATAGTCCATATGGTCGAGAGCCATTTGAAACTCGGGGGTGATACGCAGGTCGTCCGGCGTCATCTCCATGAGCCGCTGTTTGGGCAGATGCTCCTTAACCCAGGGCATTTTATCCTCAAACAGACGGGGCACCACGCCGAACAGCGCAGGAACGATGCCGCAGCCCATGTTGGCACGCAGAGAAGGCACCGCTTCACGTACGCCGTTCATGGATTCAAGCGCCGACCGCAGCCCGCTGAGCATCATTTTTTCGTGGTCGTTATGAATCTCCAGACTGTTGAAGGAGGGGAAATCCAACTGCTTTCCATAGAGCGAAGCGCTCAATAAAAGCGGCTGGCGCTCTAAAGGCTCAAACCGAAAGGCGGCGCACTGCATTTCGGCAGAGCGGTCGTACCGCTCTCGGTCGCGGGAAAGTATAATAACCGCTTCACAAATCATTGATTCCATAGAAAAACAACTTTCCGGCGCGTCAAAATCCGCGTCAACAAAAATGCACCGCCGCAGCGGTGCGTTTTATTGGGTTTTACTCTGAAAATCCGGATTCCACAAGCCTGACGAGCTCGTCCACAGCCTGTTCCTCATCAATTCCTCCGGCGATGATACGTATTTGCGTACCGCCCATGATGCCCAGAGAGAGAACACCGAGAAGGCTTTTCGCGTTGACCCTTCTCTCCTCTTTTTCAACCCATACCGACGACTTGAACTCGTTTGCTTTCTGAATGAAGAAGGTGGCCGGACGGGCGTGAAGCCCGACCTGATTCTGAACCATAACGTCTTTAACGCACATACAATATGTCTCCCACAACTCTAAATCGTGCCGCTTAACCCACAAGATATAGTAAAGCGGACACTGCCTTACATATTGTATTATAATCCAAAAAAGCCCTTTAAGTCAATGTAAATAGAACAATTACGACCTGTTTTTCAATAATTCATAGGTACTGCTAAACAACGGGAGTTTACATAAACTCTATTTGTGCAACTTCACCATATTATATCCATTATTAATATAAACATTTACTAATTGCTGTTTTTTAACTCTGTAATGAAATCTTGCTCCTTTTTTGAGAGCTCTGCGGTTATAAGAAGCTCGGGACGCCGCTCGAACGTAAGGCGCAGGGATTGTTCTCTCTGCCAGCTCTCAATGTTGGCGTGGTGACCGGAAACCAGCACCGGCGGCACCTCGTGATTCTCCCAGACGGCGGGCTTTGTGTACTGCGGATACTCGAGCAGCCCGTGGTAATGGCTCTCCCTCGTATAGCCCTCCTCACTCTTCAGCACCCCCGGGAGCATTCTGGCGACAGCGTCGGCAAGCAGCAGCGCAGGCAGCTCACCGCCGGTGACGACGTAATCGCCGACGGAAATTTCCTCATCGACAAACACGTCAATGATTCTTTGGTCAACGCCCTCATAATGACCGCAGAGAATGGCGATATTGTCCATCTCCGCGAGCTCCTTTACGCGTTCCTGCGTGAGCGTTTTGCCAACGGGCGTCATATAGATCAGATGCGGTTTCACAGGACGCATGGCGGTGACAGCCCGAAAACAATCCGCAATCGGCTGCGCGGTCATCAGCATCCCTTCGCCGCCGCCGTAGGGCGCGTCATCAACCTGCTTCTGCCGGTTTTTTGTATAATCGCGTATCTGGTGGCACTGAAAAGTAACAAGGCCTCTTTCGCGGGCACGTCCGATGATGCTTGTAGAGAGCACCGCCTCACACATTTCAGGGAACAGCGTCAGAATATCAATCGTCATCAAAAAGCCCCCTGAGCGGCCGGATCAGTACCTTTCCGGCATCGATATCGACACTCTCGACGACATCCTTAATCGCCGGAACCAATACCTCTACGCCGTCCTTTGTGATGTGCCAGACATCGTTGGCACCCGTTTGGCTCACATCGGAAATGAGCCCGTATAAACGCCCGGTATCCGCATCAAACACCTCGCAGCCGATAAGCTCCTGAATGAAATAATCCCCCGGCTTTAAATGCACTTCGGCACGTCGGACATAGAGGATCTTGTTCCTGTTTGCCGCGGCGTCCTCGACGGTATTGACGCCCTCAAGCCGCAACAACGCCAAGTTGCCGTGCGGGCGACAGGAGAGCAGCGCGGTTTCGCCTGTGCCGTCGTTACCGAAATACAGATACTTGAATTTTTTAAGAAAATCCGTCCCGTCGCACCAGAGCTCAAAGCGAAGCTCGCCGCGCACGCCATGTGTGCCGACGATTTTCCCCGCCTCTAAATATGCTTTGCGCATAAGACTTCCCACCAGTGTATTTTTCTTTAAAAATCTTTTTACCGCCGCTCTATAATGAGCGGCGGCAAAAACCGAGCACTCAGTCGATATCGACCTGGATCTTGACTTCTTTTCGGACAGCGGCGGCACGCATGACGGTACGGATTGCCTTCGCTATACGTCCCTGCTTCCCGATGACCCGTCCCATATCCTCTTCACCCACGTGAAGATGATAGACGATGACACCCTCCTCGTTAGGTGCATCCTCCGTCACGACGACGCCATCCGGCTGAGTCACCAGTCCTCTTGCGATCGTTTCCAACAGTTCCTTCATGATAATTGTGCTCCTTTCCCCGATACTATATTAAGAACAGGAATTACTTCACAATACCGTTCTTTTTCAGCAAAGCTCTGACGGTATCCGTCGGCTGGGCACCATTCTCAAGCCACTTTGCGACCTTCTCGGCGTCGATTTTCACCTCCACCGGTTCAGTAAGCGGATTGTAATATCCAAGCTCCTCGATAAATCTGCCGTCACGCGGATAGCGGGAGTCCGCCACTACAATGCGATAAAAAGGTGCCTTCTTCGCGCCCATACGGCGCAGACGAATTTTGACTGCCATACTCAATTTCCTCCAAAAATATTCTAATTTTATAGATAAGCGCTAATGCTTATTATACTTACATCGGAAAACCGCTCATGCCGCCCATGCCGCCCATACTTTGCCGCATACGGCGCATTTTCTTTGAGCCACCCTTGCCGTTCATCTGCTTATACAGCTTCTGCATCTGGCGATATTGATTTAACAAGCGGTTGACATCCTCGACCTGCATACCGCACCCGGCGGCAATGCGCCGCTTACGCGAGGGGTTGATGACGTCGGGATTCTCACGTTCTTTCTTCGTCATCGACAGAATAATGGCCTCGGTGCGATCAAGCTGACGATCATCAATCTCTGTGTCCTTGAGCTTTTTGCCGACGCCGGGCAGCATCGACAGCAAATCCTTCATTGAGCCCATCTTCTTCATCTCGTGAAGCTGCTCTAATAAGTCGTTGAAATCAAGCTTGTTCTGCCGCAGCTTACGCTCAAGCTCCTCGGCCTTTTTTTCGCTTATGTTCGTCTCCGCTTTTTCTATCAGTGACAACACATCGCCCATACCAAGGATACGCGACGCCATACGGTCGGGATGAAATACGTCGAGGTCTTCCAGCTTTTCACCGATACCGATAAATTTTATCGGCTTACCCGTAACGGCTCTTGCCGACAGCGCCGCGCCGCCGCGGGTATCGCCGTCGAGCTTTGTCAGCACCAGCCCGTCAATGCCGAGAGCCTCGTCGAACGCAGAGGCGACCGTAACGGCATCTTGACCGGTCATGGAATCGACAACAAGCAGTATTTCATGGGGCTTGATTTCGGACTTGATGTTTTTCAGTTCGTTCATCAGCGTTTCATCAATATGAAGGCGGCCTGCCGTATCTAAAAACACGAAGTCGTATCCCTGCTCCTTGGCAAGCTTTACGGCCTCACGGGCAATGACGACGGGGTTTTCGGTTCCCATTTCAAAAACCGGAACGCCTGCCTGCGCGCCGATAACCTGCAGCTGCTTAATGGCCGCCGGACGGTAGATGTCGCACGCGGCAAGAAGCGGACGATGCCCTTGCCCCTTAAGGCGTAGCGCGATTTTTGCACAGTGCGTCGTTTTACCTGAGCCCTGCAGACCACACATCATGACAACGGTCGGCGGATGTGGGGCGTTGTTCAGGCGCGCCTGTGTACCGCCCATCAGAGCGGTCAGCTCCTCGTTGACGATCTTGACAACCATCTGCGCGGGCGTCAGGCTCTCCATAACCTTTTCTCCGACGGCGCGCTCGGTGACTGTATTTGTAAAATCCTTGGCGACCTTATAATTGACGTCTGCTTCGAGCAGCGCCAGCCTTACCTCACGCATAGCGTCTCTGACGTCGTGCTCTGTAAGACTGCCCTTACTCCGAAGCTTTTTGAAAGCGGCGTCTATACGGTCTGACAAACCCTCAAATGCCATAGGTACTCCTTATTCGACGAGCGACGCGGCAATCGAGCGAATCCGCACGACTGCGTCGTTAACTTCTCTTGACAGAGAGTTGTGCATATTAAAATCGTTAATCTCGCCGGCGCAATCGAGAATGTCGGTCAAGCCCCGGCGCACCTGCTGAAAGCGTTTGGCAAGACCCAACCTGTTTTCCATATCAAACAGCTGTCCCTCGGCGCGTTTGATGGCGTCGCGCACACCCTGCCGTGTGATTCCCTCGTTCTGCGCGATCTCAGACAGCGACAGATCGTCATTATAATAGTACTCTAAAAAGTTTCTCTGATTTTCGGTCAGCATTTCTCCGTAAAAATCAAGCAGTAAGGTGACTTCCAGATTCTTAGCCACAACGGATCCCCGCTTTATAAATATTTGTAAAGACACTCGCCTTTACACTTGCACATTATACATAAACCGTTACTGCTTGTCAAGAGGAAAAAATATTTGTTTATGTTTTTGTTTAAAAAGACAACGCCCCGGCTATTGTCGGGACGCTGTCTTGGAAAGAGAAAATGAAATAAAACAAGCAACCAATGTCAGTTACATATATACTCAGTAATTATTGTGCCGATAGTGTGTAATTGTTAATATTTTGTAAACAAATTATTATTTGTAATCAAAAATGGTCTGCCGGAGCAGCGCGTATTCGTTCAACTCGTCCGACAATGCGAGTAAGTAGGCTTTTGTGGTCTCGTCAAGCAGCAAAAGTTCACCTGTTCTTTTAACGGCGCGCACAAACCGACGTGAAACGACCTCTGTTTTTTCTGACAACGGACAGAGCGCATACGCGCGCGGATCGAGAACCACGGAAATTTGTATACCATCATCCAGCGGAACCGCCAGCGGAAACAGCGGAAATATTCGGCATCCGAGCGGTCTTGTCTTACGGTCGCAGTTTCCGCCGCAGAGCAAAGCGTCATAGCCGACGTTGCCTTCACAGGACAAAAATTGAAAATCAGAAGGCGACAGCAATTCTTTTTCATACGGAAATAGAAATACTGCCTTTTTTTCATCGCCGCGGCAGCAGACCTTGTCGCAAATTTTACCACAGTCACACCGATACAGCGGTGTTTCACGCTCGAAAAGTGCGTAACATTTTTCCATAATCCGGCTGTTCAAATTTTACACCCCATATTTTTGTTGTTGCTCCGTATACTATACTTGCGGAAAAGTCCGCAGACTTAAAAAAGGGAGAATTCTCATGAATACAAAAAAAACAAATGAAAACCACTCCATCGGCTGTTCGGTTGACACCTGCAAATATCACAGCAGGCCCGAAAACCTCTGCACGCTCAACTGCATCGAGGTCGGTTGCTGCCACGACCCGAAACCCGCCAGCAGCGACGCAACGCGCTGTCAGTCTTTTCAAGCCAAAACGAGTATGTTCGAATAACCGGAATACCGGCTGCCTCCGTTGCCGGGAGCAGCCGGTTCTTTTATTTTGCTACGATGTTGACAAGCTTTCCGGGAACATACAGCTCTTTAAGAATTGTTTTACCGGTGAGCTCATCCTGAATTTTTTTCTGTGCCTTGGCTTTAGCGATTGCCTCGGCTTGTGAAATATCTGCGAGCACCGTCAGACGATCGCGTATCTTACCGCAGACCTGAACTACGATTTCAATCTCGCTGTCCTTACATTTTTCCTCGTCGTAAGAAACCCATTGCCCCGCCGAAAGAAGAGCGCCAAAACCACCCTGTGCCCACATCTCCTCGGCGACGTGCGGAGCAAACGGGCAAAGCAGCGTCAAATACGTCTTAAGCTCCGTTTTTGTAACGGCACCTCTGTCGTAAATCTCATTGATAAGCGTCATTAAAGCGGCGATGGCCGTATTGAATTTCAGTGCCTCGATATCCTCGGTGACCTTTTTTATCGTCTTGTGGAACGATGCCTCAAGACGGGGGGAATAGCCCTCTTTATCCTCCAGTATATCGAGCAGCTTCCATGACCTTTCAATAAAGCGTTTGCACCCCTTGACGCTGCTGTCCGACCAGGGAGCCGCCTGCTCATAATCGCCCATGAACAGAACGTAAGTACGCAGCACATCTGCGCCATACGCATCCACGACCTCGTTGGGGTCAATGACGTTGCCCTTCGATTTACTCATTTTTTCGCCGTCTGGACCCAAAATCAGCCCCTGCGCGGTGCGCTTGGCGTATGGTTCGGGGAAGGGTACCTCGCCGATGTCATACAGGAATTTGTACCAAAAGCGCGAATAAATCAAATGGCGCGTCACATGCTCCATACCGCCGTTATACCAGTCAACCGGCATCCAGTAGTTCATTTTATCCTTACCGGCGAACGCCTTATCGTTGAACGGATCGGTATAACGCAAAAAGTACCACGAAGAACCTGCCCACTGGGGCATAATATCGGTTTCCCGTTTTGCACTGCCGCCGCACTTGGGGCAGGTACACGACACAAACGACTCGATTTTGGCAAGCGGGCTCTCGCCGTCGGTACCCGGCTCAAAATGCTGAATTTCCGGAAGCTTCAGCGGAAGCTCCTCATAAGGCACCGGCACGATACCGCACACCGGGCAATGGACAATCGGAATCGGCTCGCCCCAGTAGCGCTGCCGGTTGAACGCCCAGTCCTTCATCTTGTATTGAATCCCTTTTTCGCCGATCCCCCGCTCTTCAAGCTTCGCCGTGATTCTTTCAATGGAATCCTTTTTGTTGGTCAGCCCGTTCAGGAAATCGGAATTCACCATTTCGCCGTCGCCGGTATAGGCTGCCTCGGCAATGTTGCCGCCGCGGATGACCTCGATAATGTCAATATTAAACTTTTTAGCAAACTCATAGTCGCGCTCGTCGTGGGCAGGTACCGCCATAATGGCACCGGTGCCGTAGCCCATCATGACGTAGTCTGAAATATAGATGGGTATTTCTTTCCCATTGACCGGATTGACGGCTGAAATGCCGTTAAGCTTTACACCTGTCTTTTCCTTGACAAGCTGGGTGCGCTCAAACTCCGTCTTCTTTTTACACTCTTCCTTGTAATCGTCCAGCTCTTTTTTGTTTTGCAGCCTGTCGGCATACCGTTCCAAAAGGGGATGCTCCGGAGCGATGACCATAAACGTGACGCCGAACAGCGTATCGGGACGCGTCGTATAGACGCGCAGCTTCTCCTCGATGCCCGGGAGCTCAAAATCGACAAACGCGCCGGTTGACCGACCAATCCAGTTAATTTGCTGAAGCTTGATATTCGGCAGAAAATCAACCTCGTTAAGGCCTTCCAACAGCTTATCGGCATACTCTGTAATCCGTAAATACCAGACGTCCTTTGACCTCTGGACAATGTCGCTGTGGCAGATGTCGCACTTGCCGCCCTGTGAGTCCTCGTTGGACAGCACGACCTTACACGACGGACAGAAGTTGACCAGCGCCTTGTCCTTGAAGACAAGGCCGTTCTCAAACATTTTAAGAAAAATCCACTGCGTCCACTTATAGTAGCCCTCCTCGGTCGTATCGATTACGCGTGTCCAATCGAAAGAAAACCCGACCCTTTTCAGCTGTCCGGTGAATTTCTCAATATTTTTATCGGTAACCATACGCGGATGAACGCCGGTTTTAATTGCGTAGTTTTCCGTCGGCAGACCGTAGGCATCAAAGCCGATCGGAAACAGGACGTTGTAGCCCTGCATCCGTCTTTTTCTCGATATGACCTCAAGCCCCATATAGGCCTTGATATGACCGACGTGCATACCCGCCCCGCTCGGATACGGAAATTCGACAAGCGCGTAAAATTTCGGCTTATCCGAATCGTCCTCGGCGTGGAATACGCCGGCCTCTTCCCATTTATCCTGCCACTTTTTCTCGGTAATCTTATAATCGTAATTCATGATATACTTTCCTCTCGAACAAATTATTGAGTGATCAAATGCGTAATATCCATTACGCTGCCGTCATCCCATAGTCGCTCGAGATTGTAGTATTCGCGTGCATCCTTTAAAAACAGATGCACGACGACCGTACCAAAATCCAGCAGAATCCAGCCGGTCGCCCGTCCCTCGGTGTGATTGGGGGCTTGTCCTTCCGCGGTCATGCGCACCTCGACATCGTCGGCCAGCGCGCGCAGGTGCGTGGTGGAGTTGGCTGTGGCGATGACAAAATAGTCCGCGACAACCGTCAGCTCCGCGATGGCGATGGCTTTAATATTTTCCGCCCGTTTTTCGTCCAGTATTTTTACTATGCTTTCGCACAATTCCTTGCTCATAAATCGATGATTTTCCTTTCCCCTTCGTTGTCGGCGGAGGCTCCGGCTGACGCGGCAACATCCATAATCAGTACTTCGCGCAGCACCTGGTTGTATGCGCCGATGGTATCCGGATGAATAATAAATTTGTCTTTCAGTAAATGCTTAATGGTATAACGAAGCCCTTCGAGTACCGCGTACTCAAGACCCCGCATCACCTGACGGCGCATGATTTCAACGCCGTCGTAATCGCGATCGCGGCTTATAAAGTCGGCAACGTATAAAATTTTATCGAGCTTTGTCATGAAGCGCCGCCCCGTCGTATGGCAGCGAATGGCGTCAATAATCTCGGGCTCATCCACGCCGAGTTCTTCCCTGACGTAAAACGCGCCGGCGACGGCGTGCCACAGCTTAGGCGCCATTAGTTCGTAATCCTCTAAAATGACGCCGTTGATTGCCAAATAGTCACGCTGTTTTGTGAGTTCTGTATCCTTAAGAATATCGTGAAGCAATCCGGCTATATACGCTTTTTCCTCATCGGCGCCGTACATGGAAGCAAGCGTGCGGCATTCGTTGGCAACATTCAGAGAATGTTCGTAACGCTTATCGCCTAAACGGTTGCGGATAGCATTTTTGAATTCCTGTTGCCTCTCAATCATGATACAGCCCTCCGTCATAGATATATTGTTTTATGGAATCGGGAACATATTCTCCAATTTCTTTTCCTTTTTGCACCGCCTCGCGGATTTCTGTCGAACTTATCTCAAACGGCTTCACCTCACAAACGGTCACACTGCCGGGAAACATGTTGTTGAGCTCATTGGCTTTTTTCTTGAGTTGCTTAAGCTCCAAACAGCCTTCTGTACGGCTTGCCGCGACGATGTGTGCCATCGAAAGAATATCGCGCCAGCGATACCACAAATCAAACGTCAACAGCATATCCGAACCGATAATCAGAGACAAGGCAGCGTCCGATTCCGCTTTGAGGTTTACCAATGTATCATAAGTATAGCTCTTCCCGCCGCGGCGGATTTCGATATCACAAACCTTTGTACCCGGAAAATCAAACGCTAAACGGCACATATCCAGACGCTGCTGCGGAGAAACGCCGCTCTTTGCATCCTTGTGCGGCGGTAAATACGTCGGGACAATCAATATTTCATTAAATGAATATATAGCGGCGATTTGTTTAACAAGACGGATATGTCCATTGTGCGGCGGGTTGAACGAACCGCCGAAAATACCGATTTTGTCCATGCGGCGCACAAATCCTCTCCCGAAAGATAAACACTTCCCTATATTATATTGGAGTATAGTTTATTTTTGGTAAAATGTCAAGGAAAAGAACAGGTGAATCTTACGCGTCTAAAAATAAAAATAACAGCCATTTCTCGGCTGTTATTGTTTACTTGATATGAGAAAAAGCGAAGCTTTTTCTAATGCGTCACTTGTGACGCTATATGCGT
>CAZEXA010000017.1:5996-32572 GCA_964516565.1 uncultured Eubacteriales bacterium | reverse complement strand
CACCTACCACAACGCCTATATCGAATCGGTCTGGTGGTCGCTCAAAGAAATATGGAACAAGGGACTTTTGTATAAGGGCTTTAAAATTGTCCCCTACTGCCCGCGCTGCGGCACGCCTCTCTCCTCTCAGGAGGTCGCCCAAGGGTATAAGGATGTCAAAGAACGCTCGGCGTTCGTGCGCTTCAAGGTCAAAGATGAGGACGCGTGTTTTCTCGCGTGGACGACTACGCCGTGGACCCTTCCCTCAAACGTCGCCCTCTGCGTCAACGCAAACGAAACGTATGTGAAGGTAAAGGCTTCCGACGGCAGAGTCTATTATCTGGCGCAGGCGCTTTACGCTTCGCTTCTCGGTGAGGAAGCCGCCGTACTGGAGACGTTTTCGGGCAAAGATTTGGAATATAAGGAATATGAGCCGCTCTTTGATTTTGTCAAGAACCCGACCAAAAAAGGCTGGTTTGTCACCTGCGACAACTACGTCACGCTGTCCGACGGCACCGGCATCGTCCACATCGCGCCTGCCTTCGGTGAAGACGACGCCAATGTCGGCAAAGCCTATGACCTGCCGTTTGTCCAGCTCGTCGATACCCGCGGCAACATGACCGCCGAAACGGCGTGGCCGGGCATGTTCTGCAAAGAGGCCGACAAACAGATTCTGATTGACCTTGAAAAGAGAGGGCTGCTTTTCAGTGCGCCGGTTTACGAGCACAGCTATCCGCATTGTTGGCGCTGCGACACTCCCCTTATTTATTACGCGCGCGATTCATGGTTTATTCAAATGACGGCTGTCCGTGACAAGCTCGTCGCGAACAACGACACCATCAACTGGATTCCCGAGAGCATCGGCAAAGGGCGCTTCGGCGACTGGATCCAGAATGTACAGGACTGGGGCATCAGCCGCAACCGTTACTGGGGAACCCCCCTTAACATCTGGGAATGCTCGTGCGGCCATCGGCACAGTGTCGGCTCCATCGCGGAGCTGAAATCCATGAGCGGCAACTGCCCCGAGGACATCGAGCTGCACCGTCCGTATATCGACGAGGTCACTCTCAAATGCCCGCAGTGCGGCGGTGTCATGAAGCGCGTCCCCGAGGTCATCGACTGCTGGTACGATTCCGGCGCGATGCCCTTCGCGCAGCACCATTATCCGTTCGAAAACGTCGATACATTCAACCAACAATTCCCCGCGCAATTCATCTCGGAGGCTGTAGACCAGACACGCGGCTGGTTCTATTCCCTGCTCGCCATCTCGACGCTGATTTTCAATAAAGCCCCCTATGAAAACGTCCTCGTTTTGGGGCATGTTCAGGATGAAAACGGACAGAAGATGAGCAAATCCAAGGGCAACGCCGTAGACCCGTTTGACGCTTTAGCCACCTACGGCGCCGATGCCATCCGCTGGTACTTCTACACAAACTCCGCCCCGTGGCTCCCCAACCGTTTTCACGGCAAAGCCGTCACCGAGGGACAGCGCAAATTTATGGGTACGCTCCAAAACACCTACGCGTTTTTCGTCCTGTACGCAAATATTGACGAATTTGACGCGTCAAAATACGCGCTCGACAAAGACAGCCTGTCGGTCATGGACAAATGGCTGCTTTCAAAGCTCAACACGCTGATTACGGAAGTTGACAACCACCTCGGCAATTACGAAATCCCCGAAGCCGCCAAGGCGCTTCAGGATTTTGTGGACTCTCTGAGCAACTGGTACGTCCGCCGCGGACGCGAGCGCTACTGGGTGCAGGGACTCGAGCAGGATAAAATCAACGCGTATATGACGCTGTACACGGCGCTCGTCACCGTTGTGAAGCTCGCCGCTCCGTTGATTCCGTTTATGGCCGACGACATCTACAGAAACCTGGTCTGCACGGTAGATAAGAGCGCCCCCGAAAGCGTCCACCTGTGTGACTATCCCGTTTGTGATACGTCATTTATCGACAAAGCGCTCGAGGAAAACATGGACGAGGTGCTGAAGGTTGTCGTTCTGGGACGCAGCGCACGCAACGGCGCGGCTATCAAGAACCGCCAGCCGCTTACGAAAATCCTCGTCTGCTCCGAGCTTCACCTCCCCGACAGCTTCCTTGAAATCATTTCCGACGAACTGAATATCAAGGCGCTTGAATACGTTGACGATGCCTCCGGCTACATCTCCTACAGCTTTAAACCGCAGCTGAAAACCGTCGGACCGAAATACGGAAAGCTGCTCGGTGGTATCCGTACCGCACTGTCGGAGCTTGACGGCGATTCCGCCAAAAAAGAACTGAACGAGACCGGCTCGCTCGGCCTTGTGATTGACGGTCAGCCGGTTGTGTTGACTAACGAGGATTTACTGATTGACACGGTGCAAAGAAAAGGCTTCTATGCCGTCGCCGACAGCGGCGTCACCGTCGTGCTCGACACGGTGCTCACCGATGCGCTGATTGAGGAAGGCTATGTGCGGGAGTTGATCTCTAAGATTCAGACCATGCGCAAGGATGCCGGTTTCAACGTCATGGACCACATCCGTGTCACCTGCTCCGAGAACGCCGTCCTCAACGCTGTCATTGAAAGAAATATCGTTGAAATCAGCAACGATGTTTTGGCAGACAGCCTTTTCACCGCCCCGTGTGAGGGCTTTATCAAGGACTGGGATATCAATGGGGAGAAGCTGACGATTGGGATTGTGCGAATTGCAAATTATTAATGCTAAATGCTGAATGCATAATGCAGAATTATTAGTTGAAGATTAACGACTTCATTTGCGAAGTAAACTTCATGTTCCGGTACGGAACATTCATTTAACACGGGGTGTCGGGTGTCAAATGCCCGACATCCCGTATTTCTCATTTCATAAATTGTTATATTGTCCCTTGTGTTTTATCTGCTGTTTTGTACATAACGGCGAATTTTTGTTATTTATTTAACATTATGTTGACATATTTCGTGGTTCGTGCTATATATATTGTAAATTATTTTAACAATGTTAAAGGAGATTTTCTTATGCGCGACGTATTTAATTTCTCAGCGGGACCCTCCATGCTTCCCGAAGACGTTCTCAAAATTGCGGCTGCCGAAATGCTGGATTACCACGGCTCCCAGCAGTCGGTCATGGAGATGTCTCACCGCTCGAAGCTGTTTGAGGGCATCATTCAGGACGCCGAAAAGCTTCTGCGCGAGCTGATGAACATTCCGGACAATTATAAGGTTTTGTTTTTACAGGGCGGCGCGTCGGCGCAGTTTTCCGCAATCCCGCTCAATTTCATGAACGGCTCGGGCAAGGCCGACTACATCATCACCGGCCAGTGGGCGAAGAAAGCCTATGAGGAAGCACAGAAGTACGGCAACGTGCGCGCCGTCGCCTCCTCCAAGGATAAGACTTTTTCCTATATCCCGAAAACAAAGCGTGAGGACTTTGACCCCGAAGCCGACTATGCCTATATCTGCATGAACAACACGATTTACGGCACACTCTATAAAGAGATTCCCGACACCGGCGACATTCCGCTGATCGCGGACATTTCATCCTGTTTCCTCTCCGAACCGCTCGACGTGTCGAAATTTGCCGTTCTCTACGGCGGAGCGCAGAAAAACGTGGCTCCGGCAGGACTTGTCATCGCCATCATCCGCGAAGATATGCTCGGCAAGGCACGCGACATCACCCCGACGATGCTCAACTATCAAATCATGGCTGAGAACGATTCGCTCTATAACACCCCGCCCTGCTACACCATCTATATCTGCAAGCTCGTCCTCGATTGGCTGAAAAACCTCGGCGGTCTTGAAGCCATGAAAGAGAGAAACGAGAAAAAGGCAAACCTCCTTTACGATTTCCTTGACAACAGCAAGATGTTCAAGGGCACCGTCGTCCCCGAAGACAGATCGCTTATGAATGTACCGTTCGTCACCGGCAGCGACGAGCTGGACGACAAGTTTGTCAAGGCAGCCACGGCGGCAGGGCTTGTCAACCTGAAGGGTCACCGCTCGGTCGGCGGCATGAGAGCCTCCATTTATAACGCTATGCCATATGAGGGCGTTGAAAAACTCGTCGCTTTCATGAAAAAATTTGAAGAAGAAAATTCTTAAGGTGCCGGTTTGAAAGATAAATCTTTCGGACTCCTGCTACGAAAGGATGGCTATCATTATGTTCAATATTTTAACACTCAATAAGATTTCAAAAAACGGTCTTTCCCGCTTTGACAACGGTTTATACACCATCAGCGACAACTGTGAGAAGCCCGAAGGCATCATCGTCCGCTCGGCGGCGATGCACGACATGCCCCTGCCCGGTGAAACTCTTGCTATCGCCAGAGCCGGCGCGGGCGTCAACAACATCCCCGTAGACAAATGCACCGAGGAAGGCATCGTCGTTTTCAATACACCGGGCGCCAACGCCAACGCCGTCAAAGAGATGGTTTTATGCGGATTGCTGCTCTGCTCGCGCAAGGTCGTTCCGTCCATTGACTGGTGCAAAACCTTGAAGGGACAGGGCGCGGAAGTCAGTAAGCTTGTCGAAAAAGGAAAAAGCGCGTTTGTCGGTCCGGAGATTTACGGCAAAACCCTCGGCGTCGTGGGATTAGGGGCCATCGGTGTCCTTGTAGCGAACGCCGCCAATGCCTTGGGCATGGAGGTTCTCGGCTATGACCCCTTCCTGTCTGTGGAAGCGGCGTGGAACCTGTCCCGCTCGATAAAGCACATCAACAATCTTGACGAGATTATGGCGAAATCGGACTATATCACGCTTCATCTGCCGCTCAACGCCAACACCAAAGGCATGATCGGAACGGACAACATAGCCAAGATGAAAAACGGCGTGCGCATTCTGAATTTTGCCCGCGGCGAGCTTGTTGACAGCACGGCGCTCCTGAGTTCCATGGCTGAAGGAAAAATCGCCGCCTACGTCACCGATTTCCCGGACGACGCGGTTATCGGCGAAAGCGGCGTCATCGCTATTCCTCACTTAGGCGCATCGACGCCGGAATCAGAGGAGAACTGTGCTGAAATGGCCGCTTTGCAAATGGCGGACTTCCTTGAAAGCGGCAACATCACCAACTCCGTCAACTTCCCGAACGTCGAACTGCCGCGCACCACGGATAAGCGCATCGCGCTGATTCATGACAACATCCCAAGCATGATTAATAAAATAACAGCCGCGTTCACCGCCCAAAGCCTCAATATCGAGAACCTGGTCAATAAATCAAAGGGCAGCATCGCCTATACGCTGATTGATACCGCGGCCGACGTTGACAACGGCGTCATCGATGCTTTAAAGAACATCGAGGGCGTCAAGAAGGTGCGCGTCATCGGTTAAGTAAATCCATTATTTTAAGGAACCTCCCCGGGGGTTCCTTTTTTTGTTTGGTTTCTTAGAAAGTCTTGCGCCGGAGAAGGAATTATGCTATGATATTTCCGATAATTTTTATCAGACTGAAAGGAATGATTGTATGGAAACCAACTCTGTATTTACAAAGGTAATGGCGCTTATTTCAGCGCTCATCGTGCTGATCACGACGCTTGCCGCCATCAGCCCCCTGCCGGAAACACGCCGGCAGGTAAAAAACGTCATTTTCATGATTGGCGACGGTATGGGTGAGAATTCCGTCAATAAGGCGAAGACCGAGCTGAGCATCGAGCTTGCCATGGAAACGATGCCGCTGAGAGGGCAGTCGATGACCAATTCGGTCGGCAATGTTACGACCGACAGCGCCGCCGGAGGCACGGCTCTCGCCTGCGGCGTTTCGACCATCAACGGATACGTCGGCGTCTATCCCGAAGACCCGCTCCATGCGTTCGGTCATCCGATATCCCTGACAGAGCTTGCGATGAGCATGGGCAAAAAAACCGGTATCGTCACCACCGACTCCACCGGCGGCGCGACTCCCGCCACTTTTTCGGCGCACACCTCAAGCCGTGACAACAACGAGGACATCGCCAATCAGCAGATTGCCTCCAACATCGATCTTGTTTGGGGAAAATCCGCCGGCGTTATCGACGAGGCAACCGCCGCCGCAAACGGCAAAACGCTGATTACCACCAAAACCGCGCTTATGGCGCTTACCCCGGATATAAAGAGCTACGGGCAGTTTACAAACGACATGTGGGCTAAAAGCATTATTGAAGGCGACACGCCGACCCTTACCGAAATGACCGAGAAGGCTATCGCGCTATTAAATACCGATGATGACGGATTCTTCCTGATGGTTGAGGGCGCCCACATTGATAAGCATTCCCACAACAACGATGGCGAAAAAATGGATTTGGCTCTTCAGGAGTTTGACAACGCGGTTGCCACCGCTCTCGCCTTTGCCGAGGCGGACGGCGATACGCTTGTTGTCGTCACCGCCGACCACGAAACAGGCGCGATTGCCTATACGGACGGCACTTATCAATATACCTCAGGTTCTCATTCGAGCGCCAATGTTCCCCTTTTCGCCTATGGCTGCGATGACTTTATTGAACAGGGCGAAGTAATTAAAAACACGAAGGTTCCCCTTTACACCGCCTACGCCATGGGCGCCCTCGATGAGCAGTTCCCCGCCAAAGCCTCCTGACAAACCGTTATGCCGTTTTAGAGTAATAACCATATTGAAATTAGCGCCCCCGGGCGTGAATGCTTTCGCAATCGCAGTCTATTTTTTTAGGCTGCGATTGCGAAACTTTTTTACCGCTGAAAACTATATGTTTAAAATAAAAATAATTGGTAAATTTTTCCTGTTCATGTTTTCAAAAAAAGCAATGCGCCGTATATACGGCGCATTATGCATTTTTATTCAAACGGTCTTTTTACTTGAGTGCGGAACGGATGATTTTTCCTGAGGTGGTTTTCGGGAGGGCGTCCGTGTACTCGATGACACGCGGATACTTATAGGGCGCTGTGTTTTCGCGGACGTATTGCTGAAGCTCCTTCGTCAGCGCCTCGCTGCCCGAATAGCCGTCCTTGAGGACGACGACCGCGCAAATAATCTGTCCGCGCATTTCATCCGGCTTACCGATAATCGCGCTCTCTTTGACTGCCGGATGCGCGTTGAGCACGCTTTCAATTTCGAATGGTCCTATCCTGTAGCCGGAGGATTTGATCATGTCGTCGTTTCGTCCGACATACCAGTAATAGCCGTTCTCGTCCATATACGCGATGTCACCGGTATGATACAAACCGTCCTTTACGGGGTCAATGATTTCCCCGTTGACGCTGTAGGCGACGAGCAGCCCAACCTGCCGCGCATTCTTTACATAAATGATGACCTCGCCGTGTTCTCCCTGTTCACAGGGCTGTCCCTCGGGATTCACAAGTCCGACTTTATACAGCGGTGACGGTCTGCCCATAGAGGACGGACGGATCTCGATCCACTCAAAGCTACAGGTGATCGGGGTGCCTTCGCTCTGACCGTAGCCCTCGTGGATGTAGTGCCCGGTGATATTATAAAACGTCGTATTGACCTCGCCGGAAAGCGGCTCGCCTGCCGTCGAAAACCACTTGATTGTTTCAACATCGCTACTTTTCAGCCCGGCATGGAGCAAGAAGCGATACATCGTCGGCGGAATGCAGAGCGATGTAGGCTTGTATTTCGCGGTTATTTTCAAAAAATTCGATGCGTCAAACCGTAACGGGTCATATGCTAAAATCGCGCTTCCGCAAAGCCACTGGCCATAAATATTGCCCCAGCCGAATTTCGCCCAGCCGCTGTCAGCCTGAGTCAGATGCAATCCGTTATTCTGTACACACTGCATATACCGCGCAGTGATAATATGCCCCAGTGGATAGGTCCTGTCATGGATAGCCATTTTCGGATAGCCTGTCGTCCCCGAGGTAAAATAGACGACCATTTCATCCCCGTTTTTTTGACCGCTGTATGCCCCGTATTCACCGTGCTCTTCGAAATTGTCGTTAAAGCTCTCATACACCTTTTGGGCGCCTGTATCGTCAACAGAGATTATTTTTTTGAGCAGCGGACAGTTCTCCTCTACAGCCTTGAGCTGGGAAAAAACATAATCGTCGTTGATTGTCAGTATGTATTTGATTTCAGCCGTATTGACGCGGTAAATCAAATCCTTGCTCATCAGCTGGATTGAGGCAGGCACGACGCCGACGCCGATACGGTGCAGGGCGACGGCGCATACCCAATACTCCCATCGCCGACGCAGCAGCGTCAGAACGCGGTCTCCTTTTTTTATACCTAAGCTGATGAAATACGCCGCAGCGCATTTGCTCAGACGTGACATCTCTGAAAAAGTGATTGTCTTTTCGGCACCGAAATCGTCGCAATAAATAAGCGCGATTTTATCCGGTTCAAGACGCGCCCACTCATCCACGATATCGCGCGCAAAATCGAAGTCCTCCGGACAGTCAAGAGCAAAGTTGCTCATGAAATCATCATAACTACTGAACTCTGTCCGCGGTAAATACCTGTTAATCAGCTCCATACCCTACACCTCTTTTGGGGACAAAAAAATCGCCCCTATATATTAGGACGAAAAAAATCGTGTTACCACCTAATTTCACGCGAAAGTGTTACTTACCGCGCCTCTGCCGACACGAGGCTCCCCCGATGCCGTTACCCCTTTATACGGCGGGTATTCCGTCAGAATCTAATCGGGATTATAGTCCCTTTCTGTCTGCAGCTCCAAGACTACCTTCGTGCGTTTCCCCGACAAAGCGCTTCCACCATCCGCTTCTCTCTATGCCCGGAAAGAACACCTACTCCTTCTCTTCACAGCCTTTATATTCAATTTTAGGCGAGTATAACACGAAACCTCCCTCTTGTCAAGGTATTTTTAATTGTCATTTTTTTTCATATTTTCTGAATTTTATACATCGATATACATTTATATCAAAATGTTAAATAATTATCGAATGGCGTTGACATTAATCGTATTTTGTGGTATTATACAGACAAATAAAGGCTTATAGCAAAAGGAGGTAAAAAATATGAAATCCGAAGGTATTGTACGGAATATTGACAGTGTCGGGAGAATTGTCATGCCGCGCGACATTCGCGAAAGGCTGGGTTTAACAGCGGACAATTCCGCAGTGGAAATCTATACCGAAGGCGAAAAGGTTATTTTCAAGAAGTACGTCCCCGCCTGTATGTTCTGCAACAACGCAGACGACCTTATTCTGTATAACGGTAACAAAATCTGCAAAGACTGTGTCCAGAAGATGTCCCAACTTTGATTAATTGCCGGGCGGTGAACTGCATGGGGTTATTCGGAAAAAAGCTGTCCAAACAAAAAAAACAAGGCGGCAAGGAGTCCCCACGCGTTCAAACTCTCCGCAATTATGACCGGGAAGAGCGAATCGCCTTACAAAAAATGGTTACAACCATTCCGGTAACGCGAAAGTTACTTTCCAAAGAGCTGTTGTCAACAGCCATCGTTAATTTTATTACTAAGAATGTGCGTATGGGCGCAAACGCAGCCAATGTTGTGAATAATACCACTAATCCAAGACTTTTCTTCATGAATCTGCAACTTGTAGAAGACTGCACAAAACGAGTGGTCGCTCTCGAGCCTTACTGGAAGTTTGAGGGAAAACAACCTTCTGATCAGCTCGCTGAAATTATCGAAAACAAGCACGATATCATAGGCGCGTTTATCGAGAGAAGCTTCTATGCAACCGTGGACAACATAAAGAAAAAACACAATCCCGGTACCAAACAAAAGCTGTTCGATGAATATCAGACTAATCTTTTGGCCTTTCAGGAACTGATTGACGAGGATAATCAACTGTTCTTTAAAGAGCTGTGTGAAAACTGTAAGGAACTGCACCCATGAGTGGTATTCTGTACATTGTCGGAACGCCGATTGGCAATCTCGGCGACATTTCTCCCCGTGCGCTAAAAACGCTCGGGGAATGTGATTTTATTGCGGCGGAAGATACCCGTGTCACGCTGAAACTGCTCACACATTTCGGCATAAAAAAGCCGCTTCTCAGCTACTATGAGCACAACAGCCGGCAGCGAGGGTGCGAGATTTTAGAACGTCTGTTAAGCGGCGAGAGCTGCGCGCTCGTTTCGGATGCCGGTATGCCCGTCATTTCCGACCCCGGCGAGGAGCTTGTACGGCTATGCCATGAATCCGGTGTGCCCGTGGCGGCTGTACCCGGTCCGTCAGCGCTCATCACGGCATTGGCCATGTCCGGCATGAGCTCCGGTCGCTTTACCTTTGAGGGGTTTCTCACCACCGCCAAGCAAAACCGTCAAAAGCATCTAAATGAACTGAAAAATGAACCCCGCACGATGATTTTTTATGAGTCGCCGCACAAACTGCCGACGACGCTTTTTGATATGCTCACCGCCTTCGGCGACAGGGAGCTAACGCTCGTGCGCGAGATCACCAAGGTTTACGAAACCGTCGAGCGAACGACACTTCTTGCCGCCTCTGAGAAATATAAAACCGCAAAGCCGAAAGGCGAATATGTGCTGATTCTGGCGGGAAAACCCCAAAACGCTGACGCGTCCCCCACCCTGCCGGACGCGCTTACGCTTGCCGCACGGTTTATGGAGGACGGTCTTTCGCTTAACGAGGCCGCTAAAGCAGCCGCCGCCGAAACCGGCATTAAAAAAAGCGATATCTACAGAGAGCTGACAAAAAGGAGCTAAACCGCATGCACTGGTATTATTGGCCTATTCTCGGCATACTCGTCATATTGACGGGGTTCATGTGGGCAATCGCCATGAAATCCTCCAAAAAGCGCCGGGAGCTCATCGAACGGGAGAAGGCGCTTTTTCGCCGCGACAACGAGCTGAGGCGTGATTTTTTAAAGCTGACCGAGGAGAAAATCCGGGATACCGCCGACGAGCGTCTGCTTTCCGGAATCGCTATGAATATACAAATACCGCTGGAAGCTCAGACCGACATGATTGCAGCGTTCAATCTACTGCCCCTCGAAAAACAGTATGTATACACGCTTGAATACTTTGGCGAGGATACCAATAAGGGGTTATCGGAGTTTTTCAAAGCCAACGGCCGCCCACTGATTACGATTGCCCCCGACGCTCTTTTAGCCATCGGACTTAAGTCCATCGCCGCGCTGGCGCTGCAAATGCTGCCGATGTGCGACGACGATAACGACGAAATTTCGGTCGATACCGCTCTGCGAGACAGTCTTGACGCCTCGTTTGATGAGCAGTTTGACCGCACCGCCTTTTATACGAATGCCGCAAAGTATATTCGTGACAACGATAAAATATTTTTAAGTTAGGAGATTACAGTATGGCAAAATTTCTTCTTTCCGCCTTCGCCGACGAGGCGGGCGGCGGCATTTTAAGCCAAATCGACGCACTTAAAGGAAACAGCCTGACGCACATCGAGCCGCGCGGTCTTGATGAGGGCAACATCTCCGAGTATACCCCGGCGCAGGCGAAACAACTGAAAATGGTGCTCGATGATGCCGGAATCGGCGTTTCGGCTATCGGCTCACGCTATGGCAAGATTGAAATTACCGACGATTTAGAGGAGCATTTTGACGCGTTTAAAAACTGCGTTGAGGTTGCCAATATCCTCGGTACAAAGCGCATTCGCATGTTCAGCTTCTTCTTTACCGACGACGAGTCAAAAGAGGAATACCGCGACGAGGTTTTTGAACGTATTGATAAAATGGCCTCCTACTCGCTTAAAAACGGCATTTGGTGCTGCCATGAAAACGAGAAGGAGATATATGGCGAAAATGAAAACGAGTGTTTTGAGTTGCTGAGCACTTTCAAGGGCAAGCTGCTGGGTATCTTCGACCCGGCAAACTTCATTCAGGCAAGCGTTGACATTCTCCCCGCCTTTGACCTACTGGAGGAATATATCGACTATATGCACATCAAGGACTGTCTTTATGAGGGCGGACACGTCCGCCCCGCCGGAAAGGGTGACGGACAGATCGTCGAACTGCTGCGCCGTTTCAAAAACAAGGACGGCGAACGCTTTTTGACCCTCGAGCCGCACCTGAAGGTTTTCAAGGGACTCGCTGCGCTCGAAAGCGCCGGTGGGCAAGCCGACAAGCTCAAGGACGACTACACCTATCCCACCAACCGTGACGCATTCAATGCCGCCGCAAACGCCCTTTGGGATTGCTTGCGGGAAGCAAACTGTATATAGATTGAACATTCATAAAAAGGGAGGAAGAAAACTTATGGTTATGCATCCGACACTTCAGGGAAGAGTCGCAGTCGTCACGGGAGGCGGCGGCGTGCTCTGCAGCGGTTTTTCAAAGGACCTCGCGGCGGAAGGTTTGAGCGTCGCCGTACTCGACCTGAAAAAAGAGGCGGCAGAAGCTGTCGCCAACGAGATTAACACCGCCGGCGGCAACGCCATCGCCATCGCGTGCGACGTCCTCTCCACCGAAAGCCTTGCGGAGGCGCGAAAAATCGTCAACAGCACCTTCGGCACCTGCGATCTGCTGATAAACGGCGCGGGCGGCAATCACCCATCGGGCACAACGACTAAGGATAAACTCGAGCTGTGTGACATTTCCGACAAAGCCGAGGGTATTAAAACCTTTTTTGACCTTGACCCCAAAGGCATTGAATTTGTTTTCAATCTCAATTTCCTCGGTACGCTGCTCGTCACACAGACGTTTGCCAAGGACATGGTCGGCAAGGACCACGCCGCCATCATCAACATCTCGTCAATGAACTCATATAAGCCGCTGACGCGTATCCCCGCCTATTCTGCGGCAAAAGCCGCGGTTTCTAACTTCACGCAGTTTATGGCCGTCCACTTCTCGGATGTCGGCATCCGCGTCAACGCGATCGCTCCCGGCTTCTTCTCAACCAATCAAAACAAAACCCTCCTCTATAAAGAGGACGGTTCACTGACGCCCCGTTCCGAAAAAATTCTTGGCCATACCCCGCTTGGGCGCTTCGGCGTCCCGGAGGATCTCACGGGAACACTGTTGTTCTTATCGGACGAAAGCTGCTCCGGATTTGTCACCGGCGTCATCATCCCGGTAGACGGCGGCTTCTCGGCATACTCCGGTGTTTAAATCCCTATCAAAGCTTCAGGGAGCCCTTTCAGGGCTCCCTGTTATTAAAAATAGCCAACCGCCGGTTCCTTTAAATCTGACATCTGACGTCTGATGTCTGACATCTATATTATCCTAAAACACACAAAGATTAATCCAATATCAATCTTATTAAAATATCTCAATTGCTACATCACTCACCGGGTAAGTGCAACATGGATGAATATACCCGTATTTTGCGTCTGCAAAGCGGCGTTTGTCCGTGCCCTTCGGAATGAAAATCTGTCCGTCCTTTAAACGGCTACGGCAATAGCCGCACTCGCCGCTGCGGCAGGAGGAATTGATGACTGCGCCCCCGCGCTCTAAGGCGGTCAAAAGGCTTTCCTCCGAAAGACAGGGAAGCTCATAAATAATTTGTCCGCGCTTAAAAACCGTTAAAAAGAATTCCTTGCCCTTCGCTTCTTCCGGGAATTCCGGAATCAACGCCGGGTGCTTTATCTCCCCAAACAGTTCGAAACGAATGTTTTTCCGTTCAATGTCCAAAAGCGATAGCTCAGAGGCGATAAAACGGTAAAGCGAGGACGGACCGCAGACAAAAATGGTGAATTTTTCGGGTGCATACTTTTCAATAATCGCACGCGACACAAAACCGCGCTCGCACTTGTCAACGCGCTCGTCACTGAAAACATAGACGACTTTAATCTTCGGACAAGACGCCGCAAGCTCGTCGAGCAGGCTCTTGAAAACAGCGTCGGAAAGCTTCCGGCATCCATAGAGCAGCGTCAGATTCATATTTTCCGTACCGTCGGCAATCGCCTGCGCCATCGAAATGAACGGGGTGATGCCGTTGCCGCCCGCAATGCCGAGTATCGTTTCTTCGTCGCGCAGGGGTTCATAGCAAAAATGCCCGTCAGGTCCTATGGCGTCCACCGTCGTACCGCGCTTCCAGTTGTTCAGAATATACGTTGAGACAAAACCGTCCTCAACGGGTTTTACGGTGATGATATATTCGTTGCTGAGAGCTAGCTGCGGAGACGACGCGATGGAGTACGGACGGGAAACAAGCGATTTGCCGATTTTCAGGCGCAGGCTCAGGTATTGCCCCGCCTTAAAATAGGCGAGCGACTGCGTACCCTTATTCAGGTCGTTTGTCAATACATAGTTTTTAATACCGCCACCCATCGGCACAACCTTTTTAACGACAAGATGCATGACCTCCGGATGCAGCGCCGCCGCCGTCATATTGGCGCTGTGGGTCTTAAGAAGCGGCGCGGGCGAGGCACTTTCAATGATGCCCTTTCTTACAGATATCATCGAGGCGAATCGCTTCAAGTCCTTAAAGGTCGAACGCACAACCACCTTATTTTTGCTCAAGTTCCGCCGCCTCCTTTCCTCTTGCCTTTTCCTCGTCACGCAGCAGTTCCTCAATCACATCGCAGCCGGAACCCATTGCCGAGCTATATCCGGAAAGACTTTTGCTCCAGCCGCCGCAGAAGCGCAGTCCCAGCGGAGAAGCATCGCTTTTATCCGCCATAATACGCGGTACGATACCGTCCCAGTCTTCGGCAAGATAGCCGTAAATGGTACCCTGCGGGGTATCGGTGTAACGTGCGTAGGTTATCGGCGTGGCAAGTTCAATTTCCTCGATATGCCCTTTAAGCTGCGCACCGGTCTTTTTTTCGTAGGTGTCAACCATCCTGTCAGCTAAGCTTTTCTTTAAGTCAAAATAGTCCTCCGGCTTCACGCCGCCGAAGCAGTCGCTTGTAAAGAGAGACGTAAAACACATCAGAGTCGTGCCTTTGGGCGAGCAGGTCGGGTCGGCGATATTCAGGCAGACCGTCGCCTGCGTATTGTTGGTCGCGATGCTCCCCATCTGGGTATATTGCTGCCGGGAGTCCGCCGTGTCGTAGAGAAAAACGGAATAGTCATTGATGCCGAGCAGCTCCGGCGGCCGGTTGAGCGCGAGATACAGGCACATGCCGCGCGCTCCGAACTGTCTGGCGTTGGCAAGCTGAACATCCCGCACCGGAACATCATCGTGGGTTATCATTTTTGAAAAAACCGTTGACGGTGAAATGTTACAAATAATTTGGTCGGCGAACAATTCCGTCTTGTCGGCAAGTCGGACACCGCACGCTTTGCCGTTGTTCAAGAGAATACGGGATACCGGCGCGTTGTACCAGATCTCTCCCCCGCTTTGCTCGACCGCCGCGGCAAACGCCATTGACAGGTCGTGGCTGCGGAATTTCGGGACGACCGCGCCTAAGGTGAGATAGGAGTATACCATACTGATGTAGTGGATAAAGCTTAATGTGTCGCACGGTGTGCCGAGATACGACCAGTAGGCGGTGAAAATATCCTGCGCGAGCGGCGGAACACACAGCGCATGCAGGACGTCGTTTACACTGTACGGTGCGGTGCGAACGAAATTCATATGTTCCTTAAGGATTTTCCGCGCCGTCGAAAAATCGGGCGTGCCGTCAAACGAACCGAAGAAATCGGTTGCTCTGACAATATCCTCCGCCAGAGCAAACAGGCGTTCCATCGACGGGCGCGAGCCGGGCACATATTCTTCCATCTTGTTGATGTAGTTCTGTACGCCGAAGGGCATGACCGCGTCAATCGGCACGCCCGTCCGCGATTTGGTGACAACCCGGTAGGCATCGGGAACGCTGACCCATTTGACCGCGGCACTGACGCCCAGTCTGTCAAGAATCTTGCGTACCGAGCCCTTGCCCTCATCAAGCCCGAAGCCGCACAGCTCGTGCAGGGACGCCTCAAACTCAAAACGTCCCCTGACAAAGCTCGTAGCAAAGCCGCCCGGCACGTTGTGTTTTTCGAGCAGCAGCACCTTTTTGCCCTTTTTGGCGGCGGAAGCCGCCGCGGTAAGCCCGCCACAGCCCGCGCCTATGACGATAATGTCGTACTTATCCATAACGATTCCTTATATTTCGGAGAGCTTGACGGGTTTGTGAAGAATAACGCTCTTTTTCGCGGCGAGCGCAATTTTTACCGCCTCAAGCCCTGCCTCGATACCAACCGGCACCGGAGCGTCATTTTCCACGGCGTTGACAAAATCAATCATCTCCGTCGTGAAGGACTGCATATATCTCTCCAGGAAGAAATAGAGCGGCTTTTCACCGGTAACGCCGTTCTCGTCGGCGATCACCGCCGTGGAGAGCGTATCATTGGCGGTGGCAACCATGCCTTTTGAACCGAATACCTCGGCTCTCTGATCGTAGCCGTAGGCGGCTTTGCGGGAATTGTCGATAACCGCCAAAGCGCCGTTTTTCATTTTCATTGTGACGATTGCCGTATCCACGTCGCCCTGCTCGCCTATGGCGGGGTCAACAAGTACGGCCGATTCGACGAAAATTTCCTCAACCGAGCTGTTTGAAAGGAAACACGCCATGTCAAAATCGTGGATGGTCATATCGAGGAACATCCCACCGGAGGCCTTAATATATTTTGGATTCGGCGGAGCCGGGTCGCGCGAGGTAATCTTGATAATGTGCGGCTGACCGATTTTTCCGGCGTCAACTGCGGCACGGACGGCGGCGAAATTGTGGTCGAAACGGCGGTTGAAGCCCACTTGAAATTTAATGTTTTTGCCCTCAAGCGCCTTTTTGACCTCCTCGATTTTTTCTATGGTTTGGTCAACCGGCTTTTCGCAGAAAACGTGCTTGCCGGCTTTGATGGCCTCAATGGAAATGGCCGCGTGCGTGTCGGTCGATGAACAGACGAGCACCGCGTCAATCTCGTCGTCCTCAAGGATTTTTTTGTAGTCGTCATATATTTCCATGACGCCCATGTTTTTAATAAATGCTCTTGTCGCGTCATCCATTACCGGGTCGGCGACGGCCTTGACCACCGCGTTTTTGACCTGATAGGTGATGGACTCAAGATGCACCTTACCGATGCGCCCCGCGCCGATGATTCCGATTGTCGTCATAATCATTCTCCTTTTATATGGTTCCGTCCCATGTGGAAACCTTTGTTTTTTTAATTTCATCCTCGTCAAACCAGCGCGAGGTCACGCATTTGCTTTCGGTAAAGAAACGGTAGGCGTCCTTCCCTAAACAGTGCAGGTCGCCGAAGAAGGAATCCTTATGCCCGCAAAACGGGAAGAAACTGATGGGTACCGGGATACCGACGTTAACGCCGACCATGCCGCCGTGCGTGTGGCGCGCAAACTCACGCGCATAGTAGCCGTTCTGCGTGAAGATGACCGAACCGTTAGCGTAGGGGTTGTCGTTCATGACGCGCAGCCCGTCCCGAAAGTCCTTTACGCGCTTGATACAGAGCACCGGCCCGAAAATCTCGTCGCGCCCGAGTGTCATATCCTCCGTGACGCAGTCAAAAATCGTCGGTCCTACATAGTAGCCGCCCTCATAACCGGGAACCGCGTAATGGCGCCCGTCAAGCACGAGCTTCGCCCCTTCTGCCACGCCCTTGTCAATGTCGGCGATAACCTCCTCGTAGTGGGACTCATAAGTGACCGGCCCCAGCTGTGATTCCTTGTCGTAGGCGGGACCGACCTTAAGTACCTTAGCCTGTTTAGTGAGCTCGGCGACGAACTCGTCGGCGATACTCTCCTCGACGGCGCAGACCGGAAGAGCCATACAGCGCTGTCCGGCACAGCCGAACGCAGAGTTGATAATCCCGGCGGCTGTACGCGCTATGGGCGCATCGGCGAGCACGAGCGCGTGGTTTTTAGCCTGCGTCAGGCACTGGACACGCTTGCCGGCTTTGGCGGCACGCTCATAGATCAGCTTTCCGACAGACGTTGAGCCGACAAACGTAATCCCCTTTACATCCGGATGGTCGAGCAGCGTGTTGATTTCGTTTCTGGAACAGGTGACGACGTTGAGTACGCCGTCGGGCAGTCCCGCCTCTTTGTACAATGCGGCGATTTTGAGCGCAGTCTTCGGGGTCAGGCTGGCAGCCTTGAGCACCATAGTGTTGCCGCAGGCGATGCAGACCGGTGCCATCCAGCCGAACGGGATCATCGCCGGAAAATTGACCGGCACGATACCGGCGAAAACGCCGATTGGTTCACGATAGAGCACGGTGTCGTACCCTGTCGAGGTATCCATCAGACTGTCGCCCATCATCTGCGACGGAACCTGCGTGGCAAGCTCCGTACCCTCTTTTGCTTTGAGTACGTCGCCCTCGGCTTCGCTCAGCACCTTGCCGTTTTCGACGGCGACTGAAAGCGTCAGTTCCTCAAGATGCTCCATCAGAAGGTTTCTGACCTTGTAGAGAATCTGCGCCCTTTTGACGACGGGGGTCGCACTCCACGACGGGAAAGCGGCCTTGGCAGCCGCAACGGCCTCAAGCACTTCGTCGTTTGTGCAACAGGGCGCTTGACCCGTCACCTCGCCCGTGCTCGGGTTGTGCAAATCGTACCAGACATCGGTTTTAGAATCGACAAACCGTCCGTTACAGAAATACTTTAATCTGTCTTCCATGGCGTTCCTCACAGTCCCGCTTTTTCTGCGATATATTTTCTCGCCTTCAAGGCGTATTCAAACGGATTGGCGACCGCCGGGTCCTGCTCCGCCTCGACAAGCACATATCCTTCGTATCCGTTTTCGGCAAGCACATTGAAAATCGGGGCAAAGTCGATGGCGCCGTCGCCGGGCACGGTAAACGTTCCCATGCGCACCCCTTCGAGAAAGCTTTTCTTCTCCGCTTTCACCTTGGCGACGACCTCGGGGCGAATGTCCTTCAAATGAACGTGTTTCACACGCTTTATATGCTTTTTCAACACAGCCATATAGTCCTCGCCGCAATAGGCGAGATGGCCGGAATCAAACAGAAGGTTCATGAGCTCCGGATCGGTGTTCTCCATCATACGGTCAATTTCCTTTGCGGTCTGCACGACGGTTCCCATGTGGTGGTGAAACGTCAGGGTAATCCCGAGGTCCTTGGCTTTCCTGCCGAGCTTATTTAATCCTGTGCAGAGGCGCTCCCACTCCTCGTCATTCATGACGTATTTATCATCAAAAATCGAGAGGGATGTCCCTTGAATCGAGTGTCCCTGCTCGGATACGCCGACAACCTTTGCACCCATTTCTTTTAAGAAGGTGATGTGCTCGATAAAACCCTTTTCGGTATCCTCATAGGGTTTGGTGGTCAGAAACGTCGAGAACCACGCGTTGCAGATTTGCATACCGCGCAAATCAAGCGCCTTTTTTAACACCTTCGCGTCCTTCGGGTATTTGTTCCCGATCTCGCAGCCGGTAAACCCTGCTAAAGCCATCTCCGACACGCACTGCTCGAACGTGTTTTCTGCACCGAGGTCCGGCATATCGTCGTTTGTCCAGCCGATCGGCGCCATGCCGAGCTTCACCTTGTTCTTATCCAACATCAGTATTTCCTCGCTTTATTCAAATTTTCTTTTTTGCTTTTATAAACAGCCTTTACGGCGTTGCTGCCCGACACCGAGGCGATTCCGACGTGCCACCATGCGCCATAGCCGTCAGTCATCGTTTTCGGGAGTACCTTAATATCGATGAGCGTTGAAGTTTTTTGGAGCTTGCTGTCAAGCAGCGCTTCCCGTAGCTCCGCGAGGGTGCGGGCGGTATAGGTCTTGACCCCGTAGCCCGAGGCGCATTTGGCGTAGTCGATAACCATCAGCTCGCCGAGCAGATTGCCGTCGTCGTCTCTTTTGCGGAACTCCGTCGCAAGATTGCCGATGCCGCTGCCCATCTGGAGATTGTTGATACAACCGAACCCGGCATTGTCAAAGAGCAGGACGTTGATTTTTTTGCCCTCCTGAATCGAGGTGACGAGCTCGCTGTGGAGCATCAGATAGCTGCCGTCGCCGACGAGGGCGTATACCTCCCGCTCCGGCGCGGCAAGCTTTGAGCCGAGCGCTCCGGCGATTTCATAACCCATGCAGGAATATCCGTACTCCATGTTGTAGGAATCGATACAGTCGGTCGTCCACATTCTCTGAAGGCAGCCGGGCAGAGATCCCGACGCACCGACGGCAATGGCGTCACCGTCGATCAGCTCGCGGATTAAGGCCACCGCGGCGGTCTGGGTGATCATGCCCCCGGTCTTTTCAATGAACTCCGGGATCGTCTTTTTGTATCGCGCTGCGATGAGCGGCGTAAATTTTTTCTCGTACCGATACGCGGCAAGGCGCTTCATTTCGGCATTCCAGTCCGCCTTGGCATTTTGAATTTCCTCGTCCCACGCGGCGATGTATCGGCCCTTTTTCAATGCCACGGTGAGTGCCGCTAAAGCGAGCTTCGCGTCGGCGACGATTTTTATTGCGTCGAGCTTGTACGCGTCAAAGCGGTCTGTATTAATCGTAATGAACCGCGCGTCGTCCCGGAACAGGGACTTAGAGGCGGTGGTAAAATCCGACAGGCGCGAGCCGACGGCAATGACGACATCGGCTTTCTTGGCAAGGGTGTTCCCGGCGCTGTTGCCGGTTACGCCGACGCCGCCGAGGTTATAAGTAAACGAGGAACGCGTGGCGGATTTGCCGCTCTGCGTCTCACCGTAAGGAATTTTGAATTCCCGGCAGAAGCCTGTAAGCGTCTCTCCGGCTTCGGAATACCGCACGCCGCCGCCGCAGATCACATACGGCCTTTTCGCCGCGGCAATAATTTTGACTGCCGCCGCAATCTCCTCCTCCGCGGGGACAATACGGGTAATCGCGTGGACGCGCTTAGAAAAGAAGCTCTCCGGATAGTCGTAGCTCTCGCCGCCGACGTCCTGCGGCAGCGACAGGCAGACAGCCCCGGCATTAGCGGTATCGGTCAAAGCGCGCATGGCGTTAATCAGTGCGCTCATCAGCTGCTCGGGACGCACAATCCTGTCAAAGTAGCGGCAGACGGGTCTATACGCGTCATTTGTCGTCACACTCAAAGAGTACGGCTGCTCAAACTGCTGGAGCACCGGGTCGGGCTGGCGGCAGGCAAAGGTGTCCGCCGGAATGAGCAGGAGCGGGATGTTGTTGACTGTCGCGGTCGCCGCGGCGGTTATCATATTGGCGGAGCCGGGACCAATCGACGACGAACAGGCAATAATCCTGCGCCGGTTGTGCTGTTTAGAAAAAGCGATGGCCGCGTGCGCCATACCCTGCTCGTTCTTGCCCTGAAACACCTTTAAGGAACCGCGGTTCTCGTCGAGCGCCTGACCGAGCCCGCAGACAATGCCGTGCCCGAATACGGTAAAAATTCCCTCGACGAATTTTTCCTCTTTGCCGTCAAAAGAAACATATTGGTTGTCAAGAAATCGTACCAAAGCCTGCGCGGTCGTCATTACTGACATAAGATATTCTCCCAACTTGTTAAATTACAACGAACAGTCAGCCATTTTATCGTCTGAAATCTGACATCTGATATCTGACATCTGATATCTGACATCTGACATCTGATTTGTCATCTGGATAACCACTCATAGCCGTCTACATAAATTCTCGTCTTGTCCCATGGGTCGTTGTCGAGGTGGCGGATCATCCAGCAGTAGTACATGGTGAAACCGGGAGCGGCGACCTGCTGATGGGCGTGGCCTCCGGAAATGGCGGCAAAGCTGCCGTCAACGCTTTTATAGACTTCGTCGCCGAGGAAGCACGCGCCAAAGCCTTCGGGGCGGTCAAACTTATAATAGTAAACCTCCGGCTGCGGATGGTGGTGCGGCGGATAGCTGGACCATTTTCCGGGTAGGTTATAGACCTCGCCCATGACCATGTTAGAGTAGGGAGCGTTTTCAAGGTCGAACATGGTCGATACGATTCTGTGCCCGGCGCCGTCCCACTGCCCCTTTCCGAATTCCTGATACAGGCAGTCCTCCGGCATATAGAAAACCGGCGTGAACACAATGTCGTTGTCGGTCTGCTGGATAATGAATTCGCTGTCAGCAGCCGCTTCTATCGTAACCGTCGTCTCTTTGGGAACGTGCAGACAGTACGGTTTTTTCTCAAATGGGCTCATACGCTTCACTTTCCGGCTGTCACCGTTCCAGCGCATAACCGCCTCGCCCGAGAGCAGCAAAAACGCGGTTTCATTTTCGCCGTCACAGAGGGTAAAGCGCTCGTCTTTCAGCAGGCGCTTCACCCTAATGGTCATCAGCATATCCTTGTTTTTGCCGCCCATCTCGCAGAGCAGTTGTTCGTTGTCTTTATCAAATTCCGGTCGTTCAAGCATATGACTACCTCAGCTGATTTTATCGTCGGTCTGTGCGCCGCTGCCCGAGATCGGAACCGTATCTCCGAGATACGTCGGTTCGGGCTTTATAAGGCACATCAAAAAGTCCTTATTGCGGGCAAGAATTTCCCGCGTGCTGTTATAGGAATCGGTATACGAACCGTAATCGCGCAAGTCGGCGCTGACGCCGTAGGCCTCAAGTCCCAGCCGCCGGGCGTCAAACACGGCGCGGTATAAGTGGTACTGCTGCGAAACAATGACAATTCTTTTGGCGATAAAGACATCCCGCGCACGGTACATCGACTCATACGTCGAAAAGCCCGCGTGATCCATAAAAATACTGTCCGCCGGGACCCCCTTACTCTTTGCATAGTTCTTCATGGCGTTGACTTCGTCATAATCCTCGCTGCCGTGGTCTCCGCTCATGAGGAGCCTGTCAGATACGCCGCTCTCATAGAGCGAAACGGCGGTCAGCACTCTGTCCTCAAGCATCGGACTTAACGCGTCGCCCCAGATGCCCGCGCCGAGCACGAGAATACAATCGACATCCTGAAGCTTTGCGGCGTCCTCGGGAGAAAGGAGATATTCGTCGGCATACGACTGAATCCCCTGATTGACTCCGAACACATAGCCCACTCCGAGCAAGCACAGAATCAAAAACACCGCGATGAGCTTTTTTAGCCGCTTAATAATTTTCTTCAGCGGAAGATGACGCAATCTGCTGCTCTTTAATTTATTCACCGCGAACAACCATCTCCCCGAATTCGGCCTTTTTTTCGGCGATAAATTGCTTTACCGCTGGGGCGGTGGGCATATCCTGCGAACAGGCGTGGCTCGCCACGAGCATGGCGGCCGACGCGCTGCCGAACTCGAGCGCGTCCAGAATATCCCAGCCGCTGAACAGCCCGTAAAGAAAAGCCGAAGCGTAGCCGTCGCCGCCGCCGAAGGACTTTAAGAGCTTGACGGGGAACGGCTTCACCGAATAGCTTTTACCGTCGCATAAATAGGCCGTCGAGCCGTCCTTGCCATGCTTGACGATGACGATTTTTGCCCCGCAGGCATGCCAATATTTCGCCGAACACAGATCAGTGCCGTCAAGCCCTAAGAATTTTTCGGTCAGATCGAACTCCTCACGCGAGCCGAGGATAATATCGGCTTCCCGTGCGACCGCGGAATAATAGATTGCGGTTTCATCGGCGCTTTTCCAGTTGTAGGGGCGAAAATCAATATCAAAAATAACCGGTATGCCGTTCTTTTTGGCGAGCGCCAGCGCCTTTAGAGCCGCCTCACGGGAGGGACTCTCGGCAAGCGAGGTGCCGGAAATTAGCAGCGCTGCGGCACGGTTAAGGTATGCCTCGTCGATGTCGTCGGTGTCGAGCTTTAAATCCGCCGCCTCGTTTCTGTACATCAGAATCGAGCTTTTTGTTTCGGACAAAATCTCCGTAAAGGTCAGCCCGATCTTCTCCCCGTTTGTGCAGCGCGTAACGTGAGAGACGTCGATACCCTCTTTTTTAAAGAAGTTTTCGACAAAGGTACCCATCTCGTCATCGGAAACCCGTGCGAAAAATCCGCATTTCATGCCGAGCCGCGAAAGCCCGACGGCGATGTTGGCGGGCGAGCCTCCGAGATATTTCTTAAACGTGGTGCTCTCGCTTAAGGGGCAGTAGTAATCGGTGGGGTTAAAGTCAACCGCGATTCTGCCCAGTAAAATTAAATTAAAATCCTTACCCTTCGGAAAGTCAATTATGCTCATCGTCATTCTCCTAATTGTTATTGAATACGTTAATGTGCCTCTTTACATTTTCATAAACGCCCTGCGCCATAGCCTCGGACAAAGCGAAATAATTGGCCTTGTCAACGGAGCCTGTATAAGCTTTCGCGCTTGCGGCGAGCGCGTCAAAGCTCGCAGTGGCGATGTTGATTTTACGGACACCGAGAGCGATAGCCTTTTTGAACATTTCGTCGGTAAAGCCCGTGCCGCCGTGAAGCACGAGCGGCGTACCGCATACGCGCTGTATCTCTTCGAGTACGTCAAACCGTATTTCAGGCAAAACCGGATAGTTGCCGTGAGCGTTGCCTATGGCGACCGCAAGCGCGTCAACCCCCGTCCGCTCGCAGAATTCCCGCGCCAACTTCGGGTCGGTGTAGCTTATTGTGTGTGCCTTGCCGCCGCCCTCGTTCCCGCCGACGACCCCAAGCTCCGCCTCGACCGAAGCGCCGTACTCCCGTGCCCTTTTGACGACGCGTATCGTCGCCGCGACATTCTCCTCAAAGGGCAACAGCGACATATCGAGCATGACGGAGGTAAACCCCAACTCGAGCGCCTTGTACACGGTGCTTTCGTTCAGCCCGTGGTCAAGGTGAACACCGATAGGGACAACGCTCTTTTTGGCGGCGGCGAGCATCATCGCGCCCATGTATTCGAGCGGCGAGGTCTTTAAGCGCCCCTCGGCGATTTGCAGAATAACGGGAGTACCGAGTTCCTCAGCCGCCCGTACGGCACCGATTACCATTTCCATGTTTCCGACTGAAAATGCTCCAACAGCACGGTTTTCACTCCCGGCATCCCGCACCAAAGAAAATAAAGCTGAAAGCGCCAAAGCGTCACCTCCCGGAAAATAGTTCGTCTAATAATGCATGTTACTATATTTTACTGAAAAAATCAAGTTACAATAGGTTTTTTCAATGGTTGTTCTGCAAAAATCCAATCGATATTGCCAAAACATACCCGTGAATTTTATGCACTTTATATATTGCTAATACGGTAAATTATTGTTATAATTTAACATAATTTGTAATAATATGATATTTTTGGAGGTATGGTAAATATTTTTACCATACGGCATGGTAGAAATAAAATACATACAGTGTAAATGAAATGGTCAAGATGCCATAAAAAAAGAGCTTGCAAAGCAAGCTCACGCATAACACTATGCAGTCACAACAGTGACGAGTTGAATAAATTTTTATTTGAACTTATGGTGAAATCTTACAAGGTAGTTATAAGATTATCTGTATTATACATGAGAAAGAAGGATTTGTCAAGTATGAAAAAGGAATTCGGCGAATATTTTCTTGGATTTGACATGGGAACTGATTCTGTTGGTTGGGCAGCGGCTACACCGGATTACCGTTTGCTGAAATTGAACGGGAACGCTTTATGGGGTATCCACTTATTCAGCGCGGGAAACAGCGCTGAGGAACGCCGTTCTTTCAGAACAGCAAGACGCCGCATTCAACGGAGAGCACAGAGGATAAAACTGCTGCAAGACCTGTTTGAAGAAGAAATCAATAAAATCGACCCTGGATTCTTCATGCGTCTATCTGAAAGTAAATTCTGTGAAGAGGATAAAAGCATAAGTCAAAAAAACGCCCTGTTTAATGATGACGATTTTGACGATAAAGCCTTTCACAAGATGTATCCGACAATATATCACCTGCGTTCTGAACTGATTCATTCAGCAAAGCCGCATGACCTCCGTCTTGTATATCTGGCGATTCACCATATCATCAAGCATCGGGGCCACTTTTTGTTTGAAGGTCAGAACTTCAGTGTTACAGGCGGATTTGATAATATTTTTGAGGAACTGGTAAACACGCTGAATGACAGCGAATTTGAATTTTCGTACAGGAATGCCAAGGAAATTAAAATACTGTTGCAAGACGCATCCTTATCGGTTTCAGATAAAAAGAAGCGGATAGCGGTTGCTTTGGGAGCAGAAACAAAACAGCAAAAAGCGGTTACCGATTTATTGGCAGGAGGAACTGTGCAGCTCGCCGTGCTGTTTAATGACGAAAGCTACAAGGACGCTGAAATTTCCAAGATATGTTTTTCCGACAGCTTTGAAGATAAAGCAGATACCCTTGCCGATATATTACAGGAAAACATGTATATTGTCGAAAAAATCAAAGCAGTCTATGACTGGTCCGTGCTCGTGAACATTCTGCGGGAAAACGAATATTTGTCAGATGCTAAAAAAGCCGTTTATGAAACTCACAAAGCGGATTTAGCGATACTGAAGAAAATGGTTAAAAAATATATTCCACAAAAATATAAAGACGTTTTCACCGCAGACAACATTGAAAAAAATTATTGTTGCTATATTGGTAAAACGCACGGCAAAGCGGTTTTGTCGGTAAAAACCTGTAACCAAAAAGATTTCTGTGACTATTTGAAAAAACAGTTTAATGAAATAACATTTCCCGAACCGGAATTCGCGGCACTTTTCTCAAGGATTGAAGATTACCGCGCCTTCCCGAGACAGGTATCAAAAGAAAACGGCGTCATACCATATCAACTCCATTTAAAGGAACTGGATGCCATCCTCAATAATGCGGAACAGTACTTCGCGTTCCTTAAAGAAAAAGAGGAGGACGGGCTTTCTGCCTCTGATAAAATCAGAAGCATTTTCACCTTTCGGATCCCCTATTATGTCGGTCCGCTGAATCCACATTCAAAGTTTGCCTGGATTGAGAAGAAAACCGAT
>CAZEXA010000017.1:0-5986 GCA_964516565.1 uncultured Eubacteriales bacterium | reverse complement strand
GAACTTCAATGACGTCGTTGATAGAATAAGCAGCGCCGGTAAGTTCATTGAAAGAATGACGAACTTCTGTACCTATCTGCCAAGTGAACCTGTTCTTCCGAAAGACTCGCTGTTGTACAGCAAATACAATATTCTTAACCAGCTCAACAACTTAAGAATCGACGGTGAAAAGCTTGCGCCCGAAGTAAAAATGAAGTTATTCTCGGACTTGTTTATAAATGTTCCAAAGCCGCAGAAAGTAAGCAACAAAAAACTACAGTCCTACTTCAGGTCCATCGGCTTTGCCGATAAATCCTCCGAACTTGCTATAACGGGGATTGATGAGATACAAGGCACTATGAAATCCTATATCGACTTAAGGAATATCTTCGGGCAAATTCCGGACACAAATACGGCTGAGGATCTTATTAAAATGATTACGGTGCTGGGACCGTCAGGCGATTTACTGCACTCCTACCTGAAGACAAAGTACGATTCCGTCTTCACAGACGCCCAGATTGGCGCTGTATGCAAGCTGAAATACTCTGATTGGGGCAGGCTTTCCAAAACCTTTTTAACGGAAATCTATCATGTCGATCCGGCAACCGGCGAGTGCAACAGCATTCTGTCTGTGATGGAAAACACGCAGAATGATTTGATGCAGCTGCTGAGCAATAACTACTCCTTTTCACGGTCGATTGACGCTTTTAAAAGCGCTCACAGTTCAAAACCGGATAAAATCCATTACGGACTGCTTAATGATTTGTATGTATCGCCATCCGTAAAAAGGAGCATATGGCGCACGCTTTGTCTGGCAAACGAAGTCGTCAAGGTCACCGGTCATGCGCCGAAAAAAATATTTGTTGAAGTAGCAAGAGACAGCGACAAGTCGAAAAAAGGCATTCGAACCGTTTCGCGTAAAGCACAACTGACCGAATTGTACAGTAAATGTGCAAAGGAACAGACAGAACTTTTTAACCGTCTGATAGATACTGACGAGGGAGCGCTGCGCGATAACCGCCTTTTTCTCTACTACACACAAATGGGACGGTGTATGTACAGTGGCGAACAAATCGATCCTTCGGAAATATTCACAAAGTACGACATTGACCATATTTATCCTCAGTCAAAAGTGAAAGACGACAGTACAGACAACAAGGTTCTGGTCAAACGTGTCCTTAACGACGAAAAAAGTGATAGCTATCCTATTCCCGAAAAATGCATTTCGGGTAGCGCCAAAGACTTATGGCAGGTACTGCTTGATAAAAACTTGATATCTAAAGAAAAATACAGCCGGTTGACCAGAAAAACTTCCTTTTCTGACGAGGAACTGGCGGGATTCATCGCGCGGCAGCTTATTGAGACCCGACAGGCAACCAAGGCAGTTGCGCAGATATTCGAATCCATTTACCCTGATACATCAATTGTCTACGTTAAAGCGGGGAATGTGTCAGATTTCAGACAGCGGTATGATTTTATCAAATCAAGGCTGGTCAACGATTATCATCACGCCAAGGACGCTTACTTGAATATTGTCGTGGGCAATGTATATGACACCAAGTTTACCGCAACACCGATAAACTTTATCAAAACTCAGGCAATGTACAGCATGAACAGAGTGTTTGATTTCAATGTGACACGCGGCGGTTATGCCGCCTGGGTCAAAGACAACGACGCCTCTCTGATAACGGTCAAAAAAGTGATGGCGAAAAACAACATTCTGTTTACGCGCTACGCAACCGAGGCGGCCGGCGGTTTTTTTGACCAGACGCTTTTAAAAAAGGGCAACGGTCAGTTTCCGATAAAAACCGGAGACCCCCGTATGACAATCGAAAAATACGGCGGATATAATAAAATATCAAGTGCGTATTATTTCCTTGTCGATCACATTGAAAAAGGCAAGGACACGAGAACAATTGAATATGTTCCGGTATTTCTCGCAAGAAAAATCGAACGGGAACCCGCCCTGCTCCTTGAGTACTGTAAAAATACACTGCACCTTGAAGAACCGAGAATATTACTGCCGAAAATTAAGATCGACACGCTCTTCTGTGTAAACGGCTTCTATATGCACCTATCGGGACGAACTGGAAATCAACTCGCTTTCAAATGCGCTAATCAGCTCGTTTTGTCGGAAAACCTGTATACATACGCCAAAAAAATTGAGAGCTATATCGAAAGAAACCTCAAAGATAGAATCGAATACCCCATAACCGAACACCAGAAAATAACGACAGAGCAAAACTTCGCCCTGTACGACGAGCTTCTTCACAAGCTCAAAGACACCGTTTACAAAATCAAGCTCTCCGCGCAGATTGAAACACTCGAACAAGGGCGGGAAACCTTCTCGCAGCTCGCGCTGCCGAAACAGTGCCGCCTGCTCTACAACGCGTTCGGTCTTTTCGGCACTTGTCCGAGCGGAACGGATTTGACACTCATCGGCGGTTCGCGTAACGCCGGTATACTGCTCATCAGTGCAAATCTGAAAAACTCCCCGTCCGTTTGCATTATAAACCAGTCTGTAACCGGGCTGTTTAAGCAGGAAATTGACCTGAAAAAGCTGTGAGTTGGCGGATTGTTGAAATTACGAGTCGGGCAAAACTTGATATGCGGCTGAATTACCTGATTGTTCGGGGAGAGGAAACAACGAAAATTCATCTTTCGGAAATATCGGTACTCATTATCGAAAACACTGCTGTTTCTGTCACCGCCTCGTTGCTCGCCGAACTGTCAAAACGCAAAATCAAGGTAATCTTCTGTGATGAAAAACGTAATCCCCTTTTTGAAACGGTAGCCTGCTGCGGCAGCCACGATACCAGTCTGAAGGTGCGGACACAGGTCGGCTGGGACAGTAGTATAAAATCGTTTGTTTGGACCGAAATCATACGAGAAAAAATTTTTCAGCAGATGTATCTTCTGAAGTCTCTCGGTAAACCTGAAAGCGCTATGCTTTCCGGTTATATTGATGAATTAGAATACAATGACGCCAGTAACCGCGAGGGTCACGCTGCAAAAGTTTATTTTAACGCGCTTTTCGGTAAAAGCTTTTCCCGTTCGTCAGAAAACTCCACCAATGCGGCACTCAATTATGGTTACGGCCTCCTGCTTTCCGCCTTCAATCGTGAAATCGTCGCCGGCGGCTATATCACACAGCTCGGCTTATTTCATAATAATGTTTTCAACATGTTCAATCTCGGAAGTGATTTGATGGAACCCTTCAGACCGCTCATTGATAAATGTGTCACGCAGATGATGCCCGAAAGTCTTGAACACGAGGAAAAAGTAAAAATCATCAATATTCTCAACAAAGAGGTCGTAATTGACGGTAAGAAAAACTATGTCAACAATGCCATACGGATATACTGTAAAAGTATTCTGGACGCGTTAGACAGCAATGATATCACATTAATAAAATTTTACAGAGATGAGTTATAGATTTATGAGAGTTATCGTTATGTTTGACCTGCCATCGATAACTTCCGCAGAAAAACGGGAATACCGCAACTTCCAAAAATTCCTTGTAAAAAGTGGGTTTATTATGCAGCAGGAATCTGTCTATTCAAAGCTGGCGCTCAACACAACCGCTGCAGACGCTATTATTTTCAACATAAAAAAGAACAAACCGGCTGCCGGAATTGTCCAAGTGTTGACGATTACAGAAAAACAGTACGGTAGAATGGAATTCATCGTCGGCGAAAAACACGGTGATGTTATTGACAACGACGAAAGGTTGATCATCCTATGATCAGGCTGACATATCCTCTGTTCGATGAACCTGTGGAGCTGGCGGAAAACCGCGTCAACGTGATCGTTCTGGAAAATCAAAAGCGTTTTCGCGGCTTTATCACAGAGCTGAAAAGCGCGATTGCCGGTGAAAGCAGCGAGCTTTTGTTTTCAAAAGACTATGAAGAGCTTTCATCCTTAAAGAATTTCGACCTGATTGCGGACGTATTGTCGGTTGACGCCAACTGCAAAAAAACACTCGGCAAAATTCTCTCTGCCCTCTGCGTCGCCGCGGTATCGGGTGATATGTGTCAGGATGCGCTGGAAATCCGCGGAACAATAAATACCTACCTTCGTTCACTGTTGGATACATCCGACTGCGCGCTTACATTCGACGATATCACAACAGAAGCTCTATTGAAATCGGTAAACATCCGCATTGATATCAGAGATACCGCCCCGCTCGACAAGCTTTGCGACTATTTGGCCGTGATGAGTGAGTATTGCGGCATCGAGTGTTTTATTTTCGTTAACCTGAAAACGTATCTCGCACCGGACGAGCTTCCCGCGCTGTATCAATTTTCTCACTACCGAAAGCTTCACCTTATTTTAATTGAGAATCGCGTCTGTGCAAAACTGAAATCCGAACAGCTGACGATCATTGATGAAGATTTATGCCAAATTTCATAATTGCCCTTGATTTTCCACCGCCATTGTACTAAAATATAGCATATCTTATGATTTTACGGCGTTGTGGTGGCGTTTCATTCTAAAATCGGTTTGAAATTTGAGGTTTGAGAATGGTGTAATTTTATAAGGTAGTAAAGCAATTCAGAAAGCTCAACCGAAACTATCATAGTTTGAGAATGGTGTAATTTTATAAGGTAGTAAAGCATTAAGTATATGGCAAAGATGTATGACAGCGTTTGAGAATGGTGTAATTTTATAAGGTAGTAAAGCACAAACGGTTTATACATATCGTAAAACCAAGGTTTGAGAATGGTGTAATTTTATAAGGTAGTAAAGCAGTTTCTTCTGTAGTAAGTCCCCAATTCAAGTTTGAGAATGGTGTAATTTTATAAGGTAGTAAAGCCGACAGGCGAGCTGTCACTCACCACAACCTGTTTGAGAATGGTGTAATTTTATAAGGTAGTAAAGCAAATTCGTACTCGCCTGTGCCCCACAAATCGTTTGAGAATGGTGTAATTTTATAAGGTAGTAAAGCTGCCGAGCTGACAATCAATACACAACTCGAGTTTGAGAATGGTGTAATTTTATAAGGTAGTAAAGCCGGGCAAACATTTCGTTATCCGGACCTTGTGTTTGAGAATGGTGTAATTTTATAAGGTAGTAAAGCTGAGTTGGATTTTCTTGAGTTCCTTCGGGTGTTTGAGAATGGTGTAATTTTATAAGGTAGTAAAGCACGTCAGGAGGTACTATAGCGCTGGTCGCCGTTTGAGAATGGTGTAATTTTATAAGGTAGTAAAGCACTTCTTGCATTCATATTATTCTCCTTTTTGTTTGAGAATGGTGTAATTTTATAAGGTAGTAAAGCTGATTTTCATTTATCCTCGCCCTCCCTCGCGTTTGAGAATGGTGTAATTTTATAAGGTAGTAAAGCTATTGTAATGCCCGCAAAGCGTGTCCAGCTGTTTGAGAATGGTGTAATTTTATAAGGTAGTAAAGCCTTGTCCCCATCGCTTCATCAAGCTCTTTTGTTTGAGAATGGTGTAATTTTATAAGGTAGTAAAGCGAAGGCTAAAATCGACACCTCTGGATATCCGTTTGAGAATGGTGTAATTTTATAAGGTAGTAAAGCAGCATTCTCCGAGAGGAGCTCTTCAGCCATGTTTGAGAATGGTGTAATTTTATAAGGTAGTAAAGCAGCAGTTCTCCCCTGCGCAGACCGGAATACGTTTGAGAATGGTGTAATTTTATAAGGTAGTAAAGCACGACAACCACGATGTGGCGGTGTTCTCGCGTTTGAGAATGGTGTAATTTTATAAGGTAGTAAAGCGAACTGCCGTTCTGAAAGGAGCAATCATGAGTTTGAGAATGGTGTAATTTTATAAGGTAGTAAAGCGGTTTTTGATACCTTATACCACTCCCATTGGTTTGAGAATGGTGTAATTTTATAAGGTAGTAAAGCTCTTTTGTGCGCTTAAATATCGCCTCTATGGTTTGAGAATGGTGTAATTTTATAAGGTAGTAAAGCGCGGGGTTGTGACCGCAGCCTTCAGGCTCCGTTTGAGAATGGTGTAATTTTATAAGGTAGTAAAGCGCT
>CAZEXA010000016.1:17923-32659 GCA_964516565.1 uncultured Eubacteriales bacterium | reverse complement strand
TTATCCCCCTCTGTAAGGCAGGTTGCTCACGCGTTACTCACCCGTCCGCCACTAATCCAGATGTCAGACTTCAGACATCAGACGTCAGACGTTTCTGTCCAACCTCCAATATTCAAAGTCTGATACCTGGATCCGTTCGACTTGCATGTGTTAGGCACGCCGCCAGCGTTCGTCCTGAGCCAGGATCAAACTCTCCAAAAAATTGTATCACTACGGCGTTTCCGCCATAACAATCTCCGGAGCTTAATTTAGCTCATATTCGATACTAGCGTATCATTTGTCCTTAACTTATCTTAGTTAAGCGCTTTCGCAAGTTTATCTTGCTTTCAAAAAAATCTCAGGGTTTTTTTGTTTCGTCGTTGTTTAATTTTCAAGGTTCATCCGCCCCCTCTTTTCAGGGCGCCCTCGTATCTTACCAAATCAATCCCCGCTTGTCAACACCTTTTTGAAAGTTTTTTTCGGGAAATTTATGGCATGGTTCCACGATACAAGATATGGTGCCGCAGCTGTTTTGATACACAAATTTCCAACGTGTTCCGGAATAGGAAAAGCGTTCGTCGGACACGATAGAGTTAAAATATATCAGAGGTGTATTACTTTGCTGCTCAAACGGATAACTTTTAATAAAAAAATTCTCAAAAAGGCCGAAAATATTATTGCCATAATTTTGGTAAATATTCTGTTTATCGCCGTATTATCCTCCGTCGCCACAAAAAGCACGCCGTACGAAAGCGTCGAGGTCCTTTCCAAACTCGGTTCGCGCGGAAGCGAGGTCCGCCGGATTCAAACGGAACTGCGTAATCTCGGCATTTACGGTGGCAGCGTCGACGGCGTCTACGGCGTCAGGACGGTAAGCGCCGTAAAACAGTTCCAAAAAAACTGCGGTTTGACTGTCGATGGCATTGCCGGTCCAAAAACGCTGCTCTATCTCGGTATCACAACCTCATCTTCCTCCACAAGCAGCAATGATTTGTATCTGCTTGCCAAGGTCATCGCCGCCGAGGGACGCGGAGAGAGCTATACGGGACAGGTCGCCATCGGCGCGGTCATACTCAACCGTGTGGACCATCCCTCGTTCCCTGACAGTATCGCCGGCGTCGTCTACCAACAGGACGCGTTTACCTGTGTTCGGGACAGCAACTGGAACACCGAGCCGGACTCCACTTCCAAAAAGGCCGCTCAGGACGCTTTGAACGGTTGGGACCCCGCCGGGGGTGCCATATACTATTATAACCCGGACAAGACTTCAAATCAATGGATTCGGGCAAGACCCGTCATCGTGGTCATAGGAGATCATGTTTTCTGCAGGTAAAGGGGAAAACGCTGTCGGCTGTCGCACTTATTAAAGCGTGACAGCCGACTAATGATTGCCTGAAAGTATCTTATAGTTTATCGGTTGTACAATTCGTTCAGATGTACGAGTTGTTTTTTGTCAATCCCCATGACTTGTTCACGTGTCACGCGGTACTGCCAGTTGCCGTCGGCCTTGCCCGGGATGTTCAGGCGCGTGTCCGAGCCGTATCCGAGTAAATCCTGTATCGGAAAAACAACCAGTCCGGCGTTCGACGCCATGATGGTTTTGATGACGGCGCGGCAGCCTTCTCTGTCCCAGTCGCTCCCGTTCATGGAGCAGTAGTCCAGAACCTTGTTTTTCGTCGGCAAGTCGAGCTCCCACAGATAGCCGAGCAGCGTGTTGTTGTCGTGCGTGCCGGAATAGGCGACGCAGTTATTACAGTAATTGTGCGGTCGGTGCGGCGTGTCGCCTTCGGATAAAAATCCGAACTGGAACACGCGCATACCGGGAAAGCCGCTTTCTTCCACGAGCTTTACGACATCCTCGGTGATGTCGCCCAAGTCCTCGGCAATAATGAGCTTATCCCCGGCAACCTCTTTGAGCGCATGAACAAGCTTTATACCGGGACCTTTGAGCCAGCGCCCGTTACGCGCCGTTTTTTCGGTGCCGGGCACCGCCCAGAAGGATTCTATGCCGCGGAAATGGTCGATCCTTACGCCGTCGAACATCATCAGCGCGTGGGCAAGGCGGTCACGCCACCATTGAAAATCGTCCTTCTCCATAGCCGCCCAGTCGTAGAGCGGGTTGCCCCAGAGCTGACCGTCCTCACAGTAGTAATCGGGCGGAACGCCCGCAACGTCGGTCAGGCTGCCGTCGTCTTCGATTTTAAACAGTCCGCGGTTAAAATACACGTCGGCACTGTCGTGCGACACATAAATCGGGATGTCACCGATGATTTTCACGCCGTTTTCGTTAGCGTATTTTTTAATTTTAGCCCACTGTGTAAAAAACTTATACTGGATAAACTGCCATGTGAACAGGACGTCTTCATCGTAGATATTTGTCGTCCACTCGGTCCATGCTTTTTCTTCGTTAGCGGTCTTGAGCGCCATGAAGCGGCAAAAATCAGCGAGATAGACATCGTCCTCTATGTACTGCTGAATGATTATTTTCTCCGCGTTTTTAACGCGTTTCGCCGCTCTTTCGAGTAGCGGCACACGCGTGTGGTAGAGCCGCTGGTATTCGCAGCTATAGGGCGTCTGCTGGCGCGCCTGTGAAAGCTCGTCGGGAGTCAGAAGCCCTTCCTCAAACAGCGACGGGATATCGATAAAATACGGATTGCCGCCATAGGTCGAATATGACTTGTAGGGTGAATTGCACTCATCGACAAGACAGCACGGCAGCACCTGCCAGTAAGAAAATCCCGCTTCCTTGAGAAAGTCGATAAACTCCTGCGCTTCCTCACCGAAACTTCCGGAGGAATAGTCGCCCCAGAGCGTGGAAACGGGCATCAGGACGCCGCTGTGTCTGTTCATAAATATATCCTCCAATATTAAGTGAGGAGAGAAAAGATTGCGGCGTGGCGCGATTCTCTTCTCTCTTCATTTTATTTTATCACTTGTATTATAATTGCCTTAGACCGCTTCTTCTTTCTCGCCGCGAGCCTCCGGGGTATCGCGGTAATACTGCGTATGTGTCTTGGGGTGGGGCGTTGAGTTCCACAGTTCGTCGGCTACCGGCTGCCACGCGCAGGCAAAAGCGTCGCACTTGGCGCATAGGGTGTCCACATCCTCCTGTAGAAGCATATCCGATGACGTTGCGCCCGTTTTTTTGATAATTTCACGCAGGCGGTCGGGATTTTCGAGCATCGGACACGGACGCAGATGGTTGTCGTTGAACGGCTGATTTCTCCGGTATTCGGAGAACAGGGGGTTTTTCAGCGCCTGCATCAGCGTGTGGGTGCGGATGTTTGAGTCTGAATAATGGATGAATACGCACGGCTCGACGTCACCGGCAGAATTGATGTGAAAATAATTACGTCCTCCGGCGATGCAGCCGCCGACGAACTCGCCGTCGTTCTGAAAGTCTACGATAAACATCGGCTTTCCGGTTTTACTGTTTCTGACCCTGCGCAGCCAGCCGTACATATATTTTCTCTGCTCGGGTGTCGGAATCAGATCCTTGTCCGCACCGGGACCTATGGGCATATAGTTGAAATACCACGCGTACTTGACGCCGTTTTCAATCAAAAAGTCGAGGAAAGCGAAATCCGTTACGCTCGGGATGTTCTTCTGCGTATAGCAGACCGACACGCCGAACAGAATCTTATTTTGCTTCAGCAGCTTCATAGCAGCCACCGTCATATCGTATGCACCCGCGCCGCGGCGATAGTCGTTATCCTCTTTCGTGCCCTCGATGCTAAGCGCCAGCGTGATGTTGCCCGCCTCGTGAATTTGGTCGCAAAGCGCTTGGTCAATCATCGTGGCGTTTGTGTAAATCAGGAAAAAGCAGTCACGGTTCTCTTTGGCGACGGTCAGAACGTCGTCCTTGCGCATGAGCGGCTCGCCGCCGGTCAGCATATAGTTGTGCGTACCTAAGGCTTTGCCCTGGGTAACAATGCTTTGCATTTCATCGAGTGTCAGATTCTGCGCGTGACCGTATTCGGCAGACCAGCAGCCCTTACACTTGCGGTTGCACGCGCTGGTCGGGTCAAAGAGAATCGTCCACGGGATATTGCAGCCGAGCTTTTCCCGGTTTTCGCGGACGTCCTTTGTGCCGTAATACCCGGCGTGCAGCCCGAGCGCGAGCATCATAGTTTTAATGTCGTTCCTGTCAACATCCGACAGGATACTCAAAGCAAGCTTGCGGTAGACATTGTCCTTGTCCTGTACGCCTTTTTTGAACATCTGAAAATATTTATCGGGAAAAAGGCCGCCGAAAAGCGCCTGTGCCTTCTCAAGCAGCTCAAGAAGGTTGTTGTCGGGATCCTTATCGACATATTTTAAAATCTTATCCAGAACAAACGACGCCGAAGCGTGCTGCGCTCTGTGTTTCATAGCCATTTCGTAATCCTCATACCTTACAATTTTTCAGTCAAACGCAATTTTAGCATAATTTTCCGCAGTTGTAAACATCTTGACCGGATATTTTCAGTATTGCCTTTTTAAGAGTGTTTAGACACGGTTCTAAAATTAAAAAAATCAAAAAACGGCGATTACTGAAATAACCGCCGCGGTAAAGAACCATTGTGCGATGAATATCTGCCCGTTTCTTACTTGATAGTGTCAATATCCAAAACGCGACCGTTGTAAGAAGGTCAGCTCGAGGCGAATAAGAGATCCACCTGAAAAATATTGTGGTATTTTATAGACTGCACAACATGCTTACCTTGACTGATATGTATTGAGACGGTAGAAAATGTAGAGCAGGCCGCCTTGTTTGATCTTATGGACGCTGTAATAATTACCGGCTTTGTTTTTACGCAGGCACTCGACGCCGAACGCCTCGTCAATTGCCGAAAGAGTCTTCGAGCCCTGCGTCACTCCGCCCGCGGTCATAAAACCGTAGCATTTATCAAAGAACGAACGCGTTGACATCCATTGTTTTAGTAATCAGCTCGTCATAAGGTGTTTTGTTGTTAAGGCGTGAGAGCACCCTGTCCTGACGCTGAAGAACGAGCGCCGGATCGGGTTCGGTCCGGTACATGGATGTTATTCCGTCTTTCGTATCCAGAGGCGGTTTTGTCAGTCCGCCGGTTAACAGTGGCCCGGCTTCCGTCGTTTTGCCGATTTGCGGTATCTCGGTTGATATACCGGAAGTGGATTCCCCGGGTAAGCCCGGTTTGCCGCAGGAAGCCGTAACCATTAGAACAATAAGTACCGCACAGAGTGTTATGATTAGATATACGCTTTTCATGACAACACCTCATCTCTGAATCGTAGTGAAGTTGTGAAAGAAGTTAACATCCTCAAACAAACAATTTGAATCGGTGTATCTCCGCCCCTGCGTTATTGTATAGCGTCGATTTTCGGGATTTGTCCGTCGTACACAGGTGACGAGCTGTTATTAACATAATCAACCTGAAAGCTATGATAATCATCTATTCTGGTTACAACCCATTTATTATCAGTGTATTGATTAATAAATCGTTAAAATACCGTCAGTTAAATAGTGTTGTGAATAGAAACTGGTCGGTTTCGATTCATAGGCAGACGCTCTCAGCTTATAAAACACGGTTACCGGATCAATATTCTCCACTTCTTCGAGAGATGAACCAATAGCAATTGAGGAAAAATCATCATCAGACAGGCTTTTCTGTGAAGCAAACCAATTATACATGAAAAGGCAGTCCCCGGTTGGTCTCGTGTAATAGAAGATATACAATAATCCGCCTTGCTTTAGCTTGTGAACGCTGTAGTAATTGCCGGTTTTCGATTTACGGAGACATTCGATGCCTACTTTTTCATCTATTTCGTACAGAAAAGGCTGAAATTCCACAATGTGAGGATTAGGGTTGATTTTCTGAATAAACTCTGTGAGGTCTACTGTTTTTGTAATCAGCTCATTATACGGTTTTTTGTTGTTGCGGCGGCTAAGAATAACGTCTTGGCTTTTCAGTATCGCCGTGTAGTCAACCGGATCGGTATTGAATATGGTTGCGGTTTGGCTATAGGTATCCGGATTCGCGGCTGTTTTAGTATACCCCCCACTCGGGATACCGGCATCGTTGACTGTAAAGGATTCCGTTACCGGCTGTGTGGTTGAAGGGGTGGTGGTAACTTGCGTTGAACCGTCACAGGCGGTTATGGCGGCAGAAACAAGCAGTACTGATGCAATCAGCAGAAAAGCGCGACGTATGGTTCTCATAATTTTTTCTCCGTTTTTGTGCGCGTGTTATTGTACGGCGTCGGTTTCCAGGATTCTGCCTTTGTATTCGGGACTCTCGCTCCACCACCAATGGAATATCTGAAAATCCTTTTGGTAGTCAATGATTTTTACAGAACCCTTGCCGTCATCGTAGCTATAATAAATCGTTAATATCCCATCCGTCAGATAATGCTGGGTATAAAGAACGTCGACGGCAGGTTTAAAGGTTTTTACTCTCTGTTCATAGATAGAAGCGACGGGATCTATTGCTTTGACCGCTTCAAGCGTCGACCCCACAGCGATTCCTGAAAAATCCGCATAGGAGAGACTTTTCTGCGATACGAACCAAGTATGCAGCCATAAAGGGTCTTCATCACTATAGGATATATAGAAAAGATACAGCAAGCCGCCTTGTTTTAGCTCATGAACGCTGTAGTATTTTCCGGACTCGGATTTTCTCAGGCACTCAATGCCAATATTTTCATCAATATCTACTATACTGGGGTGAGCTGTTAACCCATAGGGACTTGGCTCGAATTTTTGAAGAAACGCGTCAATATCCACCGTTTTTTTAATCAGCTCATCGTATGGCTTCCGGTTGTTCAGGCGCGAAAGGATTTCATCCTGACGCTCTAAAACAGACGCAAGATCCGTTGTGGTCTGATGGGGATAGGTTACATTCCTATCAGCGGTTTTTGTCGGAGTTTTGGTGATTCCATCATCCGTACCGACATCCGCGCGCGCCGTGGTAATTTCCGTTTGCAGTTCTGCGGTCGTGGTCTTTGAAGAGGGAAACGGTTTGTCACAGGATACCGCGAGCGTGAAAATTAAAATTATTACAAAAATCAACATAGCATACGAACATAGTCGTTTCATCCTAAAACCTCCTCTAAATCATAGTGAACCGCAAAATACTCGGTACCGGCAGATGCGGGATATTTATCGCCTCTCCACATATCCGGCGAGGTGCTTGGATTACCGAGTCCTAAGTATTCGCTATCGTCTTGCTCAGCTTTCCCAGCCCAACCACCGGCATCGACCCCGAAAGGGTTCGCGTTATACTTATTCATAAATGCGTAAATATCCACTGTATTTGTAATGAGCTCATCATATGGTTTTCGATTGTTTTTGCGTGAAAGTATATCTTTTTGGGCTTTTTGTTCAATCTCAGTGGCAGCTTCTTTAGACGCGGCAACGGTTGCCTCCCAATCACCGATTTCGCCTTGTGTCGGGATTTTTCCGTCCGGTCCGAGTGTGGTGATGACCGTCTGCGCCTGTGTGGTCGTGGTTTTTGAAGAAGGAAACGGTCTATCACACAATACCGTGAGTGTCAAAATAAAAAATGTTACAAAAATCAAAATAGCAAACGAATGTAGTCTTTTCATCCTAAATCCCCTCTAAAAAGCACTAAATAACTCTTTCAAATTTTCCTATTTACCCTTATATGTTAATTTGTGATTATCATCATGCCATAATTAATTTATATTGTAAATGATTAACATTTATATTAAAAGATGAAAACAATCGAATTCGCGTCCAATATGCTTTCGGTTTCTCTTCTTTTAGGTTGACAACGCCTGTTTCTGCCTATATAATTAGAAAAAGAAAAGTATGGAGATGAGGCTTTGGAAAAGGGCAAACTCGGCGGACGTATCTGGTTTAATCTGATTATTTTCGGCCTGATGGGGCAGATTGCGTGGAACGTGGAAAACATGTATTTTAACACGTTCCTCTACAATTCCGTCTATAACGGGGCATCGCAGTCGGCCGTAGATTCCTCCGTAAACGTCATGACCGCCATCAGCATCATGGTTGCCGCCAGCGCGGCGACGGCGGTTGTCACGACGTTTCTGATCGGCGTGCTCAGCGACAAGCTCGGCAAGCGAAAAATCTTTATTTCCTTAGGCTATGTGCTGTGGGGACTGATAACGGCATCCTTCGGGCTGATTACGCGTGACCACACGGCGGAGTGGTTCGGCCTTTCGGACGGGGCGGCGATTCTGACAGGCACGGTGGCAATCGTCATCGTTCTTGACTGCGTGATGACCTTCATGGGCAGTACGGGCAACGATGCCTGCTTCAACGCCTGGGTGACCGATGTGACCTCCGTAAAAAACAGAGCGACAGCGGAAAGCGTGCTGTCAATTCTGCCGATTGTCGCAATGATCGCGGTCATGGGCCTTGCCGGAGTCATCAACAGTCAGGGCTACGCATTTTTCTTCATCGCTTTGGGCGGCATCGTTACTTTCTGCGGAATCGTGGGTATGCTGTCACTCAAGGACCCAAAAACAAAAATCAAAAGCGATACGCCGTATTTCAAGGAGTTGATTTACGGTTTTAAGCCTGCCGTCATCAAGGAAAACAGCCGCCTGTACCTTGCCCTTGCCGCGGTCGGCATCTTCTCTACGGCGGTGCAGGTATTTTTCCCGTATATATTTATATATATTGAAAATGGGCTGCATCTTGACCTCGATAACGTCCTCGCCAACATTTCGACCAAAGCGATAATCGGCGCCGCCGTCGGCTTTGCCGTTGTTGTCGCTCTGATTGTGTCCGCCGGACGGCTGATCGACAAATTCGGCAAGGACCGTTTCATCATCGGCTCGATTCTCGTATTTTTAATCGGTCTTGTGCTGGCGGGATTCGCTAAAACCCTCTCTTCCTTCGCGCTCGTCGCCGCACCGGCTATGGCAGGATACGGGCTGCTCATGATCATGCTCAACGCTACGGTGCGCGACTTTACGCCGCCTGACAAAACGGGACTGTTTCAGGGTGTGCGCATGATTTTCTTTGTGCTGATTCCGATGGTTGTCGGACCGTTTGTCGGCAACATCGTCTGCCGGATGTCCTCTGTCAACTATGTCAACGAGTACGGCGTGACCTCCTCCGCGCCCGGCAGCGTGATGTTCTTTGCCGCGGCGGCCATCGCGGTATTCATTTTCCCGCCGATCCTCGCGCTTAAAAAGAAGGGCTTTTCACCCGATTAAGAAAGGAAGAACGCTATGAAGGCTCTGCTGCTTCCGTCTCTTGCGAAGGTTTTTCCCGATTGCGCGCCGAACACCGCTCCGCTTTTAGGGTTGTCTGTGCTCCGTAACGAGGGCTTCTCGTTCCAGATAGCGCTGATGGCCGAACTGTCGGCGGAGGAATCTGTTTCTATCTCTGTAAAGTCGCCTTTTGAGAATGTATCGACGTTTCTCGTAAAGAGCATCCCCGCCGGACGCACCTGTTACGACGACAGCGACGAGTACTTTTTAAATAAGAAGCGCAAGGCGTATCCCGATCTGCTTGTGCCGCTGGAGGGTGATGGGTTTATTTCCCCTCGTGACACCTGGTCGTCGCTGTGGTTTAAAATCGCTCCCGAAAGCGTGAATGACGCGGGTAAAAAAGAGATTAAGGTGACCCTTACCGCCGGGAAAAAACAGGTTGAAATCGAGCTCCCCGTCGAGGTTATCGCCGCGGATTTGCCGCCGCAAACGCTTTTGCACACCAACTGGTTTCACAATGATTGTCTGTGTACCCGGTACAAGGTTGAGCCGTTTTCCGACCAATATTGGGTCATCGCCGAAAACTATATCCGTAACGCGGTTCAGCACGGCGTCAACATGCTGCTGACCCCGATATTCACCCCGCCGCTCGACACCGAAATCGGCGGCGAGCGCCCGACCGTACAGCTTATTGACGTCACCGTGACGGGCAAGAACGAGTACACGTTCGGTTTTGAGAATTTTAAACGGTATATTTTGTTGTGTATTGACTGCGGGGTCAAGGCTTTTGAGATTTCCCATCTGTTCACACAGTGGGGCGCGCAGTTCGCCCCGAAGGTCGTCGCCGACGTCGATGGAGAGAAGAAGCGTATTTTCGGCTGGGAAACAAAGGCCGCCTCAAAAGGCTATGTCACGTTTTTGAGCGCGCTCGCTCCGGAGCTTAACGCCGTTATCGACGAGTTGGGAATCAGAGAACGCTGTTGGTTTCATGTTTCCGATGAGCCGTCCCTGCACCAGATTGCCTCTTACCGAAAGGCGGCGAAGCTCTTAAAGGCGTTGTTCCACGACGTTCATACCTTTGACGCGCTCTCCGATTTCGAGTTCTATAAAAAGGGGCTAATCAAGACGCCCGTTCCCTCGAACAACCACGCCGCGCCGTTTATCGGCAAGACCGACCGTTTCTGGATGTACTACTGTTGCGGGCAGCACAAGGACAACGTTTCCAACCGCTTTTTTGCGATGCCGTCACTGCGCAACCGGATAATCGGTTTCCAGCTCTACACCTACAATGCCGAGGGTTTTCTGCAATGGGGACACAATTTCTGGTATTCGCAGTATTCGCGGTCGGAAATCGATCCATTCAAGGTATCCGATGCGGGCGGCGTGTTCCCGGCGGGTGACGCGTTTGTCGTCTATCCCGGTAAGGACGGCGCGCCGATGAACTCTTTGCGCTTTGAGGTCTTTTATGAGGGACTCTGCGATATGCGCGCACTTCAGCTGCTTGAGGCGCTGACGTCACGCCACTACGCGCTGGAGGTTTTAAACAGAGGGCTTGACGCCTACATTTCCCTGACCGAGTACCCCCATAGCGTCGAGTGGCTCCTCAATAAACGCGCCGAGATCAATACCGAGATAAAACGGGTTGTTTCGGGAAGATAAACACAATTTTTACGGACTAAAAGTGTGAAAGGATAAACTCAAGATATGTCAAAGAAAAAAGCGAAACCTCTGAAAAAACCCGGCAAGCCCCCTCTGCATGTGGCTGCAAAAGGCTTAGACCATGTAATGTTTTATGTCTGGCAGTTCACATGGGGACTGCCCGTAAACATTATCGGACTGATCGCCTTTTTGATTATGCTGCCGAAACACCGCCGCGAGCGTTTCTGTAACGCCATTGTCACCTATGTCCCAGGAAAGTTCGGCGGGGTATCTCTCGGCATTTTCATCTTTATGGCAGAGGGACGGGATAAACAGTGGGAATATGACACGAGAATCCATGAATACGGTCACACGATTCAATGTCTGCTGCTGGGTGTGTTTTACTGGTTTGTCATCGGCATTCCGTCGGCAATCTGGTGCAATTTCCCGCCATGTGTTAAGTACCGCAAGAAAAACGACGTATCCTATTATGCGCTTTACTGTGAAAAATGGGCGAATCTCTGGGGTGAGCGCTGGAGCAACAGGAAAAGAGGGAAACTGCTTTGATTATCAGACAGTTGACCGAAAAGGATATTGACAGCTACAACGAGGTTTCCTCCTCATCATTCATCTGGAACGTCGAGCCTTCCGATAATAAACTGCCCGAGGGAATCATCATGGGTGCGCTCCTCGACGACGACAAAACCGTCACCGCCGCTTTAGAGTGTATCCCCTTTGAATGCTTTTTCGGAACGTCCGTCATCCGGTGTGTCGGCATCGGCGGTGTCTGCTCAAAACCCGAATACCGCCGCGGCGGCACGGTGCGCGCCATCTTCGGACAGGTCTTTAGGATGAGCGCCGAACACAACTGGGATTTCAGTTTGCTCGGACCGTTCTCCATACCATACTACCGCAAGTTCGGTTACGACACCTCTGTCAGCCACTTACACGCGACCGCTCCGTTTACGGCGCTGTCTAACATTGCGCGCTGTGGGGATGTGGAGATTGTCCGTCGCGAAGACGCGGACAAGCTGATAGAAACCTATAACCGCCTTGCCAAAAGCACCAATCTTCTCGTGGTGCGCCGCAGCCCCGACGATTTTTACTGCGACCCCTACACGAAATGCGAGTACACTTACCTGTATCTGCGTGAAGGGCAGGCCGAGGGCTATGTCAGCTTCAAGGCCGACAGAGCGACGAGCTGCCTGACAGTTAAGGAAATACTGTTCGCGGACAAGGAAGCTCTGCTCGGATTGCTCGGCTTTCTCAGAACCTATGACGGCAACTTCAAAACCATTGAGTTTTCAAGTCTGCCGCTGACGACTCCCCTGCTTCATATTATCGACGAACCGCGCGCATTCACGGTGACGCGCCATCCCGGGGATTCGGGGCGTATTTTCAATATGACAAACATTTTGAAAGCGAATCGGTATCCGGAGCAATACGGCAGATTTTCCTTTTGGTCGAAGGATACCGTGCCCGCCTGCGCGGGAGTTTTTACCGTGGAGTACGAAAAAGGCGTCTGCGAGGTTACGCATGCGGACGGCGGCGCCTACGATTTTTCGGTTACTCCGGACGCCGCGGCAAAGCTTTTTCTCTCCGGAGAGGGCTTTACCGAGGAAGAGCTTTCCTACTTAAACGGCGTTGAGCAGAAAAATAGCGCTTCGGCGTTTTTGCACGCATTCCCGAAGCATGCTACGGATTTCAACAAAGGGTTCTAAAAAACGTTAATAAAAAACATTCGAAATATTTAAAAAGCGTTCATACTAATGTCATAAATGTTTGTTATTATCAAGCCGTACCGAGGGCAAGGGAGCCGCACCCGGGTCAACGGTACCCTCCGCGAAAGCGGGGATTACCCCTCCTCAAGTAAATCTGTTGGTCGTCTAAGATAAACCGGCGATCAGAAAAACAAGCGACTGTCCCCTCGGTCGCTTGTTTTTTTGTATAAATATTTTGAAATCTGGGCATAACAGTATCAAAACGAAGAGGGAGTATTTGTATGAGCGATAATAAAAACAGTAAACCGCCCTATGGCGGGATGTTCAGCACAAAAAGCATCTATACCTTTCTGATTCTGCTGGCGCTTACCGTTGCGCTGGTTACGAAATTCGTCACGGACAACAACGGCGGTACGCTGTCGATTGAGGATGATTACTCGTCGGGCTACACTTTCACGATGCCCGAAATCACTGATGAACCCGACACAGAGGATGTCGGCGATATCGTGACAAACGTCCCTGATACGCGCCCGAACACGACCGCTATCACGTCAACGACCGCAAAAACGACCGTCCCCGAAACCAAGTTCAAGGCAGCCGTTCCCTTTAACAGCGCCGGCTTCACCTACCCCTTAGGTGACGCGGTCAGCAGGACGTACAGTGATTCGACCCCCGTATACAATGCCACCATGGGCGATTGGCGCGTACACAACGCCGTCGATTTTGCCGGAGTCAAGGGTGACCGCGTCGCCAGCGTCGCCCCCGGTCAGGTGACGATGGTCTATGAGGATACGCTGTTCGGCAATGTCGTCGCCGTCGACCACGGCAACGGTCTGGTTGCCTATTACTGCGGTCTTGCCGCGGAGGGACGCGCGGAAGCCGGGGATATTCTCAAATCCGGGCAGACTATTGGTTATCTTGACACCGTTCCCTATGAGAGCACCGACGGTGCCCAGCATCTCCATTTCGAGATGACGCTGAACAATGAAAGCGTCAATCCGCTCGAGATTATGGGACTGGTCATCGACACGACCGCAGAGACAACCGCGAAAAAATAAAAAAGTGTTGCAATCCCCTTCTGGTTGTGGTAATATCACTCTATATTTTTGATAGAGGTGCGATTTGTCATCAGTATCTGTCTGCATAACCCTATAGGCAGGGGCGGCAGAGAAAGGGACAATCGCCGAGGCGGTGACGGAGCCTTTGTCCGTTATCGCCGGAGTCCGGCGGAATACGCCGTGCTCTGTCACAGAAATGTGGAGCGCTATCACCTTAGGAATTAACCGTGATGTGCTTTCTCACATCACGGTTTTATTTTTAACTTGAAAGGAATGGTTTTCATGAAGAAGTTTTTCAGTATTTTGCTTGTCGCCGCCATGATTCTGACGTTTGCCGGCTGCGCGGAAACAACTGGCGAAGACGCCACGACGACCACCGGCACAACCGGTACGGGTACAAGCACCACGGTCAAGACGCTTAACGAGCTTGACAAAATTAAAAAGAGCGGCGTGCTCAAGGTTGGTATGGAGTGTAACTACGCGCCGTTCAACTGGACGCAGGCGAAGGCGTCTGACAGCACGGCCGTCATATACGACAACGGCGGATTTGCCGACGGCTATGATGTGCAAATTGCCAAAAAGATTGCCGCCGGACTCGGCGTGACGCTGGAAATTCACAAAATGGCCTGGGGCGCACTGGAACCGGCGCTGAATTCAGGAGAGATTGACGTTATTATCGCCGGTATGAGTCCAACCGCAGATAGAAAGCTTACGCTTGACTTTTCTGATTATTATTACAGCAGCAACCTGACGGTTGTTGTCAAAGCTGACGGCAAGTATAAAGACGCCAAAGCGCTGGCTGATTTTTCAGGCGCTAAAATTACCGCACAGCTTGATACATATCATTACACCGCGCTTGATCAAATCACCGGCGTCAATAAGCAGACGGCTATGTCGGATTTCCCCACCATGATCACCGCGCTCATATCCGGCTCCATTGACGGTTATATTTCGGAAATCCCGGGCGCGCGGTCGGCTGTTGCCGCCAACCCCGAGCTGAAATATGTTCAATTTGACGATGGGAAGGGTTTTACCTGCTCCACAGACGATGTCAGTATCTCTGTAGGCCTGAGAAAGGGCAGCGATATGGTTGCGGATATCAATACGGTTTTAAAAAGCATCACTGCGGACGACAGAGCCGCGCTGATGACAACAGCCATTGAGAATCAGCCGCT
>CAZEXA010000016.1:0-17823 GCA_964516565.1 uncultured Eubacteriales bacterium | reverse complement strand
TATATCGAGGTTTTCCGCGGTACGCCGATGATTGTGCAGGCTATGGTTATTTTCTACGGGATCCCCCGGCTTATAAACGTTCATCTTCCCGTACTGGGCGCGGCGATTCTGATTATTTCCATCAACACCGGCGCTTATATGGCTGAAATTATCCGCGGCGGCATCGTTTCCGTTGACTTCGGCCAGACAGAGGGTGCGCACGCTGTCGGCATGACGCACCGCCAGACCATGACGGGCGTCGTGCTGCCGCAGGCGGTGCGCAACATCATGCCCTCCATCGGCAACGAGTTTGTCATCAATATCAAGGACAGTTCTGTGCTCAATGTCATCTCCGTCACTGAGCTGTACTTCATGACCGCCTCCGCTGCCGGTACCTATCTTCGCTATTTTGAATCCTTTTTTATCGCAGCGTCGGTCTACTTTGTTCTGACCTTTACGGTTACGCGCCTACTGCGCCTTGTCGAGAAAAAAATGGACGGCAAGGACAGCTACACCATCTTCGGCTCGCAAAGCGACCCCAACGCCGAGGTACATGTAAAGGAGGCGGCGCGCGTTGAGTGAGGTATTTTCCGTCTCCCGCCTCGTTAAGAAATTCGGTGATAACGAGGTGTTAAAAGACATTAACTTGACCGTTTCACAGAGTGAGATTGTCAGCATCATCGGCTCATCCGGCTCCGGAAAGAGCACGCTGCTTCGCTGTATCAACCTGCTCGAAACACCGACGTCCGGCGATATCCTCTATCACGGCGAGAATATCCGCGACAAGGGCTTTGCAGTATCCCAATATCGCGCAAAGGTTGGCATGGTCTTTCAGCAGTTCAATTTGTTCAACAACATGACTGTACTCCAGAACTGCGTTGCCGGACAGGTCAAGGTATTGAAAAAGAACCGCGCCGACGCCGAAAAAACGGCGAAACGCTATCTGGAAACCGTCGGAATGCTCCAGTTTATCAACGCCAAACCAAAGCAGATTTCCGGCGGTCAGAAGCAGCGCGCCGCCATCGCGCGGGCGCTGTCGATGGACCCTGAGGTCATTCTGTTCGATGAACCGACGAGCGCTCTTGACCCCGAAATGGTCGGCGAGGTGCTTTCGGTCATGAAAAGCCTTGTCCATACGGGGCTGACAATGCTCGTGGTCACCCACGAAATGGGCTTCGCCAAGGAGGTCTCTGACCGCGTCGTCTTCATGGACGGCGGCGTTATCTGCGAGGACAACCCACCGGAAATTATTTTTAACAACCCGGAAAAGGAGCGTACCCGCGATTTTCTTGCGCGTTTTCTCGCGTAACGCTTGACATTCCCCGAAAACGAGCTATAATAACATTGCCAAGTGAATACAGGGGGGCTGATGAAATTCGGCTGAGATTAAGGCTATTTTGCCTTTGACCCTTAAACCTGATGCGGATAATGCCGACGTAGGGAGCGAAAAATTACCTTTCAATCGCCAAGCGTCCGTAAACGCTTGGCGATATTTTTGTGAAGGGAAAGAATAAATCATGAGCACAATCAAAACCACCAGACGGCTTGTTGAAAGCGCCGTCATGATCGCGCTGGCCGTTGCGCTGAGCGCGATCCCTCTCCCGAAGATGCCCTACGGCGGTTCAATAACCGTATTCAGTCAGGTACCGATTGTCCTGATCGCTTATCGTTACGGCACGCCATGGGGCTTATTCACAGGCGTCGTCATGGGCGTCGGACAGATGATCCTCGGCGCGGGAGATTTTTCCTATGTTTCGGGTATTCCCGCCATTTTAGCCGTTGCCTTTCTCGATTACCTCGGCGCGTTTGCTTTTTTAGGACTGGGAGGCGTTTTTAAAAACAGACTGCACCGCCCGGCGCTCGAAATCGCCTTAGGCGCGTTTACCGGTTCCGCGTTGCGCTTTTTGTGCCACGCGGTTAGCGGCGCCACCATTTGGAAAGGTTACGCAAACGGCCAGTCCGTTCTGCGGTATACCATCGCCTATAACGGCTTTTATATGGTGCCGGAAACCATACTGACCATTATCGGCGCGGTCGGTGTCGCGATGATGTTCGATCTGTCGTCACCGAATTTAAAGACGCGCGCGCGTAAGCCGAAGTAACTGACACTGTTAATCAAATAAATTCAAATAAAAGCATCGGGGATTGTTTCATAATTGACAATCCCCGATGCTTGTATTATACTATGACAAAACAATTGATTCGGGAGTGACAATATGCTTAAAATTGAACATTTAACTAAAAATTACGGCGATAAAAAGGCGGTTAACGATCTTTCGCTTCACATTCAAAAGGGAGAGATTTACGGCTTTATCGGTCATAACGGCGCCGGAAAAACCACCACCATCAAGAGCTGCGCGGGAATACTGAACTTCGATTCCGGTGAAATTTTCGTGGACGGTATTTCTGTCAAGCGTAATCCCATTGAGGTCAAAAAGATGATTGCGTATATTCCGGACAATCCGGAAATGTACGACTTTTTGAGCGGCATCAAGTATCTCAATTTTATCGCCGACGTCTATGGTGTGCCCGCCGGGGAGCGCGACACGCTGATTAAGCGGTACGGCGATATGTTTGAGCTGACACCCGACCTTGCCAAGCCCGTATCCGATTTCTCCCACGGCATGAAACAGAAGCTCGCCCTCATCAGCGCGCTGATGCATAAGCCGCGTCTAATGCTGCTCGACGAGCCGTTTGTCGGGCTTGACCCCATGGCATCGCATCAGCTCAAGGGGCTGATGCGCACACTGTGCGACGAGGGCGGCGCGATCTTCTTCTCCACCCATGTGCTGGAGGTTGCCGAAAAGCTCTGTGATAAGATTGCTATTATAAGGGACGGGTCGCTGGTTGTCAGCGGCACCACCGAGGAGGTCAAGGGTGACGCCTCTCTCGAAGAGGTGTTTCTTGAACTGGAGGAGCATAATGTTTAAGACACTGTTTCTTGTGCAAATGCGCGCCATCCTCTATTCGATGTTTGCGAAAATGAATGCCAAAAAAAAGCTGACAGCGCTCGGCGCCGGCAAAAAAGGGCTTACCGTCATTTTTACCGTCTATGTCGTCGGATGCCTGTTCTTCTTCTTCGGCATGATGTTTATGCAGCTCTGCACACAGCTTGTTGCGGCCGGTCAGGCAACGGTCTATTTTATTTTTGTCGGGCTGACGATGTTTATACTCATGTTCATCGGCAGTGTGTTTATTACCCAGAAGCAGCTCTATGAGGCTACCGACAATGAGTTGCTCCTGTCTATGCCCATTCCGCCCCTTTACATTGTTTTATCCCGAATGGCGGCTGTGCTTGCCGTCAATCTGATCTATGGCGGATTTGTCGCCATACCTGCCCTTGTCGTCTATTTTACAGCGGCCGGATTTAATCTTGTAACGCTGCTTATCGGGCTTTTTGGCTCTCTTTTACTGTCGTTATTGTCGCTGGCGCTGTCGGCGCTGTGCGGTTGGCTGCTGGCATTGCTGCTTTCGGGCACTCGTTTTAAGAACTTGTTTATGAGCATCTTTATGATGGCATACTTCTTTGGTTTCATGGGCGTGTATATGAATCTTCAAAAGTTTATGTCAAAATTAATTGAAAACGGCGCGACAATCGCCGACGCGCTGCGCAAGGCGTTCCCTCCACTGTACCATTTCGGAAAAGCGGTTGCCGAAAATGACGCGCTGTCCCTGCTGCTGCTCGTCGTTATGACGCTTGTCCCGGCTGCTTTGGTTGCGCTGCTGGTCGCACGCTCTTTTCTTAAAATTGCCTCGAGGGGCAAGGGCTCCTCCGTTTCTTACAAATACACCGCCAGACGCCTGCGCGCCTCCTCGGCACGCGCCGCCATGTTTAAAAAGGAGTTGCGGCGTTTTCTGTCCTCGCCGAACTATTTCTTTAACGCCGGGCTGGGTAGCGTATTTCTGGTGCTGTTTGCCGGTTGGATTGCCGTCAAGGGGGCGGCGTTTCTCCCCGCCTCAATAACTGTTAATCTTCAGAACATTCCGTTAAATCTCGTCGATGCTCTGCAGCCTCTGATGATTGCCGCCGCTATGATGTTCTGTGTTACGACCAACGCCTCGGCTTGTTCCTCGCTGTCTCTTGAGGGTAAGGCTTTTGCCTCTCTCAAGGCCATGCCGCTGTCGTATACCGATGTCATCGGTCCGAAAATTGCAGTTAACTTCGTCTGGGGGGCGGTCCCTGTGCTGGCCGTTGCGGCAGTTTGTCTGTTCAGGTTGGACTTTTCTCCCCTCACCTGTTTTCTCTTATTTGCACTCGGCATCATCACGCAGCTCTTTACGGCGTGCTGGGGCATGTTCTGTAACCTTTTATTCCCGAAGCTCGACTGGCTTAACGAGGTTTTGGTCATCAAGCAAAGCGCCGCCTCTCTGTTCGGCATCCTTGGCTCCATGGGGTTTATGGCCGCATTTGTCGGTGTTTATATTGCTTTTCTCTATTTGGTTGCAAGAGACAATCCCATACCCGCCGCGATGAATACCGCCATGCCAATCGGCATTGTGTTTTTTGCGCTGATGACCGCCGTCACCGTTGTTTTACTTTTTACCGTTATGAAAAATAAATATGAAAGGCTTTCTGCCTAAAAATAATGAACAACGTTTTCAATACCGCTTTGAGCGGTGCCTTAAGGGAATTGAATTTTGACCTTAACACGGAAGCGCGGGCACAGTGCGCCCGCTATGCCGCGCTGCTGGTAAAAGCGAACGAACACATCAACCTGACGGCGATTACCGATCCCGTAGAGATTGCCTTGAAGCATTTTGCTGACAGTCTTTCGGTGCTTTCCTATGTCGATATTCCGTACGGCGCGTCTGTCATCGATGTGGGTACCGGCGCGGGCTTTCCGGGCATTCCCCTTTTGATTGCACGTCCCGATCTTAAGGTGACGCTTCTCGACGGTACCGAAAAGAAACTGAATTTCATTCGCGGGGCCTGTGCCGAGCTCGGGCTTACCCCCGCGGTCGTCCACCTGCGCGCCGAAGACGCGGGGCGGCTGCCCGCCTACCGTGACCGCTTTGATTTCGCCGTTGCGCGCGCCGTTGCCGATCTGCGGGTGCTCTTTGAATACTGTCTGCCTCTTGTTGCCGCCGGCGGTGCGTTTATTGCGCTCAAGGGCGGCGTGCACGAAGCACAGACTGCCGAAAATGCCTGTTCAGCGCTCAACGGCCAACGCGAAGCTTGCCGGGAATTTGAATTGTCCGGCTGCGGAAAGCGCAGTATTATTGTGGTTAGGAAAATATCGCAAACTCCGCCAAAGTATCCGCGTCCCTCGACACAAATTGCAAAAAAACCACTGTAAAATAGGCGGAATATACTGTTATTAAGCATTTTCGGGCGAACGAAAATGCTTTTCTTTTTTATATTTTTATGGTACTGTGAAGTCAGTAAAGAGGACAAGCCGGAGGAAATGAACATGCTGAAGACTCCTACGAAACTGAAGCAGGGCGGCCAAATCGTTTTGATTCCCCACGAGAGTATCTGTCCGAACCCCAATCAGCCGCGCGTCCGATTCGATTACGATGAGCTTGAGGGGTTGGCTTCCTCTATACGGACCAATGGTATGCTCCTCCCCATCACGGTGCGCCCTGCGGGTGAAGGCAATTTCGAGCTGATTTCGGGAGAACGCCGTCTGCGCGCCGCGCGTATGATCGGGATGTCAAAAGTGCCGTGCATCATCATGGAGGCTACGGACGGACAATCGGCGCTCTTTGCCGTCATCGAGAATATCCAGCGGCAGGACCTTGACTTCTTTGAAGAAGCCGTTGCGATAGAAAAGCTTCTCAGCGAGCACTCCTTAAGTCAGGAAACGGTTGCCAGAAGTCTTGGGAAAGCCCAATCGACCATCAGCAACAAGCTAAGGCTCCTACAGCTCCCGGAGGGCATACGCGACAAGATTGCCGAGGCGGGACTCACCGAACGTCACGCCCGCGCCCTATTAAAGCTCCCCGACAACCCAACGCGTCAGCGCGCTTTAGCCATCATCGCCGACAGACGGCTGAACGTTTCCGAAACAGACAAGCTCATCTCTCAAATGCTCCGTAAAAATGAGGAGCACAAGAGAGCGCCGTTTAAGGTGTGCCGTGATATGCGGATATTCATCAACACGCTCAACCACGCCGTGGACGCCATTCGCCGCGCCGGCATCGACGCCGATACCGCCAAGAGCGAAACCGATGAGTACATCGAATATGTGGTGCGCATTCCGAAAATCGACGACACGGCACTCAGTCAAGCGATATAGACCCCTCGGGGTTTATATATAGACAGCCATATCTTTCTCTTTCACACCCCACAGCCAAAAGGGCGGTCCGCAAGGGCTGTCCTTTTGGCTTCTGTATGTTCCACGTGGAACAGAGAGACGAGAGAAGAAATTTGGGCGAGGAAAGAACGCAAAACGCCATTACCTTGTTATCAAGAGAAGAGAGAAAAGTGAAGAGAGAAGAGATTCGGGCGGGGACGCCCCGCACCCCAACTGCGGTAAAAAACGCGCAAGCGTTTTTTAAAGAGAACCGCTTGCGGTTTTTTGCATAGCCCCGCACCCCATTGTTGTGCGTCGCAGCCTCAATTCTTTTTTTCTCTCTACTTTTATCTTTTCTCTTGTCCGTTCCACGTGGAACAAAAAATCTCCCCTTTCGCCAAAGCGAAAGGGGAGAAGTGGTTATAAACTTATTCGTCTTCTTCGGCAGCCTTTTTGGCTTCCTCGATAACCTTCTGCGCGACATTCTGCGGCGCGTCCTCGTAACGGGCAAACTCCATGGTGAAATAGCCTCTGCCGGCGGTTACCGAGCGTAGTACCGTTGAAAAATCGCCCATTTCCGCCATAGGCACCTCGGCAACGAGTTCCTGCATCTTCTGTTCGCCGGAGGGTCCCATGCCGAGCACTCTGCCGCGGCGCTTGGTGATGTCGCCCATAATATCGCCGAGATTGTCGTCGGGCATATAGGTTTTCAGCGTGCCGATCGGCTCAAGGATGGTTGGTGCCGCTTCGGGAATTGCCGCCTTGAACGAAAGCTGCGCGGCGGTCTTAAAGGCGATTTCAGAAGAATCAACCGGGTGATAGGAGCCGAAATGAAGCGCGGCCTTGATGCCGACCATCGGGTAGCCGGCAATCATTCCCTTGGCGATACACTCGCGCAGCCCCTTTTCGACAGCCGGGAAATAGTTTCTCGGAACGCAGCCGCCGACGACTTCATCCGCGGTAAACACAAAGTCTTCTTCGCCGCTGTACGGCTCAAAACGGATATATACATCGCCGAACTGGCCATGGCCGCCGGACTGCTTTTTATGACGTCCTTGTTTATCAGCAACCTTGCGGATGGTTTCACGGTAGGCGACGCGGGGGACGGTCAAATCAACCTCAACGCCGAACTTCGCCTTCAATTTTGTCACGATAATATCAAGATGCTGCTCTCCTAAACCTGAAAGCACCTGCTCTCTCGTTTCCTCGTTGGTAAAATACTTGATGGTGGGGTCTTCCTCCATCAGCTTTTTGAGACCGGAAGCAACCTTCTCCTCCTCGCCCTTTTTCCTGACCTTGACAGCCATGGACAGGCAGGGGGCGGGGAAGTCAACGCCCTTCAATTTGAGGGCTTCTTTCTGAGAGCAAATCGTGTCGCCGGTATTGACGCTTGTGAGCTTCGTCATGACTGCGATGTCGCCGGCACAGACGGAAGCTGTGTCTTCCTGTTTCTGCCCTCTGACATAGAGCAGCTTGCCCATACGCTCCGTTTCGCCGGTCGTGGCGTTAAAGGCGGGAGTATCGGAGGCGATTTTGCCGGAAACAACTTTGACAAAGGACATTTTACCGACAAACGGGTCGGCGACGGTTTTAAAGCAGACGGCGGCAAGCGGGCCGCTTTCGCTGCAGGGCAGTTCGATGGTTTCATCCTTAGCATTGACAGCCTCTTCTTTGGCGGTGGAGGCGGCGGGAGCAACCTCGGCCAAAATATCGAGAAGCAAGTCGACCGCGTCGGTTGTCGCCCCGGAGCAGGAGAATACGGGATAGATGTCGCCGGAGACAATACCAGCCTTAAGACCGCGGATAACCTCGTCGGGAGTCAGTTTCTCTTCCATGAAGAATTTTTCCATCAGCTCTTCGTCGGCGGAGGCGACCGCTTCCTTAAAAATGGCGCTCATGGCGTCAACATTGGCGTCGGCCGCGACGGGTACTTCCTTGCCTTTGCCGGCGGTGTACGCATACGCTTTGCCGGTGACAAGATTGACGAAGGCTTTGACCGAACCGCCGTCCATAACGGGAACGACAACCGGACAGAGCTTGGCGCCGTATACTTCTTTCAGCGCATCAAAAGTCTTATAGAAATCGGCGTTTTCAGCGTCGGTACGCGTTATGGCGAACATCTTGGCAATGCCGCGGGAATTGGCGGCTCTGACAGCCTTTTCAGCACCGACATCGAAGCCGGAACCGGCCGCCGTGACGACAAGTACGCTCTCCGCTGCGCGGACGCCCTCGCTTACGCCGCCCGCAAAATCAAAGAAACCCGGTGTGTCGAGCAAGTTGATTTTCTTGCCCTTCCACTCGAGAGGAGCCACGGCCGTGGAAATGGACACGCCCTTGCGCTTTTCCTCGGAATCAAAGTCCGTGACGGTGTTGCCGTCAGAAACCTTGCCCAGACGGTCGGTAGCGCCCGCCAGATACAGCATGGCTTCGCAGAGCGTCGTCTTGCCCCTGCCGCCATGACCCGCGACGGCAATATTGCGGATGTCGTTTGCATTGTATGCTTTCAATATAGTTCCTCCTTAAGCTTAAGGCGATGAGAGTCAAACCCAATACGCCTGAAATACAAAATTTCCCGCATCCTCGTGCGTTTTCCTCCTTGCCATACGACAGTATGGCGGCGTCGGAGAAACACCCGATTATACGAAGGATTTTTGTATTTCAGGTGCTTCGCAGTTTTGAAGGAACGGATTTTTGGTGATGACATAAAGCGCCTTTCAAAACCGTATCGTGTTCGATTCCCGTCGCCTTAGCGCGAAAGCCCTTTCGCGCCTGAATTTCCATGATTGCCCGTTCACGCCGTGGTTTTTGGCGGCAGCGGAACATATGCGGTTAGTATATCATAAGTTTTCCTCGATTTCAATAGTATTTTTAGGAGTCGTTCGGCAGTCTTTTTTTGAAAATGTGTTGAATTTAGTGGCCAAATGTGATAATATTTATAAAGTATAAACATAGTATGGCGTAGAGTCTGTATTTTTCATATGTATTCGGAGGTGCGTTTCTTGAAAAGCGCTCGAAAAATCATTATGCTGTCGGTGCTGTTGCTGATGGTGGCGGTTACTTTCATCAGTTGTACGAAGGCCGGCGGCGGCGTGCCTGTCACCGACGAGAACGGCAATCCCGTGACCGACGCCAACGGCGACGTGATCACGGTCATCCCTTCAACAGAAGTCGTGACCGTTACCGACGAGAGCGGCGTAGCCGTTACTGATAAAAACGGCGACGCACTGACGACGGTCATCTATCATGACGTCACCGTAGCCGTACCCGTAACCGACAAGAACGGCAAAGCCGTTACCGACGAGGACGGCAACGCCGTTACCAAGCCGGTCGTCATCACGCCCACCTATCCGGATGAAACGAAAAAGACAACCAAGCCCAAGCCCGGGACGACCAAAATTGTAAATGTACCGCTGACCGGCAACAACGGCGTAACGGTGACCGATACACAAGGCAACCCCGTCACCTATACGGATATCGTCAGCGAAACCAGCGCTCCCGCCCCCATCGCCACCAGTTGGAAAAAGACCTTCGGCGGCTCGCATCAGGATTATATGAGCGACGTCGTCGCCACCAAAGACGGTGGTTATATTGCCCTCTCAATCTGCAACTCCACCGACGGCGATTTGAAAGGTCTTTTGGACAATTTCAGCACCCCGGTCACGGTTCTTGTAAAATTCGATAAAGACGGTATCGTTCAATGGAAAAAGGCCATCGGCAGCGGGAAAGGGGTAACAACGCTGACCACAGTTGAAATCGGAAGCGACGGCAGCATTTACGCCGCCGGCTACTCGACGATTCCCGGCGACGGGCAGAGCAAACGCGGCTCATATGACGCGATTGTCTATAAATTCGACGCAACGGGCGAGAAGCTTTGGGCAAAGAGCTTTGGTACTTCGACGGTTGATGTGTTTTTCGATATCGCGGTTCTCGGTGACGGCAGCGTCGTCTGCGCCGGTTCTGTAGGCACCAACGACGGCGACGTCAAGGAGTTTGACCGCAGCGTGACCGATTCTTCCTGCTGTATCGTCGAATATTCGGCATCCGGCAATAAGGTTATGGCAAAAATTCTCGGCGGCGCCCGTGACCGTTTTCAGGCTGTCTGCCCCGCCAAGGACGGCGGATTCTATCTTTCCGCCGTCATTTATTCGGATTATTTCTTTGACTGTAAGGGCAAGAGCGATGCCGCCATTATTAAGCTTGATAAAAACGGGAACAAAAAGTGGGTTACTCCGGTAGGGGGATCCGATATCGAGTATTTCCCCGCTATCACGCTTGCCAGTGACGGGGACGGTTGCGTGATTGCCGGCCGTTCCAACTCGATGGATGGTTTCTTCGGCGGCGAGCTCTCCTCCAAGGGCGAATACGACGCGTATCTTGTTCGCGTTGACGATACAGGTCTGCTCTACTGGGGCACCGCGCTCCGGGGGCAGTATGACGACAACATTTCCGACATTGTTTGTTCCTCGGACGGCTACGTCGTCACAGGCTATTCAAAATCCACCTCGCGCGATTTAAGAGCCGTCGGCAACCGCGGCGGACAGGATATCATCCTCGCCTGCTTCGATTACGGCGGAGATTTGTCGTGGGTCAAGGGCTTCGGCGGCGGGCTTGACGAATCGGCCGAGGGTCTTTGCTTTTCCAAGAGCGGCGGTTACATCGTGGCAGGCCGCACACTTTCGGGTGACAACGATCTTGCCGGCATTTCCGGGCAAAAGAGTAACGGGGAATATACGGTAGGCGTTATTTTCAAATATACAAAATAATATGGCTATGAAAAAAGTTTGTTTTACGCTTGACAGCGCGTCCGACCTCCCGGAGGCGCTGCTTTTCCGATATGCGGATATTGAGATTGTCCCTTTGCACATCCTGCTCGGTGACGACAGCTTTGAGGACGGCGTTAACATCCGTCCGGAGGATGTTATCCGTTATGTAGACGAAACGGGGGATCTCCCTAAAACGTCTGCCGTAGCCGTAGCGGAGTATTCCGATGTGTTCGGCAGGCTGACGGGAGCGGGCTGTGCGGTTGTGCATATCGCGCTGTCTTCGGGTATTTCCTCGTCTTGCCAGAACGCGCTGGTTGCGGCGGCGGATTATGACAACGTGTTTGTCGTCGATTCTGAGTTGCTGTCGTCAGGCATGGCGCTGCTGCTGATTAAGGGCTGTGAGATGAGGAAGAGGGGGGCGTCCGCGAAAGAGATTGCCGACGCATTGCAAATATTAAAGAAAAATATTATAACCTCATTCATCATTGACAAGCTTGATTATTTGAAAAAAGGCGGACGATGCTCCGGCGCGGCTGCCTTCGGCGCGAATATACTCGGCATCAAGCCATGTATCGGGATGCACGACGGCGTGCTTTCAGTCGGGAAGAAATACCGCGGCAAGCTTTCGCAGTGTCAGATAACCTATGTCGGGGATATTTTGTCGGAGGCGGGGGAAATCGACACAAGCGTCTGTATCCTCGACTACACGCCCGGCGTGTCGTCCGAACAAGAACAGACGCTCAAACAGGAGATTTTTAAGTGTCATCCTTTTACGGAGATTCTGATTGCACACCCCGGATGCACCATTACTTCCCACTGCGGACCGGACACGATGGCGGTCTTCTTTATGAAAAAATAGCGCGGAGGACTCTATGTACCGGCTAAATCCAGACTGCTGGGGCGGCTGTATCGCCGTACCCGATTCCATACTTGAAAAGCACTTAAAGCTTGCCTCCGGCACTGCCTTTAAGGTACTGCTTTATCTTTTGAAGAACCCCGCACGCGATCCTTTGCCCACGGAAATCGCGGCTGCGACCGGGCTCCCGGAGAGTGCTGTTCTCGACGCGCTGCTCTACTGGAAGAACGAAAGGGTGCTGATTGATACCGACGACAAGGACTCCGCACCCGCACCCGCATCCGAAGACCGGCCGAAGACTGCGCCCGTAGGCGTCCGGCTGCCCAAGGCGAAGCTGCCGACTCACGGCGACATTGCACGCCGTTTAGAGGAATCGGCACAGGTGCGATTTATTTTCAGCGAGGCAGAAAACGTGCTCGGAAGCACCTTCGGCTACGATATGCAGGCGCACCTGCTGTATTTTCATGACCATTACGGCTTTCCGTCCCCGGTCGTACTCATGCTTGTCCAGCACGCAAAGCTGCTGGGCAATACCTCAGCCGCGCAGTTGGGGAAAATAGCTGAGGCGTGGGCGAAAGACGGCGTTTCGACATTTTCCGACGCCGAACGGCAGATTGAAATGCACAACCGCGCCCTCGAAACCTACAACAACCTGATAAAGACAATTCATTTCCCTTCCGCGCAGCCGAGTGATGACCAGCTGAAAAAGCTTCAGCACTGGCTGTACGCCTTAGAGTACGATACACCGGCCATCGCGCTGGCTTTTGAGAGAGCGGACCGGGACGGGGAGAAATATTCTTTTCGAAAGGTTAATTCTCTGCTTCGGCAGTGGTACGACAAGGGCTGGCGCGATGCCGAAACCATTGCGCGGATGACCGCGCCGTCCTCGGGGAAAAAGGGGAAACCGACACGCTCCTATGATCTTGAAAAAATGGGGCGCTCCATTATACTGGATTTAATTGAAAACGACGAGGACGGTGAGGAAGCGCAGTGAAATACAACGAAGAAACGTACATGCGTGCACGAGAAGAGCTTCAGCGCCGCCGCAGCGCCGCCGAGGCTCTTGCAAAGGCGCACCGCGATGAGGTTCTGAAAAAGTACCCGGAGCTTGAACTCCTTGAAACGGAGATGCGTACCGCCGTATCCGACGCCGTCGCGCTGCTGGGCAAGGACGGGGACATCGAAAAAACCGTCAAAAAGCTGCGCGCACGCAATTTACAGGCGCAGCGGGACAGAGCGGAGCTGATAAAGCTTGGCGGCTATCCGAAAAACTATCTTGACGCGCGGTATACCTGCCCTCTCTGCGAGGATACCGGGTATAAATACGGACGCTTTTGTACCTGCCATTTGAATCTGCTTAAATCGTATGCTTGCGAAGCGCTTTCAAAAAGCTCGCCGTCGGCGTTATGTTCTTTTGACAATTTTGATATTACCTATTATCCCGCACTGCCCGACGGGGACGGTCAAAAGCCGCGCGTCTGGATGAGCAAGGTGCTAAAGGTCTGCCGTGCCTATGCCGATACGTTTGCCGAAGGGGCGGACAGTCTGCATTTCTGCGGAAAGACGGGACTCGGCAAAACGCATCTCTCGCTGGCGATAGCGAGTGCCTTGACGGAAAGAGGATACAACATCGTCTACACAACCGCGCAGAAAATGCTCGGTATTCTTGAAAAGGAGCATTTCACAAACAACGGTGACGGGACGGCAGAGGAGTTGTATCTGACTTGTGATTTGCTGATTATTGATGATTTGGGCACGGAGTTCCAGACGAGCTTTACCACCGCCGCGCTGTACAATATCATCAATACCAGACTGCTGACCGAAAAGCCCGTCATCGTCAATTCCAATCTGTCCGCGGAGGAGCTTGAAGAAAAATACGGCGAGCGCCTCGCTTCCCGCATCGGATCATACACGCTTATCACCTTCCGCGGAGCCGACATCCGGCAGTTGAAAAAGGAAATACGAAAGGGTTGATTCTATGCTTAAAAATATCCCGTCCATCCTGTCGCCGGAGCTTCTCAAGATTCTGTGTGAGATGGGACACGGCGATGAAATCGTTTTGGGTGACGGCAATTTTCCTGCTGCCTCAAACGCGAAACGTTTGATTCGTTGCGACGGACACGGCGTACCGGAGCTTCTCGACGCGATTCTACAGGTTTTTCCCCTTGACCCGTATGTGGAAAGTCCGGTTATGCTCATGCAGGTGACGCCGGGGGACAGCGTCGTGCCGGTTATTTGGGACGAGTACAGGCGCATTGTCGAAAAGCACAACGGGATGACGGGAATTTCGGAAATAGAACGATTTGCCTTTTATGAGCGGACGAGAGAGGCCTATGCCGTTATCGCCACAAGCGAGGCGGCGCTCTATGCCAACGTCATCCTGAAAAAGGGAGTAATCAAATAATGAGAGATAGGGTATAGCTTTTTGTAAAACATTCCTAATTCCTTATTAAGATTGGGTGAGGGCGAAGCCCTCCCGAAATTCTGCATTATGCATTTGAAAGGCAGGCTTGAAATAATGGCAATTCCAACATCCTTAAAAACCGTATTGTCGGTTATCACCGCGTTGTTGGTTCTCTTTTTCAACACCATTAACCCCGATACGGGCACACCCGAAGGCGCCGAGCTTGTGGAAACGCAGACCTTTACGCTGGTCGATGCGCTTACCCGCGCACAGGGGATTACGACAGACGGGGAAGTCTATTATTTCAGCTCTAACTTTTTCTTACTCAAGACCACCTTTGACGGCGAGGTCATCGCCGGTAATATGATGGCCATTCCCAATGAGCTGCTGCTCGAAGGCTCTAACCACATCGGCGGCATCAGCTATTACAACGGATTGATTTACGCCCCCATAGAGGACGGCGATGGTTATCAGCACCCGTACATTGTGCTTTATGACGCCGAAACGCTGACAAGCACCGGCGAGATTCACGAGCTGCCGCAGGCGCTTCATACCGAGGGCGTGCCGTGGGTAGCCGTCGATGCAGAACGCGGCTGCTTTTACACCGCCGAATGGAATCACGCGAAGGTACTCAACGTATTTGACTTAACCACCTTTGAGCTGATTAAGACCGTACCGCTCATTGACGGCGAGGGCAACCCCGCCGAGCTTCACCGCATTCAGGACGCCGAAATGCACGACGGACTTTTATACTGCTCGGGCGACATTGACGAGGTAAAGCCGATTTTTACGGCGGATCCCGAAACGGGCGTCGTCAAAAAGCTCTTTGATCGCAACCTCGGCGACGCCGAGGCCGAAGGGCTGACCATTCTTGACGACGGCACGGGCGGCTTTTATATTATCACCACCGACGCCGGACGTATCGACGGCACTGCCGTCGACGTCCACGTCCGTAAATATAAGATAGTCAACAGTTAAACTCAATTTAAAATAGCCAAGAACCGCATGCGGTTCTTTCCGCAGGTTCCTTTAAATCTAATGTCTAACATCTAATGTCAAAAATTAAATCCTTTTTAACTATAACGTAGATACTATTAAAAATAAGGAGTCTTACATCATGATCTATCCCAAAATAGGTATCCGCCCAATCATTGACGGCCGTTGGGGCGGCGTCCGCGAGAGTCTTGAGGAAAAGACCGCGAGCATGGCAAAGGCCGCTAAGGAATTGATTGAGGCCAATGTTTTTTATACCGACGGCACGCCGGTGCAGTGCGTTATTTCGCCCTGCTCCATAGGCGGGGGAGCCGAGGCGGCGCGGTGCGCCGAGTATTTCGCTACACAAAATGTCTGTGCAACCCTGTCGGTCACACCGTGCTGGTGCTACGGCAGCGAAACGATGGATATGGATCCGACGACCGTCAAGGCTGTTTGGGGTTTTAACGGCACCGAACGTCCCGGCGCAGTATATTTAGCTGCCGTCATGGCCGCCCACGCCCAAAAAGGGCTGCCCGCCTTTTCGATTTACGGACACGACGTTCAGGACGTCGCCGACAGCTCGATTCCCGACGACGTGCAGGAGAAGCTTTTGCGCTTTGCGCGCTGCGCGGCTGCTGTCGGTCAGATGAAGGGCAAGACCTATGTCAGTATCGGCAACGTGTCGATGGGCATCATGGGCTCGTACTGCGACGCTTCGTTTTTCCAGAAATACCTCGGCGTCCGTTCCGAGTGGGTCGATATGTCCGAGATACGCCGTAGGGTGGAGCTGGGCATCTATGACCACGAGGAATTTGAACGCGCACTCAAATGGACGAAGGCGCATTGTCCTGAGGGCTTTGACAAAAATCCTCCGGTAAAAACCGAAGGTGTTGACTATACGCAATCCACGCGTGAGCGCAAGGACTGGGAATGGGAATTTGTCGTCAAGATGACGCTGATCTGCCGCGATATCATGCTGGGAAACCCGAAGCTTGACGACATTCGTCCCGTCGGCGAGGAGGCAGAAAAGGCAGGGGCTTTGAACACCGGCTGGCATGAGGAAGCACTGGGAAAAAACGCCATCATGAGCGGTTTTCAGGGTCAGCGGCAGTGGACCGACCATATGCCCAACGCCGATTTTACCGAGGCCATTTTAAACTCGAGCTTTGACTGGAACGGCAAGCGTGAGCCTTTGATTTTCGCTACCGAGAACGACGGGCTCAACGGCGCTTCGATGCTGCTCGGAAAGCTTCTGACAAACAAGGCGGTCATGTTCTCGGACGTTCGCACCTACTGGAGCCCTGAGGCGGTAAAGCGCGTCACAGGTTATACGCTCGAGGGTACAGCCGCGAACGGCTTTATCCATTTGATTAATTCCGGTGCCACCGCTTTAGACGCGACCGGCGCTTCCAAGGACGGGGACGGCACAGCCGTTATGAAAAAGTGGTGGGAGGTCACCGATCGTGACATCGACGCCATGCTCGCCGCCACCGATTGGTGTCCGGCGGATAAGGGATACTTTCGCGGCGGCGGTTACTCGTCCCACTTCAAAACCGGTGCCGAGATGCCCGTCACGATGCTGCGCTTAAACCTTGTGGAAGGCGTCGGTCCGTGTATGCAGATTGCCGAGGGCTTTACGGTTACGCTGCCGGACGACGTCCACCAGAAGCTCGACATCCGCACCGATCCCACATGGCCGACGACGTGGTTTACCCCGCGCCTGACTGGCGAGGGTGTTTTTGGGGACGTTTACTCGGTCATGGCAAACTGGGGTGCCAACCACGGCGCGATTTGCTACGGCCACGTCGGCGCGGATCTTATCACGCTGTGCAGTATGCTGCGCATCCCGGTCTGCCTTCACAATGTCTGCGACTGCAGGATTTATCGCCCGCACGCGTTTTCGGCGTTTGGCACCAAGGATCCTGAGGGAGCCGACTACAGAGCCTGCGCGGCCTACGGCCCGCTTTACCGTTAATCCGTATTCTAAAAGTTAAAAAGAGTCGCCTTATCAGACCGCCGCGGTATCGCGGCGGTCTATGATTTTACATCGATCGATAGTTTATTAAAACTCCATATCTCAAGATATCTTCGGAGATCTGCAATTTCATGCCGTAGATTATCTGTACAAGCGGTTCTACGATTTTATTGACAAACCAACCGCCTTAATGTATACTACAGTAAAATAATTGTATTTCTGCGCAAAACGATGTCTTACATCATCGGTGCGTGATTTGAGGGCTGCGAATGCAACTTCTTGTTGTCTGTCAATATTATTCACCGGAACCTTTTCGTATCAGCGACATCTGTGAAGAGCTTGCCGCATTAGGGCACAGTGTGACCGTGCTGACAGGGCTTCCGAACTATCCGACAGGCAAAATATTTCCCGATTACAGAAAGAAAAAACGACGGGACGAAGTTATAAGCGGTGTCAGAGTCCGCCGTTGTTTTACTATCGGTAGAAGGAACAACTTTTTTTTCAGACTGCTGAATTATTACAGCTACGCTTTGTTTTCATGGCTTGCCGTTTCAGAGTTCGAGGATGATTTTGACGCGGTTTTTGTCTATCAGCTTTCGCCCGTTATGATGGCCAAAGCCGGTATCCGTTACAAG
>CAZEXA010000015.1:0-33950 GCA_964516565.1 uncultured Eubacteriales bacterium | reverse complement strand
TTCCTAAGCCACGTCCAAAACCGCGTCTGCAGGCAAGTCCTAAACCTAATCCCAGCCCCAGACCGGCACCATACTTAACAGCGTTAGCCCCTGTGCATGAGCCTAATCCTCTTCCGGTCATTGATCCTGCGCCCATTGGGCCGGTTCCATCTCCTCTTGGCATACCATTCACCTCCTTATAGTTTCCGGCATATGTCGTTTTCAATTCTTATTATACCCGATTTCGGGCATATGTCAATAACTTTGTAAAATTTTTTTAAACAGGATTACCACGGTAGCTTCCGAAACCTACTGAGTATGAAAAAACGGCATAACCGCTCATCACGTCTATGCCGAATTATCCGAGATTAATGCCCTAAGTCCCTGCTTCAATACGGGTGACTTTTTTATGTCATTTCGTTTTTAATAACATCTTCAATAGGAACGCCGTCAATATACATTCCGGAGACCACACACTTCCCGTCCTTGATTCTGACGATTACATACGCTTCTTTCTTACTATCAAAGCGCGTCAGTTCCTCGGCGCGGGGCGCCAGTTCCTCGTCCATATAGTAGCGGTCTAACGGTATATCGAACCAATCATCACTGTCGCTTTTAATATAAATACCGCTTTGCGGCTTTTCTTTGGTCACTTCACTAATCGTCGCAAACCCATCCTCACCGACCTCTATCAAGCCGTATTCACCGATTCTGGATTCACCGATTCCCAGATTACCCGTCATTACGCTGAAGCTGACATACCGTCCGCGGAAGGCGTCATACGGGTCAACGGGATACACCTTGAATTTACACTCCACGCCCGTGCGCAGGACAGTATACTTTTGGATAATCGCCACCCCGGGAACAAGGAGTTGGACGGCAATAACCACGGCCGCTAAGGCAAGCAAAAGCTTCTTTTTCATTCCGCCTGCGCCTCCTTTTTTTGTTTTTTGCGCGTCCTGATAATCTGCAGATTGACGAGCAAAAACGCGATTCCGAGCAAAAGGAACACGATGCCGCGCCACAAAATGTCAAGCTCACTGTCTAAGAACTTTAATACAATCCACACACATACCGAAGCCATGCCGATGTTTGTCGTTATAAGACTTGCATTTTTGGTCCCATACACAATAAAGCCCACACCAAGCAGCAGCAGTGAGATATTGAACAACAGCAAAAACAGGTAGTATGTTGTGTCTCCGATATCTGCCGCCGTCCAAATACCGCTAAATATACACATCACAATCATTGCAGCTGTAAACACGGACTTCATAAAATCACGCCTGAATTTCCATACCGTCACAACCGCCGCGATTAAAAGCATAATCGCCGAAAGCGTGACGCCCGCCATTAGTCCGTTTTCGTAATAAAAGCTGTCAATCCAATATACTCCATACGCCATAATCGACAACATCGTCAGGGAGCCGAGAACACCTACCACTTTGAACGGAAAAAGCATTTCCTCGTTTACCGATTCCAAGGCAAGTAACATAACAAAATAGCAGAAGATCATGAATATTCCAAACTGGTCAAACGACGAGCCTATGAACAGCACAGCCGTAAACCCCGCGATAACCGTTATCCACAGCATATACTGAAGCTTTGCGCCGCCGTGTTTGCGGTTAAAAAAGACAAACAGCGCGCCGAGAACGATAAGCACCAGCATTATCACGGCATTGTTTGCCAATTGGTTGAACGCCAGCCAATTGAGCACTGACCAGTAATAAACGATAAGCGGGCTGGCGGCGTTTAACAGGCACATAATAGGAAATGCAAGAAGTCCGCAAGTGAGAATAAAGGTTCCGTCATCGCTCGGCGTATGAAAGATTTGACCAATCGCCGCGGTCGTCGCGAAAACCGCCGCCGTATTCAAAATAGCGATAGATTCCCGCCATGCAACGCTGTTGTACCGCTTTAGAATGGTGAAAACCATCAGTCCCTGTGACACGATAAGCGGTACAAACCCAATGCCGGCACGCAAAAACAGCGGGAAACTGTACCAGTTTTTCGCTCCGATTAAAATAATGCCCGTACCGATTAAAAGTGTTCCGATGATGGAAAACAGGATGACCAGCAAATTGGTATTTTTCTTCGGCGTATACCGGTCCTTAAGCACCTGCGCGGCATCGCCGCTGAGAAGGGATTCCTTTTGCCAGGCGTCAATTTCGCGCAGCAACCACTTTTCTTTTCTCATGGCCCCTCCCAAATCAAATCTTTCAATACACGAACTGCGATTTGTCGGTATGGTTTCTACTTATCGGATAACAGCTTATTGAGCTCATCGCGGAAGGTGTTGATGTCCTTAAACTGCCGATAGACCGAGGCGAAGCGTACATAGGCGACCTCGTCGATATTTTTAAGCCTCTGCATGACAAGCTCGCCGATACGCGAGGACGTGACCTCTCTGTCCAGAGAATTCTGAAGCTCGGCCTCAATTTCGTCGATTGCCCGTTCGATGGTATCTATCGATACCGGGCGTTTTTCACACGCACGCATCATACCGCCTAAAATCTTGTCACGGTCAAAAACCTGACGCGACTTGTCTCTTTTCACGACAACGATTGGTACCGTTTCGATGATTTCATAGGTCGTAAAGCGCTTTTGGCATTTGATGCACTCCCGCCGGCGGCGAATGCGTTCCCCCTCGTCGGTAGGACGCGAGTCGATAACCTTGCTCTCCTCATAACCGCAATACGGACACTTCATTTACCATCGTTCCTTTCAGCTTTCTCTTCTGGAAATTATAGCAAACAACGGTATATTTTTCAAGCTTTATTTTGATACAGCGCCTCAAGCCGGTCACGCGAGCGGAAAACCTCTTCATCGTCACGATAACTCGCACTGTACAGCTCAACCGTGTAATTTCCCGTATACCCGGATTCCCGCAGAGCGCTAAACAGCTCATCGAAATCAAAGCGGCCTGTCAGCGGCGGGATACAGTCCCTGTTTTCATTGTAGTCGCTCAGATGGACGTGGACGATGGAATCTCTGACCTCGCGGATAAACGCGTCGGGCGAAAATGATGCCCGCAGAGCTTGCTTAATGTCGAGAACCATAGAAAAGCGCTCTTTAAGCGCCGTTTTCATCTTTCTTAAAAATGCCGGACTTTCCGACAGATAGTGTACGACGTTTTCCTGCGCCACCGTGACGCCGAATTCCCGCCCGATGTCGGCAAGCGTGCCGAAGCGCTCAAAATATTCCTCGTCGGAAATTGACAGAACCGGCCGTCCCCCGTGGATGACGAGCACGCCCGCGTTCAATTTCTCCATCACCTCGAAGTACCGCTTGTAGCTTTCAAGGTAATCGAGGTAGCGCCGCCCGTAAGAGCTGAACAGCTCATGTGATTCGGCTAAGGATAAGAACGGGTGTACCGAAGTCACGGTCATACCGCTGTCTTTTATCATCGCCATAAGCCCCTTGGTAAAGCCGTCGCTCAGCTCGCTGTAGGTGTTATAAAAGATTTCGCAGCTCTGTACGCCGCGGCGGCAGAGCTTTTCGAGCGACTTTTCCGTTTCAAGCGGATAAAAGCACGCGGTCGATATCCCGATCTTTGAGGACAAAGAAAACCCTTCTTTCGGATGCCTCTATTTCCGTCATTTTCCATTGCGGTGCGCGGCCGATTCAAGTACAATTAAAACAAAGGGCGGAAGGTATGAAGGAGAATTCTTTCATACAGAAATTTTTGTTTTTATTCCGTCCCGCAGAGAAAGGACAGCTATACATATGAACGATTTTAAGGAAAAGGTACAGGAACATTATAAGGCATTGAACCCGCTCTCGTCAATACTCCTGAAGCTGTTTTTACCGGTGCTGGGGGTGCTTTTCGCCGCCGTCTGCGTATTGGGGGCCGCTTATCTTTTCACCGGTACCGAGCACCTGTACGATGTCCTGCTCGACTGCGCAGAGGCGCTCAAGGGCACCGCGGGAATCGGTGGTTTGTCACTCGTTATCGCCCGCGTTTTAAAATGAATCCAGACATAAAAAAACCTGCCTTCCGGCAGGTTTTTTTTGCTTTTAGTATTTGAAGTTGTAGTATTTGCAGAAGTTTTCAAGTCTCGCGGTACCCTCAAGGTTTTTCACCTTAAGGATCTTGGCATCTGCCGTAATCGGAACATTTGCGTAATGGTCCATGGCAACAAACTTACCGTCCTTCGAGATGGTGGCGGTAATCTTAAAAGCTTTGTAGGTAACGTTAAAGACATAACCCTCCGACACAAGATTTATGCTGCCGACCTTAAGTCCGTCAACCGTTTCACGAATGTCCTCTTCATAAAGAACTGAGTTCGTAATTTTGCCGAGGAAGTTGTTTGTCTTTTTCGGGTTGGCTTCGTCGGCCATAATAATCGTAATGATATAATTATTGCCCGACGGCTTACAGGTTGCGCTGACAATTTTACTGAGATCGGTAAGCGTACACTGCGGGAAGCGATCCTTCGCTTCCTTGGAGCCTTTGGCGCTGACCTGTTCCTCGGCTTCCGCCTCGGGTGTCATAAAGTCGTCGATAAACGGGTTGATTATATCACCGAGCGTTCCGATATCAAGCTCCGGCAGAGCCTGCCATTCCTTTTTAGTGTAGCCGGCAGCCCCGTTCAGTTTAACCTTGTTGACGGCAGCCTTATAAAAAGCAAGAATTTCAACTTTCGTAGAAAGCGTCGAAGAAGTAGTCCCGGCTTTCTTCGTTGTACCAGCTGTACCGTTGGTGTTCGTCCCGGTTCCGCCGGAATTCGTAACGCCTGCCTGTGTATCGCTTACCGCGGCGGTATCGGAATTGGTATCCACCGGCTGTGTTTCGCCGCCCGTAGCGTTAACGTCCGTGGCAGCGGCGGTCGTATCGGGGAGAACGCTTTTGCCGCCGTTCTCTTTGGCCGCTTTGAGTGCTGAAATCGCTGTGAGGGAAACAATGTTGCTTGCCACAATCGTGAATACAAGCGCAATCGCCATAGCGATGGCTGCTACTTTAAGCCATTTTTCTTTCATGAATCTGATTACCCCTTTCAATATACAGGAAAGCCTTGAACGAACCGCAAGAGTTGTTCAAACACATTCACACAGTTATACTACAATAACCGTTAAGAGAAGTCAAGAGTTTTTGTCCTTTTTCTGTTAGATTTTTACTGGTTTTTTTAGGAGTGAATTCCTGCCGCTTACTCATATTTTTCCGACGTTCCAAATCTTTTTCGCGTACTCGGCTACGGCTCTGTCCGCCGAGAAGCACCCGGATCGCGCGATATTGATCAGCGACATCCTGTCCCAGCGGCTCTTATCGAGCCACACCTCACCCGTTTTCCTCTGTGCCAGCCGATAGTCGGCGAAATCCGCGAGCACCATATAGGGGTCATGGTGGATAATCGTACCGCTGATATCGGTGAAATTATTGCTGCCGATTCCCCGCGACACAAAGTCGATAACCTTATGGAGCTCGGCGTTGTTCTGATAACAGCTCATCGGTGAATAACCGGACAGTTGAAGGCTTTGGGCTTCCCTTACGGTCATGCCGAACAGGAACATATTCTCATCCCCGACCGCATCGTGTATCTCGACGTTGGCGCCGTCAAGGGTACCTATGGTGACCGCGCCGTTAATCATCAGCTTCATATTGCCCGTACCGCTTGCCTCCTTGCCTGCCAGCGATATCTGCTCGCTCAAATCGGCGGTGGGCATGAGCAGCTCCGCCTGCGTGACATTGTAGTCCTCAACGTAGACAATCTTTATACGGTCTTTCACGTCGGGGTCATTGTTGATAAGGTCGGCAATCGCAAGGATAAACGAAATGATACGCTGCGCGACAAAGTAGCCGGGAGCGGCCTTGGCACCGAAAATATAGGTATGCGGCACAAAGTCACCCGACGGGTCCTCCTTGATTTGAAGATACTGCGCCAAAATCTGCAGAGCGTTCAGATGCTGCCGCTTGTACTCGTGCAAGCGCTTAACCTGTACATCAAAAATCGACGAGGTATCGAGCGCGATGCCTGTCTTTTTATATACCTCGGCGGCAAACGCCTCCTTGTTCTCCTTTTTGATGGCACGCAGTCTTTCAAGTACGGCGGCGTCATCCGCATACTCCTCAAGCTTCTGAAGCTCCGAGGCGTCGAGAATAAACCCCGAGCCAATCAGCTCCTTTAAAAAGTCGGCAAGCTTCGGGTTTGCCTGACAGAGCCAGCGCCGGTGGGCGATGCCGTTGGTGACATTGGTGAATTTATCGGGAGTCAGCTTATAAAAATCGTTGAAAAGCGAGTCCTTTAATATCTGGCTGTGCAGCGCCGACACGCCGTTGACGCTGTGGCACGCCGCGACGCAGAGGTTTGCCATGCGTACCGCTCCGCCCGAGATAACCGCCGTCCGCTCGACGCAACCGTAGTCGTGCGTGGCTTCCCAGACAAAGGCACGCAGACGGTTATCAATTTCCTTGATAATTTGGTACAGACGCGGAAGCAGCCGCTTTACAAGCTCCTCGCTCCAACATTCGAGCGCCTCGGAAAGCACCGTGTGATTCGTATAGGCGACGGTGTTTGTCACGATTCGCCATGCGTCATCCCACGCGTAGCCGCACTCATCGAGCAGAATACGCATCAGCTCCGGGATGGCCATGGTTGGGTGCGTGTCGTTGATGTGTATAGCGACCTTTTCAGGCAGATTGTCGAGGGTTCCGAATTCGCGCAGATGATGACGGACAATATCCTGCACAGATGCGGAAACAAGGAAATACTGCTGGCGCAGCCGTAAGGATTTTCCCTCCGGGTGATTGTCAGACGGATACAGTACTTTACTGATAACCTCCGCCATCGCCTGACGCTCCATGGAGCGCACATAGTCGCCCTGATTGAACAGGTTCATATCAAAGCCCGGCGCCTTGGCGCTCCAGAGCCTGAGCACGGCAACGCCCTTGCCGTTTTTGCCCGAAACGAACATATCGTAAGGCACCGCGTGGATTACCGCGGCGTTTTTCACCTCGACGTGGTGGTATTGCTCATCCCAGCTCTCGGAGATTTCTCCCTCAAAGCTGACGTCAACGCCGCTTGACTCTCGGGGTGACAACCAAACCTCGCCGCCCGGGAGCCAGTAATCGGGAAGCTCGGTCTGACAGCCGTCAACAAGCTTCTGACGGAAAATACCGAACTCATAAAGGATGGAATACCCGCGCGCCGCGTAACCGCCGGTCGCCAGAGCGTCCATATAGCAGGCGGCAAGCCGTCCTAAGCCACCGTTGCCAAGCCCCGCGTCAGGTTCGCACTCATACAGTTTTTCGAGCTTGACGCCCATACCAAAAAGCGCTTCCTCAAACGGCTTGGTCAAATTCAGGTTGTACAGGTTGTTCTTGAGAGAACGCCCCATTAAAAATTCCATCGACAGATAGTAGACGCGCTTTTTGCCCGACTTATCCGCTTTTTCGGTGATTTCCGAACGCCCGACGGCCATCATATCCCTGAGAATCATCGCAACCGCTTTATAATATTGGTTGTAGGACGCCTCGTCGGTCGATACGCCGAAAAAATGGAGCAGCTTATTTTCGATAAGCTCCTTTGCTTGTGTCTTTGTAAGCTTATAATTCATACAATTCTCCTAAATTATTTGGTTTTTACTAAATTATTTACCTAATGTCTATACATAATACACGAAATATAGGGTAAATGCAACAGTAATACTCCATTACAATAAAATCTTTTCCGACAGATACAGCGAATAGATGACTGTCTCCTTTACCGGCATTTTCTCGCATTCCATAAGCGCGCTTTTATATATGAGAAGTTGATTTTTGTAACGCTCCTTAAGCGCACTTACGTCGCGGACACGATCGGTCTTGTAATCAATCAAAACAAACTGCCCATTCTCAACAAACGCACAATCGAGAATACCCTCGACGACGATTTTTTCGGCGGCGAGCGCAGGATCAAGATCCCTGTACAGCTCTCCCGCCGGACGAAATACGGAAAACTGGTATTCACGCAGAACTCTTTCGGAGGAGAGCAACCGCTGCCCCAACTCCGAACCGAAAAACGCCGCCGGCATCGAAAAATCAATCATGGCGTACTCCTCGGCGGTCAGCGCGCCGCTTTCGAGAAGGCGCGCCGCCTCAAGCGGCGTATCCGCGGCGGCTGCCCGCAGATCGCATATTTCAAGAAAACGGTGGGTTGCCGTGCCGCGGCTTGACGCGTCTTCCGATGGCGTAAAGCGCGGCTTGCTCTTTCCGAAATATGTCTCTGACGACTGCTGCGCCAGCGAGGAAGCTGTCTTTTTAGCGGGAATGCCCGCAAGCTTTTTATAAGGATACACATAGTCGATTCGTCTGCGGATATCGCCCATCAGTTCCTCGTCAGGCAAAACGACCTCTTTTGCGGGAGGCGCGGTTTCTTCGTCCGCCGAAAGCGCGGCGTTTATAACTTTAAGGCGGAAATCAGACGGTTCTGAGCCGCGCAGCCGCTCGGCGTCGGTGGTAAGCAGCGCACCCGCGTCCGGGTGGGTCTTCAGTGCACAGATGAGCCAGTCAAGATATGACGCGGCATTTTTAACGGCGAACGGAATCGGCGTACCCGAAGCGTTGGTCATCAGTTCGGCGGCGGTGCCCGCGCCGTCCTTGATGCTGCCGAGCATGACAAGGCGTTCCTTAGCCCGCGTCATCGCCACATAGAGCAGCCGCTGTTCCTCGGCGCGTCCGGCGTTTTTGATGCCGATCTGCGACGCGCAAAACGGCACGGTCTTATATTTTGAGTAGGCTTTGATATCCCGCCGCACCATACCGATACCCATATCGCGGTCAATAAGCAGGTGCGCTCTGGAGTCGATATCGTTGAAGCTCAAACCGCATCCTCCGAGAATGACAATTGGGAACTCCAGCCCCTTGCTCTTGTGAATGGTCATGATTTTGACCTCCGGGGCGGAAAAATCGCGGCTCTCTCCCGTGCCGGGACCTTTTCCCTTTTTACGCGAACGCGCAAGAAAACGCACAAAACCGCCTAAGGAAACGTTTTTGCCGCGCGCGTAATCGGCGGTCATCTCTAAGAAAGCGAGCAGATTGCGCCGTCTGTCCTCGCCGTGCTCCATTGCCGAAACGATGTTCAAAACACCGGTTTCCTCATAGAGCATAAACAAGAGTTCGACAAGCCCCTTCGTTGACGCCGCATCGCGAAAGCGCGCAAAGGTTTTGAGAAACGACGACGCTCTTTCGTCTCCCTGCGCCGCCCGTACCGTCAGTCCCGTATACAGCGGCTCCGCTCGTTCACAAATGCGGATGCGCGCAAGATCGCCGGCGGTAAAGCCGAAAACGGGAAACATGAGCACCGCCGCCAGCGGTACATCGAGCAGCGGATTGTCAACGGCAAAGAGCAATGAGCAGATAAACGAGATTTCGCGTGTAGAGTAAAACGGCGTATCCGTCGGACACATCGCTGGAATCCCACGGTTTTTCATGGCGGTGAAGTAGCTCATCGCGTTATCTTTCGCGCTGCGCAGCAACACACAGATATCGCCGGGCTCGACGATACGCTCTACGCCGTTTTCCGTAATCTTAAGACCGCTGTTCAGAACGTCCTCGATATAGTGTGCGGCGTAACTCGCCTCTAATACACCCGCTTCTGCCGAACGCGTTTTATGCGGATACCGCAGAATATGAAGTTCCGCCGCGGGCGTGTCATTCGGCGGATAGGCAGCCGCCGGGACAAGCGCCTCGCCGCCCGAATAATCGAGCTCGGCGGCATCCTTGGTCATCAGGCGCGAGAAGACGTGATTGACGGCAAGGCATATGCCCTCCCGGCTGCGGAAATTGCGGTCAAGCAGGATTTGCGACGGAAAGATGCCCGGCTCATAGAGCGGCAGGCTCTCCTTTTTGCTTAAGAAAATCTCAGGCATAGCCAGCCGAAAACGGTAGATACTCTGCTTGACATCACCGACAAAAAACAGATTGCGCCCGTCCCTTGAAAGCGCGTGAAACAACAGGTCCTGCGCCTCGTTGGTGTCCTGATACTCGTCAATCAATATCTCTCTGAACCGCTGTGCGTAACTTTCGCTAAGGGTCGTGCGGTTCCCCTTCTCGTCGGTGAGAAGCAGAATCGCCTTGTGCAGGATATCGTCAAAGCCGTACCCGTTTTCCTCCTCCTTTTTAGCGGCAAGCAGCTCCGAAAAGCGCGTTACGGCGTCAAGCAGTAGGCCGACAGGTTTTTTTAGCGCCTCCATGTCACCGCGGTGCGCCTCCTTAGCGGGAAGTTCCATCGACTGTAGGGCATTAATTAATTTTTTAACTTTTTCGCGGCGGTTCTTGGCATATTCCTTTAAACCCTCGCTGACACCCTTCGTACCGCTGCCTAAATTCATAAAGGAAAAATCGCCCAGAGCATCGATTGTCCCGTCCCAATCCTTAAGCGATATATACCGCTGTATCTGACGGATCTGATCGAGGTCTCTTGTGATTGCGGATGCGTAATTGTCGTTCAATTTCTGGTCCTTTTGTATCGCGTCAAGCGTCTGAGCGCAAAGCGCCGCTGCGTAGCGGGTGGTATCCGCAATATGCCGGGTAATCGTTGTCCCCCAGAACGAGCTCCACAGAGGAACGTCCGGGCGGTACATGGCGCGCGTTTTTTCAATCCATCTCTTGGGAAACGGATAGGAGCGCGAGAAGTGGTAAAGCTTAACGATGACCTCCTCAAGACCGGCATCGCCGCTGTCGCCCATAAACAGCGCGACAAGCTCCGAAAGAGCGTCATCACCCTTTGCGTATAACTCCTCCAGCACTTCGGCGACCGTGCTTTCCTCCAGCAGAGCCTCCTCGGCGTCGCTGAGAAGCTTGAAATCCGGCGAAACGCCCGCGGCGGCGAAATGCTCCCGGACGATTTTGGCACAAAAGGCGTCCATCGTGCAGATATCGGCAAAGGGAAGTAGGAGCAGCTGCTTTTTGAGCCGCGCTCCGCCCGCTTTCAGCGACTCGCGCCGAAGCGCCGTGGCGATTTTTTCGCGCATTTCCGCGGCGGCGGCGCGCGTAAAAGTAACAATTAAAAGCTCGTCGGCATCGCAGGGCGCCTCTTTGTCGCCAATAAGTCCTACGACGCGCTCGGTAAGCACCGCCGTCTTTCCGGACCCTGCCGAGGCGCTGACGAACAGCGTGCCGCCTCTGGCGTCAATGGCTTTTTGCTGATCCTCCGTCCACCGTCTGTCACCGCTCATCCGTATATTCCTCCTCAAGGCTTTTCATGGCGGCGTCATGACTTACCAAGGCGATATCGCGCACGGCTTCACCTTCCTCAAATCCGCAAATCGCCGTGTACGAACAGTAACGGCAGGGCTTTTTATCGTTTACCATAGCGGGCAGCGCGGGAATGTTTCCGGCGTGAAGCTTACAGCCCATTTGAACAATCAGACTGTCCACCTTGCTTGCGAGCTTCCCGAACTGTGCGGCTGTGTACAAGTTACCGACGATTTCACCTTTTTTCTCCTTTACGGGCAGATAGTCGGGAAGCTCTTTGTACCCCATTCCCTCTATGACGTCGTACTCATTTAAGATCATGCCGGACAGCTGTCCGCTCGTGATTTTCCGCCGCTCGATTTTCTCTTTGTCGGGGTTGCGCCCGAACTCAAGCGACTTATACCCGACGCGCGACGGCAGATACAGCACCCCCGCCGGTATGGTTTCGCCAAACCGCGGGGCACCGTTTTTTTCGATGACGGACAGATAAAGACACATTTGCAAATTGATGCCCATCAGCACCTCAGACAGCTTAAATTCTTTGCTGCCGGTCTTGTAATCGATGACCCGTATGTATTTCTTTCCGTTCTTTTCCATGATGTCAACCCGGTCAACACTGCCCGTGATACGGACACTCCCGCCGCCCGGGATTTCTAAACAGTAGGCGGCAATATCACCGCCGATGGAGAGCTCATAGCCGACCGGGACAAACCGACCCGCCGAAAATTCATTTTTCAGGCGTGTAACAACGGCCGTCACCGTTTCAATCATCTTATAGTACAGCGACAGAAACCGCGGCGATTTCCCTTCTGTTCCACCCATTTTTACTTCGAGAAACTCATCTAAAAGCGTTTTTATATTTTCTTTAAGTGCGTCGTCAGACAGCCCGGAGAGCGCTTCGGGCGAAAAGGCGCTTAGCAGTTTTTCGAGTACAAAATGGATTGCCGACCCGCTGTTTGTCGGATCGAGCGCCGCCGCCTTCAGCTCATCGACAGACAGCCCGTATTTACAGAAATACCGAAACGGACACTCGTAATACTGTTCAAGCTTTGAGGCGGACAGCGGAATGTCTTTTCCGAAAAGCTCTTTAGCTGTCTGCGGCTCATCAATCGCGGCGACGCGCTTTTCAAAAGCCGCCGAAAGCGCCTCTAAACGGGGCGCGTACTCCTCATATTCCGAAAGGCATTGTTTTAAACTCTGCGCAAAAACGCCGCCGCCGGATATATTTTGCGCCAAGGCGTTGAGTGCCGATTGTCCGCCCTCAATCCGCTGTGCCCCGCTGAGCGCACGCGTCGATATTCTGAGGCAATTCGGAAAAAAGTGTTCAAGCAGGGCGACAATTTCCGAGGGCTTCTGCGATTCTCCCCGAAATGCCGTCTGGGAATAGGAAACGGTCAGGCGGCATTGACCGGCAGTCAGCGCCCCATAGGCGATGAAGCGTTCCTCGGCGGCGCGCTCCTCAATGGGAAGCGACATCTCCACACCGAGCCGATACAGCTCCTTGCGGTCCGATTCCGAAAATACGCCGCCGGATACCGTGTTTTGAGGGAATACGCCGTCATTGACACCGACGAGAAACACCGCTCGCAAATCGCCGGTACGGATTCTGTCGGCAGCACCGATCGTCAGTTCGTCGAGCCCCTGCGGAATGACGCCCAAAGACGTTCCCGCACAGAGAATCCTAAAAATCTCCGCATATCTTTTAAGCGTTACCGGGCGGTCGCCGAGAAGCTGGGCGGTCTGCTCCAGTAACCGGACAAGCGCGTCCCAAACCTCCTGCTCACGCCGCACTGCGTCGGCTTCGCCGTTTTCCTCGGCACGTTTTGCGAGCGCGTACAGCCGCTCGGACATCCCCATTTTTTCAATAAATGAAAAAACCGCTTTGGAAATACTCAATCCATCTGTATCATCCGACGCGTTTTTAAGGTCAAGCAGCGGCGCAACAATACGCCTTCTGATGTTATTGAGTCTATCGAGCGCAGTACGCGCCTTTTCATCAAGGGCAAAGCCCAAGCCCGACGGGTGATTCTTCCACTCGTCTTTCCATCCGGCGCCGTCGATATCCCAAACGACAGTAAAGTTGTCGGCAAGACAGACGTCGTTCAAATCCATATCGGTCAGTCCTGTTTTCAGATACCGCATCAGGCTTTGTGAGGAAAAGTTCGTCACGACGCTTTCCAGTGCATAACAGACGGCGCAAATCAACGGTTCGTCGGAAACTGCGCGGCGCGCGTCGTCGAACACGGGCAGATCGTAGCGGTGCAGAGCGTTTATTAAAAACGGTTTATAGCTCCCCTCAGTACGTTCAATGATACAGATATCTCGGCAGCGATAGCCTTCCGTCCGGATTAAGCGGCGAATCTCGCAGGCGACAAAGTCACTTTCATCGGCCATATCCGCGGCGGCGGCTATCGTGATACTGTCGGTCGGTTCATCAAATATTTCACCGTCAATGGCGGAAAGCGCATACTCCAGGGCGAGAATCGGCTCACTGTAAGCGCATTTTTTCTCCGCTGGATAATTGGCAGGTTTTAGTAACGACGGCAGAGAGACGGGCTTTGCGACGGCAACGCCGTGCTCCAAAGCCGCCGCACGAAGCTTTTTCGCGAAATTGACGGTATGTGAAAACGCGCCGAAACCGTCGGTATCGTCGTAAAAACCGACCGCGCAAACTGTTATATAAACCGCGCGTGCCTGTTTGAGTATTTCTGTGAACACGCGCATTTCCTGTGCGGTAAAACCGCGGAAGCCGTCAAGCATGACGATTTTATCACAAAACAGCCCGTTTTCGGCGATGAGGCGCGCCAGCGTATCCAGCGCCGTCGTGTCGTCGGCATACGATTTCCCGAGCCTCGCCCGATATGTCTCGCAAATCAGCGCTATTTCCCCGAGCTTTGTTTTCAGTAATCCGTCGGACGTTCTGGTTTTCGCATCAAGCAGCGTGTCAACCTGAACGCCGCACTGCCGCAGCTCCTTGTCCGCGCCGACGAGCTGCATGAGAATGTCCGGTGAGTTTTTGTATTTTCCGTAAATTTCCAGCGTATCGGATAGTTCCTCAACGCACATACTCATAAGAGCGGCGCGTTCGGCGTCCGTGATATGCGGTTTTCCGAGAGCGGCATATGTGCCGCAAACCGACGATGCCAAATGCGAAAAGCTCGTGATTTTTATGCGGTTCATTTTATCCGCTTTAAGCAAACCGAGCATTTTGCGTTCGGTTTCAAATGAAAACTGCTCCGGCACGATCATGAGCGGCGCTTCGATGCTTCTCTCTGAAAAATCCAGTACCAGATTCTGCAGATATGTCGTTTTGCCGCTTCCCGCGCGCCCGAAAATAATATTGAGCATTCCGTCACCTCTTTTGCCGTGGAAAAAAATACTTGTTAAAATCCGTATATCAAAAAAGAAAAAACCAATACTAACGAAAGCAAAACACAAAAGGAGTTGAAATATATGTTGGATAAGATAGCGCTTGTACTTGTCGCCATCGGCGCTCTGAACTGGGGAGCCATCGGCATTTTCCAGTTTGACGTCGTGGCTTGGCTGTTCGGCGGACAGGCGGCGATCATCAGCAGGATAGTCTACTCGTTGGTTGCCATCGCCGGCATCTGGTGCATATCGTTTCTTTTCAGAGAAAACAACGCTCTCGTCAGAGAGAGCCGCGACTCTGCCGAATAACATTTCTAAAGAACGAATAATGAATAATGAATAATTCCGGGAGGATATGTTCCGCCGTGAATTATTCATTTTTCATTACTCCGTTATTCCATTTTCAGCTGTTCTCCGGCATCCTCCGCGCTCTGAAACGAGCCGGCGGCGGGAAGCGATTTCGTACGGTAACGATGGGGCTTTAAGAATTCCCCTTCTCGATAGGCGCGCACCGACAGCAAACGCTGATTCTTCTTCAAGGTCATGACTCCGACGCCCGCGGTATCCTTGGTCGTTTTCGGAGAAATGGCGGCACTGCTGACAATTAAAATCCTGCCGGCTGAGGAGGTTAAAACAAAATCTCCGTCCTCATGCGTATATATGGCGGCGACAAGCTTTGATTTGTCGGAAAATGCTTTAATCAGCTTTTTGCGGTTGGTTTTTGTTTCATAACCGCCCATATCCACCCTGGCGGCCTTGCCGTTTTCAAAAAAGAACAGCATATAGCCCTTGTAATCAAATGTTACGGCCATATAGACGGCTTTTTCATCGTCCTCAAAACCGAGTGTTCCGCCGATATAATCGCCCAAAACGCTGGCCTTTGTATCCTCAAAATCTCTGGCACGCGCTTTATATACCTGACATTTGTCAGTAAAAAACAGCAGATCGGCGGCATTTTTTGACTCGACGGTTTGCGCGATTTCGTCGCCCTCCTTGAGCTTGTGGTCGCCCCCCATGCGTAAAGAAAGCGGTGTGATTTTTTTGAAATACCCGTCCCGCGTGAAAAAGAGCGTCACCGGATAGTCAGACACCGGCTCCTCTGTTTCCTCATCCTCCTCGTCGGTCGGATAGAGAATTTCACTGCGTCTGTCCTTACCGTACTTATCAGAAGCGGCATTAAGCTCGCTGATAATAATCTTTTTGACGCGCGATTTCGAGGATAAAATGTCCTCCATATCCTTAACGTCTTCTTTCAGCTTGTCGATGTCGTCAAGGCGCTTTAGGATATATTCGCGGTTCAGATGGCGCAGCTTAATCTCCGCGACAAACTCTGCCTGAATTTTATCGATGCCAAAACCAATCATCAAATTCGGGACAACCTCGGTTTCCGCCTCGGTTTCACGGACAATTTTAACCGCTTTGTCAATGTCCAAAAGAATCTTTTGTAGTCCCAGCAACAGATGCAAGCGTTCCTTTGCCCTGTTTAAATCGAAAAACACGCGCCGGTTCACACACTCGGTGCGAAAGGCAATCCACTCCGTGAGAAGTCCCTTAACGCCGAGCACCGTCGGCGCCCCGGCAATCAGGACGTTGAAATTGCAGGGAAACGCGCTTTCAAGCGGGGTGGACTTGAATAGCTTTTTCATCAGTTTATCAGGGTCGGTGCCCCTTTTTAGGTCTATCGTGATCTTAAGACCGCTCTTGTCGGTCTCATCACGCACGTCAGAAACCTCCTTGAGCGCGCCGGCTTTAGAACGTTCAACAATTTTATCAATGATCGCCTCGCATGTTACGCGCGGCGGGATTTCGATGATGTCAATGCAGTTGTTCGCCTTGTCATAAGCGTATCTGGCGCGCACCTTAACGGAACCGCGCCCGGTGTCATAGATTTCACCAAGTGCGGCGCGGTCGTAAACGATATAGCCGCCGCCGACAAAGTCAGGCGCTTTGATTGTTTGGGAAATATCGTAATCGGGGTCCTTAATCAGTTCAATCGTCGCCGTGCAGATTTCGCGCAGGTTAAATGAACAGATGGAACTCGCCATACCCACGGCGATACCCGACGTATCGTTGACGAGCAGCGTCGGGAACGTGACGGGTAAAAGTGTCGGCTCCTTCATGGTGCTGTCATAGTTATCGGTAAAATCCACGGTGTCTTTATCGATTTCACCGAACAGCTCTGCACAAATCGTTTCAAGCTTTGCCTCGGTATACCGCGCCGCGGCATACTGCATGTTGGCGGAATACGCCTTGCCGAAATTGCCCTTGCTGTCTACAAACGGGTGAAGGAGCGTCTCGTTCCCGCGTGACAGGCGCACCATTGTTTCATAAATGGCGGCGTCGCCGTGAGGATTGAGCTGCATGGTACGCCCGACAATATTGGCAGATTTTATGCGCCCGCCCGTTACAAGTCCCATTCGGTACATCGTGTACAAAAGCTTTCGGTGCGAGGGCTTGAAGCCGTCGATTTCGGGAATGGCACGAGACATGATAACACTCATGGCATAGGGCATGAAGTTTAACTCAAGCGTATCGGTAATGAGCTGGCTCACCACCTCGCCTGCGTTGGGGATATTTGCTTTTATCTCCGGTTCCGCCGGTTTTTCGGATGTATTTTTTGATTTTTTTGCCACAGTTATTTCTCCTTATACTAATTTTTTTTATTAAAAATTAGCATTATGACAGGTCTGCCAGCTCAATGTACATATATCCGTTTTCGGCGATATGCTCCTTGCGTCCCTGCAAATTGTCGCCGAGCAAAAGCTCAAACTTCTCGTCAATCTCTTCCCTTAGGTCGTTGGGCTCGACCTTGATGAGCCGCCGCGTCTTCGGGTTCATCGTTGTCAGCCACATCATATCGGCGTCGTTTTCGCCGAGTCCCTTGGAACGCTGTACAGTATATTTCGCGTTCCCGATTTGAGCAAGCGCATCCGCCTTCTCTTTTTCGGTGTAACAGAACCATGTCCCGTCTTTCGTGTTGATTTCATAGAGCGGCGACTCGGCAATATAGACCTTGCCGGCGTGGATGAGCGTGGGCATCAGCCGATAAATCAGTGTCAGAATCATGGTGCGGATGTGGAAGCCGTCCACATCGGCGTCTGTACAGATAATAACCTTGCTCCAGCGCAGGTTTTCCAGTGAAAAAGATGACAACTCCTTGTTCTGCTTGGAGTTGACCTCAACCCCGCAGCCGAGTACCTTGATGAGGTCGGTAATGATTTCGTTTTTAAATATTTTATCGTACTCGGATTTTAAGCAGTTTAAAATTTTGCCGCGCACGGGGATAACCGCTTGAAACTGCGAATCGCGCGCCTGCTTGCACGCGCCCAGCGCCGAGTCGCCCTCGACGATGAAGATCTCGCGCACGTCGGTGTCCTTGGAGCGGCAATCAACGAATTTTTCCACACGGGAGGACATATCATTGGATAGGGCAAGCGCCTTTTTGAGGTTCTGCCGCGTGCTCTCCGCCTTTAAGCGGCTGCGCATATTGATAAGTACCTGCTCACAGATTTTGTCAGCTTCCAGACGATTTTCAAGGAAGTATACCTCAAGCTGATGCCGGAAGAACTCCGTCATGGCCTCTTGAATAAATTTGTTGTTGATGGCCTTTTTGGTCTGGTTTTCATAGGAAGTCTGCGTCGAAAACGAGGAAACGACGAGAACCAGACAGTCCTCGATATCCTGAAAGCTTATCTTGCCGTCGCTCTTTAAGTATTTCCCGCTTTGGCGCAACTGTGCGTCAATCTGGGACACAAAGGCACTGCGCACCGCCTTTTCGGGCGCGCCGCCGTATTCGAGCCAGCTTGAGTTGTGGTAATACTCCTTGAGCTGAATCTTATTCGAGAAACAGAGAGAAGCGTTTAAAACCACCTTGTACTCGGGCTTGTCCTCGCGGTCACGCCCTCTGCGCTCGGTATGCCAAAACTGTACGCCCGTAAAGGCGTCATCCCCGGCGAATTCGGCAATGTAGTCCTGTATGCCGTTCTCGTATAAAAACTCCGCTGTTTCAAATTTCGTTTCGCTGATTTGATTCTTAAAAATAAACCGCACACCGGCATTTACAACCGACTGCCTTTTCAGTGTTTCGGTAAAGTACTCGGGCGGAATGGCGATTTCGGTGAATACCTTAAGGTCCGGACGCCACTTGATACGCGTGCCGGTATCGCGTTTGGTGTATTCCTCTTTGCTCATCTTGCCATCGGGTTCGCCGGCCTTAAAACGCAGACGGTAGCAATAGCCCTCGCTGTGAATCTCTGCCTCCATGTATTCCGACGAATACTGCGTCGCGCACAGTCCTAAGCCGTTTAAACCCAGAGAGTATTCGTAGCTGCCGCCGTCATTGGTGTCATATTTACCGCCGGCGTACAGTTCACAGAAAACCAGCTCCCAGTTATAGCGTTGTTCCTTGTTGTTGTAATCCACGGGCAATCCCCGGGCGAAATCCTGCACCTCAACGGAATTGTCGAGAAATTTCGTGACGATAATCTTATCGCCGAAGCCCTCGCGCGCCTCGTCGATGGAATTGGAAATGATCTCAAAAACAGAATGTTCACAGCCCTCAAGCCCGTCCGAGCCAAAGATGACGGCCGGGCGTTTGCGGACTCTGTCCGCCCCTTTGAGTTGTGAAATACTGTCGTTCCCGTACTGCGGTTTTTTTTGCATGTGTGCCTCCGGTTCGTTTTCAAATTCAAATTATTATACACTATATCTTGCGGTTAAGTCAAGATATTTTACAGGATATCGGTATTTTCAGCCGAAAAAGGGTGAACAAAATGATGAATTATATCTGGCTGCTTTTGATTGCGCTTTCGTGTTTTTGCGCGGCAGCTTACGGAAATATCGGCGCATTGTCGGACGTGATTGTCACGGGGGGCGCGTCAGCCATCACGCTGTGCTTAAAGCTGATGGGCGTTATCTGCTTCTGGAGCGGCATGATGAACATCGCCGAGCAGGCGGGGCTGACAAAGCTCATTGCCCGCGCCATCTCCCCGATCATGCGGTTTTTGTTCCCGAAGCTTAAAAAGGACTCGCCCGCCGTAGCGGCTATGTCGATGAATATCACCGCCAACCTTTTGGGGCTGGGCAGCGCCGCGACGCCGTTCGGGCTTGAGGCGATGTCCCGATTAAAAGCGGAAACCGATGTTACCAATGGTACGGCTTCCAATGAAATGGTGCGCTTTCTTGTTATGAACACCGCCGCCATTCACCTGCTTCCGACGACTGTCGCCATGCTGCGGGGCGCCTACGGGAGCAAGTCACCGATGGATATTCTACTGCCCGCGCTGCTGACTTCCGTTTGTGCCATCACCGTCGGCGTCGCGCTTACGTTTCTGTTTGAAAAAGGAGGAAAACTTTTTGGTAAAGCTAACGGATTATCTGCTCCCCGCCGTCGTGCTGCTCATTACCGTGACCGGAGCGGTAAAAGGCGTCAGAATATTTGACGTATTTATCGAGGGGGCGAAAAAGGGCATAAAAACCGCCGTCGGCATTCTGCCGCCGCTCATCGCGCTGATTGCCGCCGTCGAAATGCTCAAAGCCTCCGGCGCACTCGTCTTTTTGTGCGACGTTCTCTCGCCTATTGCGAAATTCACGGGTATTCCCAAGGAGGTACTGCCGTTGACGCTGCTGTCCCCGGTTTCGGGCAGCGGCGCAATTACGATGTATGAGAGCATCCTCAAGGACTACGGACCGGACAGCGTCATCGGACGAATTTCATCAATTCTGATGGGTTCGACCGAAACTTTGTTTTATGCGATTACGCTGTATTATGGCTCCGTTTCGGTAAAAAATACGCGGCACACACTGCCATGCGCAGTATGTGCCGATTGTGTGAGCTTTATTCTGTCCGCGAGGTTTGTTTCGCTCGGACTTTAATAGCATGAAACGAAAAACTCCTGTGTGCTATTTGCCGATAGTTTTTCCGAAGCCGTCGATAAAGGGATTAAACCATTGTAGGATTTTTTCGACGCCGTTATTTTTAACGCTCTCGCAATTTAAGACGAGCAGCGGCTCATGGAGGCTCATACGCAGCAGCAGCCAACCGTCGCCGTGCTTACTGTCAAACGAAACGCGCACGCCCTCATAGCTCTCGGGACAAATGGCGACGCCCTCGCCGCTTTGGGCATATTCCTCAAATTTGGCGATTACATACTTGCCGTAGGATTTAAAGTCGTCGCGCAGAATCTTATAACGGATTTCCTTTTCCTCAAGCGGCTCGGTCAGTCCGGCAATCAGCGACAAAAGCTCCTTGCCGACTCTCTTCATGCGCGCCGTTTCAATCACAATTTTTGTCATCAAATACGCGCCGTCATCGAGATAGTAATTATCGGAAAACGCTGCGTGACCGGAGGTTTCAATAGCCAAAGGCGCTTGTTCGCCGTCGTCTCGAAGGCGTTTTGCCTCGTCTATAACATTTTTATAGCCTCTCTTGAAGCGTCTGTGTATGCCTCTTAAATGATTTGTGATAAAATCGGTCAAGCCGTCGGAGGTAACCGAGTCGGTAACAATCGTACCCCCGGGTGCGTTTTTCAGCGCGATAGCCGCCGCCAGGGCGACAAGGCGATTGCGGTTGATCTCAACCCCGTCGGCGTCAACGCAGGCTGCCCTATCGACGTCGGTATCAAAAATGATGCCGAGATCGGACTTCGAGGAAAGCACCGCATCGCGGATAGAGTCCATCGCCGCCTTGTCCTCGGGATTCGGGCTGTGATTCATAAAGCGTCCGTCCGGTTCGAGATACCGGCTGCCCGAGCAGTCCGCTCCCAACGGAATGAGCACCTTTTCTGCGTAAAAGCCGCCGACGCCGTTTCCTGCGTCAACAGCTATTTTTAAGCCCTCCAAAGGTTTATTCGAGCCGCCGACGCCTTTGACGATCATATCCCTGAGAAATTTTGCATAGACATCCATGTGCGCCGACTTCTCGGCGACGGCTGTGACACCCGAAGGCGTGAACGGATGCTCCTTGGCAAACACAAGGAGCCGCTCGATATCCGCGCCGGACAGACCGCCCTCTTTGGTAAAAAACTTAAGACCGTTCATCGGCGCGGGCAGATGGCTCGCCGTCACCATGATTGCTGCGTCGCAGCCGATGTTCACTGTCGTCAAAAACATGGAGGGCGTTGAAGCGAGGCCGCAATCGTACACCTTGACGCCGAGCGCAAGCAGCGTTATGATCACGTCGGAGGCAATGCGCCCGGAGCTGAGGCGCGGGTCTTTACCGACCGCGACAGAAAGCGTTTTGGCACTCTTGCCGCCGGCGATCATATCGACAAACGCCGCTGTTACCGAGGCGACGACGCCGTCGGTAAGCTCAATCTCAAAGGGGTTTTCGCTCGATGCCACGCCGCGGATGTCCGATCCGCTCTTCAGGTTTAAGATATCCTGCATAAACTCATCTCCGTTTCGCAAAATAGACAGCCCTCTGCGACGTGCCGCACAGAGGCCGTCCTGTATAGCCGTCAAATAAGCCGAGAATCTCAAAGCTGCTCTGTTCGAGTGCAAGGAAAAGCTCGTCGTCGGAAAAAGCGCGCTCTGAAAACTCCTCGGTAAACCGCTTAAAGCAGCCTTTTTTCTCCTGAACAAACACATCCAAGGTTATCTCAGTTTTCAGTGCGTCATCGGTACTATTCTGCCATACGCAAAACAGATCGTCATAATCATAGACAAAGGTATTGTCGGCGAGAATTTTTTTGTGCTTATACGGGGTATTGACGTCAAAAATCAAAACGCCGTCCGGCTCCACAAACAGCTTCAGCCGTTCAAAGGTACGCTTTAGACTCTTTGTATCGGGCAGATGATTGAGCGAGTCGAGCGTGCAGAGCGCCGCCCGAACGGTTCCGTACAAATCGAGCGCGGTCATCTCCTGACAGAGCAGCAGCGCCTTTTGTCCGGCAGCAATCAGCTTTTCCTGTGCCTTGCCGAGCATTTCAACGGAGCCGTCAACGCCGATGAGGTCATAACCGCCGCGGATAAGCCTTGTCAAAAGCTGACCCGTACCGCAGGCGACATCGAGCACCAGACCCGATTCGATTCCCCGCTCTTTCAGCAGTCCGATAATCGCCGCAGCGATCCCGTCATAATCGGCATTTTCAGTCAGTCTGTCATAGACGGACGCAAAATCGACATATGCCGTCATCGCGCGTTATTCTTCTTTTTCGTTTTCGGGCTTTAAACGCTCGAACACGACGCGGTAACCTTCACCCTCGCGCTGCAGAGAACGGTTGACGCGGCTGATGGTCGCCGTGGAAGCGCCGACCTCCTCGACAATGTCGCTGTAAATCCGGTTTTCGCTCAGCATTTTGGCAACGATGATCCGTTGGGAAAGCGCCTTAAGCTCCCCGACCGTACACAGGTCCTCAAAAAAATCATAGCACTCTTCGACAGTCTGAAGCTGTAAAACGCACTGAAACAAAAAATCCGCGCGGTCCCCATGGATACTGTTCACACCATACGCCGTCCTTTCACTCCATAGATATATATGTATTTTAACACATTAAATTGCGGAAGTAAACAATTAAATCAACGGACAGCCGATAAAAGGTGTCTAAACGGTATACTCGCCTTAAGGATAACCGCTATCCGTATTGGGGTATCCATCTTAATTAATTGAGGAAGTCACGCAGCTTCTTGCTCCTGCTCGGATGGCGCAGTTTTCTGAGCGCCTTTGCCTCAATCTGACGAATGCGCTCACGCGTGACATTGAACTCGCGGCCGACCTCCTCAAGGGTTCTCGGGTGGCCGTCCTCAAGACCGAAGCGCAGCGCAAGCACCTTGCCCTCGCGCACGGTCAGGGTTTTGAGTACATCGGTGAGCTGTTCTTTGAGCAGCATCATGGAGGCGGCATCGACGGGCGCCTGCGTATCGTCATCGGGAATAAAGTCGCCCAAGTGGCTGTCTTCCTCTTCGCCGATGGGCGTTTCCAAAGACACCGGCTCCTGCGCCACGCGCAGGATTTCGCGTACCTTGTCAACAGGCATCTCAAGCTTTTCGGCAATCTCCTCGGCGGTCGGGTCGCGGCCGTTCTCATGGAGCAGCTGGCTGTTTGTCTTTTTGACCTTGTTGATGGTTTCCACCATATGAACAGGGATACGGATGGTGCGCGCCTGATCGGCAATCGCCCTCGTAATCGCCTGACGAATCCACCAGGTCGCATAGGTTGAGAACTTAAAGCCCTTTGTATAATCGAACTTATCGACAGCCTTAATGAGCCCGAGGTTGCCCTCCTGAATAAGGTCAAGAAACTGCATACCACGCCCTACATAGCGCTTGGCAATGCTGACGACAAGCCGTAAATTGGCCTCTGCCAAACGGTTTTTTGCCGCTTGATCGTCATCCATAATCCGGATGGCAAGGTCGATTTCCTCCTCGGGGGTAAGCAGCGGCACCTTGCCGATTTCCTTAAGGTACACCTTGACGGGATCGTCTATGGCGGCGTTTTTATTCTCAGCTCCGGCGATTTCCTGCGATTTCGGAATATCGATGTCAAAGCTCAGCGTATCGAGCATTTCATCGCCGAGGTCGTCGATAATTTCAATATTCTGGCTCTCGATGGTTTCATACAGCTTGTCAAGCTCTTCAATATCAAAATCCATTTCTAGGATTGCCGAATCGATTTCGTGCGTGGTAAGCTTGCCGAGAGCCTTTCCTTTTTCAATCAGCAGCCGTATGGGATTAATCCTTTTCTCATTCTCATCCATTGCTTTTTCTTCCTTTCACACATCCGAATATAGTATGGCTATTTGTTCTCTTTTTTAAACAGCGATAAAAAATCCTCGTCGCTGAGCGTTGACACGTCACGCGCGTCGGACGGCTTGTCTTGTTCAAGAAGCGCTGCGATACAGTCCTCACACTCCTTTAAGGTGTTGCTGACCGGAAAATCCGGTGCGTATAATTTAACGATCCTCCCCATTTCATCCGGCGAAAATTCCTGCGCGATGAAGGCCATATCGAGCCCGGCATTTGAGGCAATCCTGTCGCCTATCAACTCAAATACGCGCCGATAGAGCGGCGTTATAAACAAATCCACAGTTAGTTTATCTTCAAGTTTACTAAAAAATCCCGGGTTTTTGAGCAGGCTGACCAGCAGGACCTCTTGCGCTCTCACCGTGCGGAAATTGCCGCCGCCGCGCGTCAATACGTTTTCATACAGCTTTTCTCGTGTTTTTTCAGCGTCGCGCAGCGCATTTCTTAGGCGTGCGCGCTCGCTCTTTGTATTGACGAGCTTTATTTGCTGAAGAACAGCGTCCTTACCGACCGAAAGCTCGTCTGACAGCCGCGAGGCGTAGATATCATGCTCGATGGCACCCCCGTTTACGGCGAGAATGACGGCTGCCGCCTTGAGAAACCCTATCTTGCCGTCCGCCGTTTTTAAGTCAAATTTCCCGCGTTCGGCGTTCAGCTTGAATTCAATGTCGTTATCCGATCCTTCGAGCAACGCCTTGAAACGCTCTTTGCCCTGTTCGCGGATGATGTCGTCGGGGTCCTTGCCACCCGTAATGGCGATGACCTTCACCTTGACGCCTGTTTCGGCAAACAGCGACAGCGCTTTAACCGTCGCTTTCTGCCCTGCCTCGTCGGAGTCGTAGCAGATATAAACCTCCTTGGCGTACCGTGAAATCAGGCTGATTTGCCCGGCGGTGAGCGCCGTGCCGAGTCCCGCCACGGCGTTTGTGAAGCCCGCCGAATGCAAGGCGATGACATCCATATACCCCTCGCAGAGAATCAGCGACCCGTCCGTATCGTTCTTGGCAAGGTTTAATGCATAAAGCTCGTTGCTCTTTTTATACACGGGGGTGTCGGAGGAGTTGATGTACTTGGGCTTCGAGTTGTCGAGCACCCGCGAGCCGAAGGCAATGACATTGCCGCGCACATCGACGACCGGATAGATCACCTTACTCCGAAACGTATCATAATAATTGCTCTTCCCGTTTTTTTCACTTTTACGAATCAGGTTTGCCGCCACGAGCACCTCGTCTGAAAACCCTGCCCCGTGCAGGTGTTCGTACAAAACGCGCCACGCATCGGGTGCCGCGCCCAGCCCAAAGCGCGTAATCATCTGATCGCTCACCCCGCGCTTTTTCAGATAAGCAAGTTGCTCTTCTCCCTCCGACTGATAAAGCAGCGTGTTGTAAAACCGAGCAGCCTCGCGGTTTGCCTCGTAAATCTTCCGGCGCAGGATGGTAAACCCGTCATCCGCAACGGTTGGCAGGCGCATTCCCGCCCTATCGGCAAGCAGCTTGACAGCCTCGATAAAATCAAGGTTCTGCATCCGACGGATAAAGGTGATGACCTCGCCGCCCGCTCCGCAGCCGAAACAAAAAAACGAATCGGTATCAGGATACACGGTGAATGACGGCGTCTTTTCATTGTGAAACGGGCAAAGACCGGTGAATAGCCGCCCGCGCTTATTCAGCGTAATGTATTCACCGACGATCGCGTCAATCGGGTTTTTCTGATGCAGCTCGTCCAGAAAATCGTCGCTGAAATTGTAACCCATGCACGCTCTCCCTTTACTAAATGCAGAATGATGAATGCTGAATGCAGAATTTATGGAGGGCTTCGCCCTCACCCGATTATAATAACCCCATTACAATTCTGCATTCTGCATTAATCAATACGTCCACGTCTTCGGAATAAACAATTGCTCATATGTATACAGCGCGAAGCGGTCCGTCATCCCCGCGACGAAATCACAGGCGGCGCGCCCGGCACCGTCGGTTTTTGCGATAGCGACGTAGTCCGGCGGCAGCTGCTCGATGTGTTCGCAGTAGTACGAATACAGCGCCCTGACAAGCTCAATGGCTTTATACTCCTCGCCCTTGCAGATGGGATTGGTGTAGACATTTTCGAACATGAAGTCACACAGACGGTCAAACGCCGTTTGAACATTAAAAGCAAAACGTGGCTCATCTGTCGTATTCTCGATGGCGGACATAACGAGCGTGTTAATGCGCGCGGATTTTTTATGCCCCAAAAGCACCGCGATATCCGCCGGAATATCGTCCTCGTTTAAAATGCCGCCGCGCACGGCGTCATCGATATCGTGGTTTATGTAGGCGATTCTATCCGACAGCTTGACCAGCCGTCCCTCAAGAGTTTCGGCCTCCTTGCCGCGCGTGTGGCAGAGGATGCCGTCGCGCACTTCAAAGGTGAGGTTGAGCCCTTTTCCGCCGTTTTCAAGCAAATCAACGACGCGCAGGCTCTGTTCAAAATGCGTAAAACCGCTCGGACAGACACCCACAAGCGCGCGCTCTCCGGCATGACCAAAAGGAGTATGACCCAAGTCGTGCCCGAGCGCGATGGCTTCAGTCAAATCCTCGTTAAGCCTCAGAGAACGGGCGATGGTACGCGCAATTTGCGCCACTTCAAGGGTGTGAGTCAACCGTGTGCGGTAATGGTCGCCCATGGGCGCGAGAAAAACCTGCGTCTTATCCTTGAGCCGGCGGAAGGATGCGCAGTGCAAAATTCTGTCGCGGTCACGCTGAAAAACAGTCCGGACGGGACACTCCTCCTCGGGACGGAGCCGGCCTTTTGTATCCTTGCAGAGCATGGCAAAAGAGGACAGCGTCTCTGTCTCGCGCTTCAGCGTCATTTCACGGATGGTAACGGACATTTTCCCGCCTCCCATGCATTGATAACACTATATACGCAAAAAACAGCGCTTTTCCTCTTTTTGATACAAAATTTTTAAGTATTGCCGCGGATCGTTTTGTGATTACGCTTTCGACTTCACTTTTTCTTTTACCTCATCACCGAAAAATAAATCATCTGAGGTGCGGAAATCGAGTTCAAGAGATTTGACAAGCGGGAAGTCGGGATAGCCGTAAGCGCCCATCTCATCGAGGTCTACCCCTTCCAGCTCCACCTCGGGGCTCACGCGCAGACCCCAGACCTTGTCGAGAATTTTGAAAAATACAAAGGAAACACCGAAGCCGTAGACGATAAGCACCATAACGGTAATAAGCTGCGCGATGAACTGCTTGTAGTCGCCGTAAAAGAGCCCCTTGACACCGCCGGCTACACCGTTGAGTCCGTCGCCGTAGCTCCCGTCCGCAAACAGCCCAAGTGCGATAACGCCCCATACGCCGTTGACCGCGTGAACCGATATCGCGCCGATAGGGTCGTCAAGCTTGCATTTTTTCTCGACAAAGGGAACCGAAATACATACGAGGATACCCGCGAGCGCGCCGATAATGAATGCACTGATACCGTTTACGAACGCACAGGGGGCGGTGATTGCCACCAGTCCCGCAAGCGAGCCGTTACAGGTCATCGAGGGATCGGGCTTACCGTATTTTATCCACATATAGAACATTGCCACAAGTCCGCCTATGGCGCCCGCAATCATCGTATTGGTGGCAACGACCGCCAGCCGAAAGTCGCCCGCGTTGAGTGTCGAACCGGCGTTAAAGGAAAACCAGCAGAAAAACAGTAGAATCGTTCCGAGAACCGCCATCGGAATATGGTGCCCGGGGAACGCCCGCGGAGAGCCGTCTTTTTTGAATTTGCCAATCCTGGGACCGAGGACAATGGCACCCGCAATCGCCATCATACCGCCCATCGAATGGACGACCGCCGAACCCGCAAAGTCCACAGCGCCGTGTCCCAGCCCGAAGTTTTTTCCGAGCGTCGCCAGCCAGCCGCCGCCCCACATCCAGTTGCCGAATAGCGGGTAGTAGATCATGGAAACAAAGAACGAGGAGATAACGACGGCGGAATACTTGACGCGTTCTGCCATAGCGCCGGTTGGAATCGTGCAAGTCGTGTCCATGAAGACCATCTGGAAGAAAAACAGCGCGTAAATGCCGACGTCGTAAGTACCGCCGCTCTGTAAAAAGAAACCCTTATAGCCCAGAATGCCGCCCAAACCGGGGATTGATAACAGCCCGTTCAAAACCGAACCGCCGTCGCCTAAGCCGGCTGCGCCTCCCGAACCGCCGAACTGCAGCGCAAAGCCCACCAAAAAATACCCGATAGCGCCGACTAAGAAGACCATGAAATTCATCGTCACTGTGTGCGAAGCGTTTTTCCCGCGGCAGAAGCCCGTTTCCACCATAGCAAAGCCGCACTGAAAGAAAAAGACCATAAAACCGGTAAGCATTACCCAGACATAGTTGGCACTCAGCTGCGCGCGGTTTGCCGCCGTTGCTGCCTCGGCGGCCGTTTCCGTCCCCGCCGCCTGACCGAAGGAGCTGCCCGTTTTATCCGCCCCCGCCGCTGCCGCCGCGGTTGTGAGCAGTGATGCCAGCATGATAAGTACGAGTGTGATTCCAATATATTTGATCAATTTTTTCATATAATTATCCCTTCTCCTTCAATGTATCATGAACCTTGAGTTTACTTTTTCTGTAATTACTCCACGCAAAGCGGGATGTCGGCTTATATACTTCTCTTTTCAGTTTCGACAGCGCCAGAAGATACCTCACGCCGAGAAACACTATGATAATTCCGAAAACGGCACCGGACACATTGGTGTTCATCACCGGAAACGTCACATGATAAAAAAGACTGTATACAGCAAGCGCTGCGCCCGACAAGGTGATTCCCCCGGCTAAAACATACAGTAAGACGACCGCCGATCTTTTCCCACTGCCGACAGCGGCTTTTCCCTTACAACGCATTCTCTCCGCTCTCCCCCGTTCTGATACGGATAACTTCCTCAACGGTATAGATGAATATCTTGCCGTCGCCTACGCTGCCCGTCCTGACAGCCGCCGTAATCTTATCCACAAGACCGGCGACCAATTCGTCCCGTACAACAGTCTCAACCTTAATTTTCGGCAAAAGGTTCATGGTAATCTCGGTACCGCGATAAATCTCCCGCTTGCCCTTCTGATGTCCGCAACCGGAAACCATGGTCACGGTCAAACCGTGTACATTGGACTGGTTGAGGATTTCTTTGACATCCTCAAGCTTTTCCGGACGCAGAATTACTTCGATTTTTTTCATATCTTTAATCCCCTTTCTATAATTAATACCGTTTTCTCCAGTGAATACGGTATTTCTGCCTAAAGAAAAAAGCGCCGACTCCTTTAAGGAATCAGCGCCTTTGCTGTTATGTGTATACTCGGTAGTATTGTTCAGGTGTTGTTAAAGAACCCATCCTCTACAGGAAAAACAGGGCGGCATAACAGATACAGAGCAGTGCCGCACCGATGGGCAGCCCGCATTTCGCCCATTCCTTCATTGTGATTTTCATTCTGCCAGCGGTAATGATGTTCGGAATATTGCCCGTAATCAGGATGCCTCCGCTGATAAGCAGGCTTATCAGCACCGCTTTGATCTGGAGTGCCGTCATCGCCGGACTGACCTCTGCGGCGGCGAGTGTGGCATTATCCAGTATGGCGGAAAGCAGATTGGCAAAATATAGGAGCGAATTGCTCCAGTGGATGATATATGTGTCGATGACGGGTTTGAAACCGAAACCAAGCAGCTCAAGAGCAACGACGAACAAGAATATTTTTGCCGCACGTATTACAATATGCTTCGACGATTCATGCTCCGGTGTATAAAGGGGTATGTCGTGCTCGCCGATGGCGGTCTTGTTGTGGCTGTGAGTGACGACGACACCGAGCAGCCCCATAAGCAGTATGCCGATCAGAACATATACACCCACTGTGTCGGCAATATAGAAAAAGGACGCATCCAGCTTTGAGACAACGACGGTCGCAAGCGGCTCGCCGACAGGCGTCAGCACCGCGCCCAGCCCAATGGAGAAGCAAGAAATGACGGCGATATGTATCTTACCTTTTCTGGTCATGGGCAGAATAGAGAGCACCTCGGTCAGAAGCAGCGACGCGATGATTGCCGTAATGACACTCGACAGCAGACCGAGGGCGACGATCAGTATGAAGTTGAAAATGTTCAAAGAGATGTGTTCAAGCAAAAAATCAATAAACAGATTGATTTTGCGTTCAAATAAGCGGAACAGAAAGCTGACGACAAGCACCGCGCCGGTAATGAGGTACAGCAGATAATTCGTGAAAATCTCCTCAAGATTCTGAAGCGTCAGTGCGTGTGCGAAAACCGCGGCGGCAAGACCCATGACAAACAGGAAAACCTCAAGATTCTGCTCAATCTTTTTGATAACCAGAGGGCAGATCGCCGTCAATGCCAGTACCGCGAAAATTCCCGCCATTATCGTCCGCCCTTCCTGTGTTATAAACGAAAAGGACACCGGTGAACACCGGCATCCTCGCCTTTTATATAGAGTAGCACAAAGATTCCGTAAATGCAAGAGGAAAAATTGCATGAGCGAAAATTCAGTAAATACGACAATAGCTACCGAAAAACACGGCGCGCTCTTTGATAATTTAACGAAAATCGTTGAATTCCTTAAGAAACACCGGGCTTATTTTTCCCCCGCTCTCCTCGGTAAGCGCCATTAAAAACGCGTCTGCCGCCTCCGCGGGAAGCGTAAAGCATAGGCGCACTTCCGTTTCAAACACGCTGTCCGAAACGCGTCCGCCGAAAGCAGCTATGAGCGGCGCGCACCGACCGTAAAGAGAGTAGTCGCAAACGAGGGACATCTCATGCCAGAGGATCCTTTCCCCGATGCCTGCGCTTTGAACGGCAAACTTCGCCGCCTGAGAGTAGGCACGCGAGAGACCACCCGTTCCGAGAAGCGTCCCGCCGAAATACCGCGTGACCACGACGACGCAATCATAAATTTCCTCTTTTTTGAGCAGTTCCAGTATGACAATGCCCGCCGTGCCTTGCGGCTCGCCGTCGTCTGAGTATCTTTTGAGTTGTCCGCAACGCAGGGAATAGGCATAGCAGTTGTGCGAGGCATCACGGTGCTTTTTACGGATGCTCTCGATAAAATCAACTGCCTCGCCCTCGGACGAAACCGGGGCGGCATAACCGATGAAGCGCGACCTTTTTATCACGCACTCCCCGCTGCCCGCGTTCTTCAGCGTTTTATAGCCGATCGCGTTTTCCCCCTTCAAAACAAACAAAGACGGTGCGTACACACCGCCCTAAAGCTTGTTATTATCAGACATCCGAGCTGAGATTGTATTTCTTGTTGAATTTATCAACTCTGCCGCCGGTATCAACCAGCTTCTGTTTACCCGTAAAATACGGATGGCATTTCGAACAGATATCCACTTTCAGGTTTTCCCTGGTGGAACTTGTCTCAAAGGTCTCGCCGCAAGCACACTTGACGACGGCCTTACGGTAATTCGGATGAATTCCTTCCTTCATTTGGCTCACCTCTCTATCTTTAGCGTTAGTATAGTATCATAAGAAGGCTATAAATGCAAGTAAAATTTAATTTTTTTTCATATACTTGACATGAGCGCGCACAATGAGGATAATAAATAAAAGGTGTGAAATCAATGAAAAGAAATAAGAAAGCTGAATTCGTGCTCGCTTCGACCACGTATCTACTCGTCTGCCTGCTTGATCTCGGGCTGACATATCTTGCGACCCCTAACCTCTATCTGGAGGGTAATCCGCTCATCGACATCATCTCCGGCGGCTGGCCGGAATTGATTATTATCAACGTCGTCACCTTTTTAGGCTATATCGCCATGGCGTATTACGCCTTTGTCGCCTATAAACCGCCTGTTTCTAAGGAAACGGATATACGGCGGTATCTGGCCGACATCAACTACGGCGACCCGGATAAGACCGTTCCGTTCATGTGGAAGCTCCCGAAAAACTGGGGACCGCAGACAGCCTGCCTCTGCTGGGCGGTCTGTTTTGCATTACCCATTTGCCGGCTGATCATCGTCATTGAGTGGCTGCTCATGGTACTGCACATTCACGCTCCGACTTTCTTTTCGATTGTCGCTCTGTTCCCCGCCGGGCGCATTGACTTTTTTCTGGCGGTTCCGCTCGCGTGGGCGCTTTCGTTTGTATGGATATCCCTTGAATATAAAAGCCACATGAAAGCCATACAAATACCTCAAATTGTTGACAAAGCCGAATAATCGGCATATAATAATGTCAATTTTTTAAGGGGGGAACTACTATTAGTTTAAAAGACACCACCAAATCCACGCTCGACTATATGCTCCAGGGCATACGCACCGTCTGTACAAACTTTAACACTATGTTCATGTGAACAATTATAATTGGAGGGATAACGGTGAATCTTCAGAAGCTTATTGACAAAAAAGACGCGAGCGCGAAATATATGCTGGATGAAATAACATATATTTGCAAAAATATTGAAAAGCGCTCGCCGGGCTCCGAGGGAGAAAAAAAGGCATGCGAATACATGGCAAAGGTTCTTAAAGAAAAGTGCGGCTGTGAGCGCGCCGATGTGGAGCCTTTTGACGAGAATCCCGGCTCGTTTTACGGCTGGATCTACATTACGATAACGCTTGCAATCTTAGCTATTCCGGTCTATTTTTTCATTCCGCTTGCGGCGATGATAATGATAGTGGTCGGGCTTTTTGTCGGACTTCTGCAGTTCGGAGTATATAAGAAATTTGTGGATCCCCTGTTCCCGAAAATGACGGGTCACAATGTCACCGCGGTCAAAAAATGTTCGGGCGAGGTAAAACGCCGTGTTTTCTTCAACGGTCACCCCGACGCCGCATGGGAATGGCCTGTCAACTATAAGCTCGGCGGTGTAGGCTTTGAAGGTCACGCGATTATCTGCGGTCTTGGTGCGGTATATTATATTATTCTTTCCGTAATCAGCCTTGTTAAGAACGGTATGGGCGGAGTCGATGTTTCTTCCCCACTCGGAAAATCGGGCTTGTGGGGACTGCTGTTCGTTCCGTTTTTTATCGGTTTGTATTTTATGTGGAACAAGAACCGCATTGTTGACGGCGCTAATGATAATCTTTCGGGCTGCTATATGGGTATCTCTATCATAAAAGCTCTCAAAGAGGAAGGTATTACTTTGGAGAATACGGAACTCGGCGTTATTATCAGCGGTTCCGAGGAAGCCGGCCTTCGCGGCGCTAAGGCATGGTGCGAGAAGCACAAGGGAGAGTTTGACGATGTTCCCACATTCATTTTCTCCTACGATACCATCCATGACCCGAAATATCTTATGGCTAACTACCGTGACTTAAACGGAACCGTAAAGGCGGATAAGGACGTTTCTGATTTGTTTATGGAAGCGGCGGCGGCTCTTAAAATTCCTTGTAAAAAAGGTATGGTTCCTCCTCTCGGCGGCGCTACCGATTCCGCGGCTTTCGCGCAGGCGGGCTTCCGCGCTACCGGTATCACAGGACTTAATCATAAGCTTGAAGATTATTATCATACAAGAAGAGATACATATGATAATATGAATCTTGAAGGTTTAGCAGGCTGCTTCGCGGTCAGCGTGAAGGCTCTTGAAATGTTTGACAACGGTGCTAAACAGCCCGCAGGCAGTCAGAAAGTATTAGCTCAGCAGGAATAAACCCGGAATTCAAAGAAATAATATAAGAAGCAAGGATTACACGCAGTGTCTTCCTTGCTTCTTTTTATA
>CAZEXA010000014.1:34962-38098 GCA_964516565.1 uncultured Eubacteriales bacterium | reverse complement strand
GTTTTGCGTTATACTGTTTTTCAGCAGGAGGTGAGCGTATGAATTATGCGGAGGCTGTCGGTCTATACCGGCAAAATCCTACCAAGGAAACGCTTTCAGACATTACCGCGAAGCTGTGCGGCGAAATGACGCTCGTAGAAAAGCTGTATATGCTGTCGGGGCACGCGATGGAAACGACCGTGAAAAACTACCTGACCATGCAGCGCATCTACAACGCCACGCCCTACGGCGCGGGCGGCTGTAAGCGCCTTAGTATCCCGGAGGTACTGTTTACCGACGGCCCGCGCGGCATCGTCATGGGCCATTCGACGTGCTTCCCGGTTTCAATGCTCCGCGGCGCGGCGTTTGACGACGAGTTGGAATACCGCGTCGGCGAAGTGTTCGCCAAGGAGGCCGTCGCGGGCGGAGCGAACTACTTTGCCGGTATCTGTATTAATCTGCTGAGAAATCCCTTGTGGGGGCGCGCGCAGGAGACCTATGGGGAAGACCAATTCCTTTTGGGGCGCATGGGAGCGGCACTCGTAAGAGCCGTGCAGGACAACGGCGTCATTGCCTGTCCGAAGCATTATGCGCTCAACAGTATCGAGGATTTGCGGTTTTCAGTTGACGCCAAGGCGGATGAGAGAACGCTTTTTGATGTGTATTTGCCGCATTTTAAGAAATGTATCGACGCCGGAGCGCTTTCAATCATGGGCGCGTACAACAAGGTCAACGGCACCTATTGCTGCGAGAACCGCTATCTGCTCAAGGATGTGCTGCGCGGCAAATGGGGCTTTGACGGCTTTGTCATCTCCGATTTTATGTTCGGCGTTTATAATGCCGCGCGCTCCGTAAAAGCCGGGCTCGATATCGAGATGCCGTATACCTTTCGTTACAGGAGTCTTGCGGGCGCCATCAGAAAAGGAGAGATCACCGAGGAGGAGATTGACGGCAGTGTAAAAAACATTCTCGGTGCGCTGATTCGGGTTTTGCCCAAAGGTAAGGCGGTTTCAAAGAATGTCATCACCTGTAAGGAGCATACCGCGCTTAGCTATGAGGTCGCTCTCAAGGGCATGACCCTGCTGAAAAATAACGGCATATTGCCGTTGAAAACGGGCATGAAGCTTGCCGTCGTCGGGCGGTACGCCGACAAAATCAATGTCGGCGATCACGGTTCGAGCTGCGTCTACAGCCCGTATACTGTGACCCCCTATGAGGGCTTAAAAGAAGTTTTCGGCGAGGAAAATGTGACGGTGTACAGCGGCAATGATACCGCCGAGGCCGTCATTGCCGCAAAAGGCTGCGACGTCGCGATTGTGTGCGTTGGCAGCGACTACCGTGACGAGGGAGAGTTCCTCGTCAACTTGGGTAAGATCAGGAAGAAGCCGAGGGGCGTCGGCGGTGACAGGATTTCCGCCCGTATCCCGGAAGCGGATGCCGCGATGATCAAGGCGCTCCACAGAAGCGGTGTAAAGGTTGCCGTCAACCTCATGGGCGGCAGCGCCTATTGTATCGGCGATTGGGACGAGGAAGCGGATGCGGTGCTCATGAGCTACTACAGCGGGCTTCTGGGCGGACACGCACTGGCGGATATTATTAGCGGCAAGGTTTCGCCGTCGGGCAGGCTTCCCTTTACGATAGCCGAGGACGAGAAGGACTATCCGCCGATTGTGCGCATCGGCGACGGCAAATATGAGATTGCGTACGACTACTATCACGGCTACGCGCTGTTTGAGAAAAAGGCGTTGCCCGTGCGCTATCCGTTCGGCTTCGGGCTGTCGTATACGACCTTTTCCTATTCGGGACTAACGGTCGAAAAGACCGAATCGGCGTTGCTTGTGAGTCTTAAGGTCAAAAATTCCGGTAAACGGGATGCGGACACCGTCGTTCAGATTTACGCCGGGAGCGAGGATACAAAAAAGGACAGGCCGGTGAAGCTCTTAAAGGGCTTCAAGCGTGTGCCGCTTGCCGCAGGGGAATGTAAAGAAGTAACCGTGGAAATAGAGTTGCCGGAGCTGGCTTTCTATGACGAAAGCGTCGGGGATTATGTGCTTGACAGCGCTTATACCGTCTATGCCGGTGAAGATTCTCAAAAAGCGAACGCACTTAAAAAGTCTGTAAGGCTTTCATAAGAAAGGAGCCTCCATGAAATTCGTTTTAATGACCAATCAGAAATTCCAAGCCGCACGCGTCTACAACGACGAACTGAAGAAACAGCTTCGCGCACGCGGCGAGCTGCCGGACTTTGTTGTCGGCAAGGGCGATTTGAAAAAGCATAAGGAATACTTAAAAGAGGTTGAAATTGTTTTTGCCACTTGGGGGATGCCGTCCCTCTCAAAGGAGGAGATAGGGGAGTATCTGCCGAACCTCAAGGCCGTACTGTACGCCGCCGGAACCGTCCAGAAGTTTGCGCGGGAGTTTTTGGAAATGGGTATCAGGGTGTCAAGTGCCTGGCGCGCCAACGCCATTCCCGTCGCGCAGTTCACGTTTGCGCAGATTGTTCTGGCGCAGAAGGGCTATTTTCAAGCCGCCAAGCGCGTCAAGAAGAACCAGGCTTCGGCGTTTCTCCACAGCTATAAGCACCCGGGTAACTACAGGACAAAGGTCGGTATCGTCGGCGCGGGAGCTATCGGCTCGATGGTCTGCGAGAAGCTAAAGACCATTGACTGCGACGTGTTCGTCTGCGACCCGTTCTTAGGCGAGGAGCGCGCCCGCGAGCTGAATGTTACGCTGACCGACCTTGAAACGCTGTTTTCGACCTGCGATGTCATCAGTAACCACCTTGCCAACAAGGAAGAACTGAGGGGCGTTTATAACTATGCGCTTTTCTCAAAAATGAAGCCTTACGCGACATTCATCAATACGGGGCGCGGCGATCAGGTGGTCGAGAAGGACTTGGCGCGCGCCATGCGCGAGAAACGCACGCGCACCGCGCTCATCGACGTCACGAGCACCGATATTATTACATACAAGAATCCCATGACCCGCCAACGTAATGTCATCCAAAGCCCGCATATCGCGGGGTCCGGCGGCCAGGAGGTTTGGCGCATGGCCGAGTATATGCTCAAAGAATATGACCGCTTTGCGGCGGGGGAGCCGCTGGAGCATGAAGTAACGTTAGCCATGCTTGCCACAATGGCATGATTCGGCGGAGCTT
>CAZEXA010000014.1:0-34862 GCA_964516565.1 uncultured Eubacteriales bacterium | reverse complement strand
GAGCATGAAGTAACGTTAGCCATGCTTGCCACAATGGCATGATTCGGCGGAGCTTTACATAGATGCCAGATGTCAGATGCCAGACGCCAGATTTAAAGGAACCTTAGGTTGAATTTAAAATTTTAATAAAGGAGCAACCTTGGACAAGCTGAAAATTCTCTCCGGCAATCAGATAAAGAGCCTTGCCGTTGCCGCGATGTTCGCCGACCACCTCGCGTGGTGGCTGCTCGCCGAACTGAGCCTTGGCGGACAGCTTGTCCATTGTATAGGGCGGCTGACCGCGCCGCTGATGTGTCTGTTTGTTGTCGAGGGGTACATTCATACCGCGGATGTCGGGCGGTATCTCAAAAGGATGCTTTTGTTTGCCGCGGTCTCCCATTTTCCGTATGTATGGTATTTCGGGTACCCGTGGTATCAGTATACAAGCGTTATCTGGACGCTGTTTGTCGGTCTGCTGCTGCTGTATGTCAACGAGCGCGTGCTGCACAGTCTGTACGCCAAGGCGGCTTTTGCGCTGCTCTGTCTGCTGCTCGTTTACAGGGCGGACTGGTCGTATATCGCCTTATTGTGGATTTTCGCGCTGTATACACTGCGCGACCGACCGGGGCTACGCGCGGCGGCGTTTGTCGGTATCGGGCTGGTTTTCTACGCGTTGCCGCAGTTTATCGATTCGGGGTTTAGGGCGTATTATGTATTCGGCTTTTTGCTCGCGCTCGTACCGATGACACTCTACAACGGTAAGCGCGGGATCAAGAATTGGTTTACCAAATGGAGCTTTTACGTTTTTTATCCGTTGCATCTGCTGCTTCTTTTCGTCTGTAAATATTTATTGGAGAAATTACAATGGCTTTAGGGTTAACTTCTGTCACTTTCCGTGCACTGTCCTGTGATGAGATTATCGCGCTCGCCAAAGAAGCGGGCTGCGACTGTATCGAATGGGGCGGCGATGTTCATGTGACCGATATTCATATAGCAGCCTGTGTGCGGGAAAAATGTGCGGCGGCGGGAATTGCCGTCCATTCTTTCGGAAGCTACTATCGGCTCGGCGAAGGGAGGGAGGACAGCTTTCCCGGCGTCTGTGAAATCGCGCGGGCACTCGGTGCGCATACCGTGCGGGTTTGGCTCGGCAATGCCGGCAGCAAGGCGACAGACGAAAGCTGTTTTAAGGCACTCACGCAGGAAGCTGTTCGGCTCGGCGGTATAGCCGCGGGGTACGGTTTGACGGTGGCGTTTGAGTTTCACAAGAATACGCTCAATGATACCGGAGAGGTATCAGACCGTTTTCTTTTTTGTGTCGGTCTTGACAACGTGAAAACATACTGGCAGCCAATGTACGCCGGAAAGGATATGGACAATCTGAAGGCGGTTCTGCCGAATACCGTCGTCGTCCACCTGTTCAAGTGGAACAGGCTCGGCGTCCGGTATCCGCTTTCTCACGGCGAAAAGGAGATACGCGGCTTTCTCGGCGTCTTAAAAGAGGCGAACTACGGCGGCGACATCATCCTTGAGTTTGTCAAGGGGGACAGTCCCTCGCGGTTTCTCATGGATTTTAAGACACTTAAGGGGTGGTGGGAATGAAGTCGTCGTTTACCCCGGATGCGTATATGGACAACCTGTACAACACCCTGTTTTGCTCACCGTACAGGAACGTAACCGAAAGAGCGGAAGCCGAGGCAGTCGCCGCAAGGCTTAAGGAGCGGCTTTGTGATGTCCTCGGCTACGACAGGATTCCGCTGAAAAAAGCTTCCCCGCCGTTGCTTATTCGTGAACCGGAGGAACGCGGGGCGTATAGGCAGAGCGCGCTGTCGGTCGAGATTCTCGACGGCTTTACCATGCTCTGTTATCTGCTCGTGCCCACCGAACCTTTAAAAAAGCCGATGGGCGTCGTCGCGCTGCCCGGTCACGGGTACGGGGCACGGCAGATACTGAACCAAAAGAAAAACGGACAACTGCGTTCGTTCCCGTTTCTTGATGATTATCAGAAAAGCTTTGCCGTACGTTTGGCTGAACGGGGATATACCGTCATTGTGCCGGAGCTCATGGGCTTCGGTCAGTCGCGGATGAAAGCGGATTTGCATAAACCGTTTTACAGCAGTTCCTGTGCAACACTTTCACACAGGCTTTTGACCTATGGGTTGACTTTGGCGTCGTTTCGGGTTTATCAAGCCGTATGCTGCGCCGATATCCTGCTCAAAACCGCCGGATGCCGTGCCGACAGGCTCGGGATCATGGGTATTTCGGGCGGCGGACTGACCGCGCTGTACGCATCGGTACTCGACGAGCGCTTTACCGATATCGTCGTCAGCGGCTACGTCAATACGTTTCGGGACAGTATCTTAAGCGTGCGGCACTGCCCCGATAACTATTTTCCCGGTATTCTCAAGGTCGGGGAGATTTACGATTTTGCCGCTTCCTTAGCCCCGCGCCGGTTATTGCTCGAGTGCGGGGAAAAGGATAAGATTTTCCCTCTCAAAGGCTCGCGCGAGGCGATTGCAAATATAGCGCGCGTCTACGGCGTTTTCGAGGCGCCGGAGCGCTTTACCTACGATATTTTTAAGGGAAAGCATCAGGTTTCGGGTAAAAAGGCGTTTTCGTTTTTCGGTGAAACAGAATGAACGGGCTTGTGATGTTAAAGGATACGGTCTGCGCGCTTTTGGATTTTATCAAGCTTAGAAGGGCAAAGCCGCTGCCCTTACGATATGTTGGGTCGGAGCTTCAAAGGAGTGCCGCAAGCCAAAAAGCGCCCTTTATTTTAGCGTGTAAAGAGGATTTTCAGCGCATTCGCGAGGTCTATTATTCGCCGTCGGGCGACGCCTACATCAAAAAACTGACCGCCCATGCCATAAGCGCGGCGGACGAGCTGTGCGATACCCAAAAGAATCCGCCGCACGAATATGTTTTTACCGACGGTGCGCGCCTGCTCGAGGTGTCGCGCGGTGTGCTGTCGCGTCTCTTAACGTTGTGTTTTGCTTATCGGGTGACCGATGAAAAAAAGTATGCCGAACGCGCCCTGCTCGAAACGGAGGCTGTCTGCGCTTTTCCCGACTGGCACCATCAGCATTTGCTTGACGCTATCGAACTGGCGTTTGCCGTTTCGCTATCCTGCGACTGGCTGACCGGGTTTCTGCCTGCGGACAGACGCGCGTTTTTCGCCCGGACGGTCTATGAACGGGCGATACGTCCGGCGATGAAAAAGAACCCGGTGAAAAACTGGTATACCTGGTCAAAGACTAACTGGAACACGGTGTGCTACAGTGCCGTCGGCGTTTCACTGCTGGCATTTTACCCCGAATACCCGAGTAAAGCGGCACGGTACATAAAAAAGGCGCTCAGCTGTATGCCCGGTGCGTTTACGTCGTTTTCACCCGACGGCGTCTATGTAGAGGGGCCGGGCTACTGGGAATACGGTACCTCGTATCTCACCTATTTTATAACGACACTGCGCAATTTCTTTGGTCACGATTATTCTTTGGCGCAGTATGAAGGTGTGCGTAAAATCGGGTATTATCCGCTCTGCATCGGCACTCCAAGCGGCGTGTTCAATACCGGGGACAATAAAAACGAGCGTCTTTTCAGCGCGGCGCTCTTCTGGTTTTCGCATGAGTACGGCGAACCGATTTTGACGGCTTATCAGAAGCGGTTTGATCTAAACGCTTCCCGCCCGCGCGAGGCGGCGCTCGGGGCGCTTTGGTACGATCCCGCCCTCGGCGGCATGTCGGACTTTTCGCTGCCGAAGTCCGTACTCATGAAATCGGACAGGGGACAGGATTTTGCCATCTTCCGCAGCGGCTATCTTGAACCTCAAGCGTCATGCTTTGCCATCAAAGGCGGCTATAATTTCGAAAATCACGGCGATCTCGATATCGGCGCGTTTATTCTTGAATCGCAGGGGGTGCGCTTTGCGTGCGAATCGGGGCCGGGGGACTACAACGCCAAAGGATATTTCAACAGTCTGCCCTTCGGAGGACGGCATAAGAATCTCTATAAACGCGCGGAGGCGCACGGTACCCTGCTGATTAATCCGCAGAAAACGCGCGGGGATCAGTATGTATTCGCCAAAGCGGCGATAACCTCATTTCGTGCCGAAGCCGGCGGCGGCTGCGGTGAAATCGATATGACGAGTGCGTATGCCCATGCGGGGGTACAGAGCGTCGTTCGGCGGTTCAGGGTTTCTGACGAGTATAAAACCGTTTGCATTACCGATGAGATCCACTGTAAAAGGGTGTCCGAAATATATTGGCTCATGCCGACCGGCGCCAATGTCGATATCGCCGCCAACGGACAGAGCTGTCTGCTTTCACAAAACGGAAAAACGATCGGCGTATCACTGTCCGGCGATATTCCGATACGCTTTTCGGTTTTACCCTTCGAGCCGATAAGACGATTTCCTAAGTACAAGGGGAATGAAAAAAACCGCGATTTCGGTGTGAAACGGCGGCTATGCGTCCATCTTGAGAATGTTCGAGACGTGCAGTTGAGGATCACCTTCAAGCTATAAATCAAAACCTCCGGCTTAGCCGGAGGTTTTGATTTATTCTTGTTCGGTTTTTTCCTTGGTCGCTCGTTCGAGAATCAGCATGGTGAGAATGATGATGCCGGTCACGCAGAAAATGCCGAGCATCCCCTTTGCCATAATAGGAAGTGAATCGAGCAGACCCTCTGAATTAAAGATGTTTAACAACATGGGAAACCTCCTATTTGTTAATGATATCCGTTACCAGATTCAGTATCAGTCCGCCGGCGATGACGGAGGCGACCTGGCCGGAAACGTTGACGCCGATGGCGTGCATAAGCAGATGGTTCTGATCGTCTTCGGCAAGTCCCATCTTGTGGACAACCCTTGCCGACATCGGGAACGCCGAGATACCCGCCGCGCCGATCATCGGGTTGATTTTTGTTTTTAAGAACAGATTCAGGAACTTGGCGAACATGACGCCGCCGACGGTGTCAAAGATAAACGCGACAAGACCCAGCCCCATAATCATCAACGTTTCTTTTTTAAGGAAGTGCGCCGCATCCATTTTGGAAGCGATGGTGAAACCGAGCAGCAGCGTCACAAGGTTTGCTAAAACCTTTTGGGCGCTTTCCGACAGACCGTTGGTGACAAGGCACTCGCGCAGGAGATTGCCGAACATCAGAAAGCCGATTAAGGCGACGCTCTTGGGAGAAACCATTCCCGTAATGATGGTTATCACGATAGGAAACAGGATGCGCGTGGTGCGCGAAACGCTTTTGGGCTTGTAGGGCATCCGAATCATACGCTCTTTTTTGGAGGTGCAGAGCTTGATAAACGGCGGCTGGATAATCGGTACGAGCGCCATATAGGAATAGGCGGCAACAATGATCGCGCCTATGTATTTTGAGCCGAGCGTGTTGGCGACAAAGATGGAGGTCGGACCGTCCGCCGCGCCGATGATGGCGACGGAAGCGGCGTCGATAATGTCAAACCCGAGAAGGGAGGCAAGGGAGAAGGTGAAGAAGATGCCGAACTGCGCCGCCGCGCCGAAAAGCATGAGCTTCGGATTACTGAGCAGGGGTCCGAAATCGATCATCGCGCCGATGCCGATGAACAAGAGGAGTGGGAAAAGCTCGTTGGCGATGCCGGCGTCATACAGGACATTCAGCGGCCCGATTTCCGTCCCTTGAGTAATAGCGCCCGACAAGGGGAGGTTGGCGAGTATTGCACCGAAACCGATTGGTAAAAGGAGCGTCGGCTCCATTTCTTTTTTAATCGCGAGATAAATCAGCACACCGCCGATCACCCACATCACGACCATTTTCCAATCGAGGTTCAGTACGTTTCCGAACAGCTCGTTCAATCCGCTCAAGACGGCGTCCATTGGCATCAATTCCTTCCATAATAAAGCACATTGTAAAATATTATAGCATAGGCTTGTTTTGTTTTCAAGTTTTCAAAAGAAATATTTGTTAAAGGACTTTGTTTTTTCCAGAAATATGATACAATATGGCTGATAATGTAAAGGAGGTCAACTATCATGTCAAAAATTAAGGTAGCGGTTATCGGCTGCGGCAACATCGCACGCTCGGCACACATCCCGGCGTACATGGACTGTAAAAATGCGGAAATCAAATACTTTTGCGATATTATTCCCGAACGCGCCGATGAGGCTGTCGAGGTCTGCGAGTGCGGCAAGGCAGTATATGATTACCATGAAATCCTGAATGACGACGAGATCAAAGCGGTTTCGGTTTGCACGCACAACGATATGCACTCGGTTATTTCCATTGACTTTATGAGGCACGGCAAGGACGTCCTCTGTGAAAAGCCCGCCGCGCGCGTGCTTTCCGAGGCGCTCAAAATGCAGAAGGTTTCCCACGAAACGGAGCGCATCCTCTCCATCGGTGTTTGTAACCGCTACAGCAACGCTGTTAATAATATTAAAAAAAGGATTGAAAAGGGCGAGTTGGGCGAGGTGTACCATGTGTACGCCAGCTTCAGAGCCCACCGCTCGATTCCCGGCATCGGCGGCGACTTTACGAGAAAATCCGCTTCCGGCGGCGGATCGCTTATTGACTGGGGCGTTCATTACATTGATCTGATTGAATACTGCTGCGGCGAACCGACACCCCTGACCGCCAGCGGCGCGGCGTTCTGTAAGCTCGGCAGGGATATCAAAAATTATGTGTATAAAAATATGTGGGCGGAACAGACCGCTGATATGAACGGCGTTTACGATGTTGACGATTCCGTTTCCGGTTTTGTCCGTACGACGGGTCCGATCATCTCGTTCACCGGCGCGTGGGCGCAGAACATCGGCGAGCACGATACGTTTATCGACTTTATGGGCGATAAGGGCGGCATCCGGCTGCAATATGGCGGTATATTTAAGATATACACGACCAAGGGCGGGAAGCTTGTCGAAACGGAACCGGAGTTCATTATCAATAATATGCACCGCGATGAGGTCATCGATTTCGTGAAATGCTGTCAAAAGGGCGAACGTACCCGCAACGACATCGACAAGGCAATCACCACATCAAAAATCATGCAGGCGATTTACGATTCCTCGGAGAAGGGGAAAGAAATCAGAATTAAATAAATTCTGATAGATAAAAGATAAAAGATAAAAGAGAAGAGAGAAAAGATTTGGGCGGGGAAACCCCGCGCCCCGATTCTATCGCAAAGAACCGCTTGCGGTTCTTTGCGCAGCACCCAATTCTCTTCTTTCTTCACTCTTATCTATTCACTTCGAAAAAACCGTGTTTATTTTCCTTCCAATGCGATTGTAGCCGCCCCGTACAGGCATGCCTGCGTACCGAGGGCGGTCTTTTTTGTCCTGATTTTCAGTCCTGTTCCCTTAAAGGCGTAGCGATCGACGCCTTCGGCGATGCCGGTTTCCATGAGATCATAGGTGAGCGCGGTGCCGCCGAACACAAACAGACCGATATCAAGCAGATTGGCGGCAGTTGCGGTGGCCTTGCCGACGAGTACGCCGGCGTTGTAAAACAGTTCACGTAGCTCGTTGTCGCCTAAGAACACTTTAGTCGCCAGTTCCTCGGTCGCTTTCATTTCACCCGGATGCGTTGCAAGATATGCGTTTTCCAGCGCATGACAGGAAGCGCACGCCTCAAGACAGCCCTTATTGCCGCAGCCGCAGACGGGACCCTGCTCGTCGACGCATATATGCCCGATTTCGCCGGCGTTCCCGCCCATACCCTTAAACAGCTTTCTGTCGATGACGATGCTGCCGCCGATGCCGTTTGTGATTGTGATCCACATATAATCTTTTTCGTCCTTACAGACGCCGAACCTTTTCTCCGCCAGAGCACAGGCGTTGACATCGTTTTCGGCATAGACGGCAAGTCCGTAACGTTCGCCGAGCACCTTTCTGAGATTTAAATCGCGGATGCCCGAGAACGGTGAAAACACCCAGATACCGTTTTCCGAGTCGGTCAGTCCGGGAACGGAGATGCCGATGCGCTCAATATCGGGGTTGCGGTCAATCACTCTGTCCGCGTACTCAACAATTTTGTCGAGCACCAGCCTTTTGGCGTCCTGTCCGACAAAAAGAGGATTGGTCGAAACGGAACGAAGATTGCCTTCCTCGTCGGATATCGCCCCTGACAGCTTAGAGCCGCCAATATCAAGACATAAAATTTCCATGAATTTTCCCCCAGCTTGCTTAAGTACTTCTATAATATCATATTTTATAAAAATGTAAATATTGATTGATAATTATTCTGCATTGACGAAGCTGAAAAAATCGGTTATACTATATTTGGATAAGATAGGAGCGGAGGATAAGGTTTTATGAGGCTGGTAACAAGATCAGATTTTGATGGGTTGGCCTGTGCGGCATTGCTCAAGGACGCAGGTATCATAGACTCATGGCTGTTTGCCCACCCAAAGGATCTGCAGGACGGGAAGGTGTTTATCCGCCCATCCGACTGTTTAGCCAACGTGCCTTATGTCAAAGGCTGCGGGCTGTGGTTTGATCACCACTCCAGCGAAGACGAACGTTTGGAACTGAAGGGCAAATACAGGGGGGAGAGCCGTCCCGCGCCTTCTTGCGCCCGAATTATCTACGAGTATTACGGTGGAAAAAGGCGTTTTCCGAACTATGACGAACTGATGGCCGCCGTTGACAAGGTGGACTCCGGCAATTTGACCGCCGATGAAATTATGCGCCCGAAGGGCTGGATACTGATCGGTTTCATTATGGACCCCCGCACGGGTCTTGGCAGATGGCGTAACTTTACAATTTCCAATTATCAGCTTATGGAAAAGCTTATTGATTGTTGCCGTACCATGTCAACGGCGGGTATCTTAAATCTGCCCGACGTTCAGGAACGGATTTTTGTTTACTATGATCAGGCGATGAAATTCAAGGATATGATCCAGAAGCATACACGCGTTGAAGGGAAGTTGATTATCAGTGACCTTCGGGGCGTTGATCCGATATATTCCGGCAACCGTTTTTTTATTTACAGTCTATATCCCGAGCAAAATATCTCTCTGTGGATTGTCAACGGCAAGGGCGGGATGGGATGCAGCTGCGCAGTTGGCTATTCGATACTCAACCGCACGGCAACCGTTGACGTCGGTTCTCTGATGCTCAAATACGGCGGCGGCGGACACAAGGCTGTGGGCACCTGCCAGTTTTCCGATGAGGAGATGGAGCAAAAAATAAAAGCGCTTATCGCCGATATACACAACGGTTAATCCTCACACGGGCGCACTCTGCGGCATAGTATAGCTTTAGTTGAATCGAAAAAAGCGATGCCGCGTAAGTATTGGGTGAACAGGGCGCGGCAACTGCCGCGCCCTTTCTGTGATAGCCCTTTGCATGGCGTCGCATTATATAGATTTGACGAGCGGGAGCAATATGTCGGACAGCGCCTTTTCGGCGCTGCCGAGTGCCTCGCGGTAGGCGGACGACGCGGTATCATCTGCGTCGTCCGATATCTTTCTGATACTTAAAAACGGGACGTCGAGCGTATGGCATACCGAGGCGATTGCGCCGCTCTCCATATCAAACGCGCAGATTTCAAACAGTTCGCGGTAACGTTCGCGCTTGACCGGGTCGGTCAAAAAGAAATCTCCGGTGCCGAGTTTCCCGGTCTTGATACCGGGAATGCTTTTTTCGGCGGCGGCCAACAACGTTTTGTGCGCCTCAAAAATATATGGTTTTCCCTTGAGTTTCTCGCCGGGCAGATAGCCGATGGGCGTTAAGTCAAAGTCACATTCGGTATAGCTTGTCCCGGCGACGACATCATTCTTTAATAGTCCCGACACCGCTCCTGAATACCCGATATTGAGTACGCCGTCAAAGCCCTCCCTCGCCAGTGCGAGTGCGCAGGCACAGGCGGCATTGACCTTGCCGATGTAGGAGCAGAGGAGAAACAGCTTGTGATTCCCCACCAAGCAGGACGCCGAAGGCAAAGAGCAAAAGACCTCTTCCTTCGCGCCGTATGTCTTCAGTGCCCCGACGAGCGGACGAAACTCGTCAGGATCGGCTATTAAGACAAGAAGCTTCATGCTTTTCCCTCCCCGTTCAGCGCGGCCGCGAGCGCCTTCGAAAGCTGGTCGGGACAAGAGGTGGTTTTATAGCCGCAACGCACACCTGCGAGCGTATTCATGATGTCCTGCGCTTTTTTGCCCTCGACAAGCCGTGCGATGCCGTTCGAATTGCCGTTGCAACCCCCATCGTACTCAACATGTGTCACAACACCGCTTTCGTCGAGATCAAACGAGACCGACCGGGAGCAGACGCCGGAAGTTCTGTATTTGTAATGCATTTGCTTTTATCTGCCTTTCCTTTTTAATTAAAACTCTACTTTATTATAAAAGATATCAGATGTCAGATATCAGATGTCAGATGTCAGATTATAGGAACCTACGGTTGGTAATTTTATTGTGGGGGGAGGAGGGTGGCTTTCATTACGGTAAAGGCTTCGTTAATGGTATCAAGCGGCGTTTGGTTTAAAAGCTTTTTCACTGAAATGTAGGGCTTTGCGCCATTAGAAACAAGGATTCTTCCGCGCATAGCCTTGCCTAAAGCCGCAATGGCGGACACATTGATTTCGCGTGAATACAGCAAAATAGCCGCCCCCTTTTGTCCGATTTCGTAAACGCCTAAAGCGGAGGCCGTATTGCGCAGCAGCGAGATTTTAATCAAACCGCCCACAGAGTCCGGCGGCTCGCCGAAGCGGTCAATCAGCTCGTCTGTGACGTCGAGCGCGTCTTCCTCATTTTCAATATCGGCGATTCGTTTGTAAATGGAGAGACGCTGCGCGAGGCTTTTAATGTAGCTTTCAGGAATGTGGGCGTCGATTTGAACATCCACAAGACATTCCTTGTGCACAGCCTTGGGCGTTTCGCCCTTCTCCTCGCTGATGGCTTCTGTGAGCAGACGCATATACATATCGTAGCCGACCGATTCCATATGCCCATGCTGCTCGGCTCCGAGCAGGTTCCCCGCGCCGCGGATTTCAAGGTCGCGCATAGCGATTTTAAAGCCCGAACCGAATTCGGTGTATTCGCGGATGGCCTGCAGACGGCGGGAGGCAATATCGCTGAGCTCCTTGTTTCTCTGGAAGGTGAGGTAGGCGAACGCCCGTCGGGTGCTGCGCCCGACCCGACCGCGCAGCTGATGGAGCTGCGACAGCCCCATGGTGTCGGCGTTTTCAATAATCAGGGTGTTGACATTGGGTACATCGACGCCGGTTTCAATAATCGTCGTACAGACAAGGACGTCCGTTTCACCCTCGAGGAGCGATCGCCAGATGGAGGAAAGTTCTTCCTCGCTCATTTTTCCGTGACCGACCGCGACATTGGCGTCGGGGATTTCCTCCTTGATTTTCGCCGCGACTCTGTCAATGGTTTCGACGCGGTTGTGCAGATAGTAAACCTGTCCGCCGCGGCGAAGCTCCTTTTTTATTGCTTCGCAGAGTATGCCGAGATCGTATTCAAGGACATATGTCTGGACGGGGAAGCGGTCGCCGGGTGCCTCCTCGATGACCGACATATCCCGTATGCCCGACATAGCCATGTTCATCGTGCGCGGAATCGGCGTAGCCGTCAGCGTCAGGCAGTCAACCGTCGTAAACAGCTCCTTGAGCCGCTCCTTCTGGGCGACGCCGAAACGCTGCTCTTCATCGACGATGAGTAGCCCGAGATCGCGGAATTTTACATCCTTCGATATCAGGCGGTGTGTGCCGACGAGCAAATCAATTTTACCTAAACGCAGATTTTTAAGAATTTTCGTCTGTTCGGCGGGCGTCCGAAAGCGCGAGATCATTTCAACGTTAATCGGAAAACCCTCAAAGCGCTTGAGAATGGTCTGGTAGTGCTGAAGGGCAAGGATTGTGGTGGGTACGAGCAGGGCGCACTGCTTTCCGTCGGCGACGCACTTAAACGCCGCGCGCAGGGCGACCTCGGTCTTGCCGAAGCCGACATCACCGCAGAGCAGTCTGTCCATGGGATAGCTCTGTTCCATGTCGTGTTTGATTTCATCAACGCTCCGAAGCTGGTCATCGGTTTCGTCATAGATAAAGCGGCGTTCAAAGTCGCTCTGCATATCGATGTCGGGCGAGAAGGCGTGTCCCTCTGTTTTCAGTCGTTGCGAATACAAGGCGATTAGCTCTTTGGCAATATCCTTGACCGAGTTTCTGACGCGCTGCTTTGTTTTTTCCCAGTCGCGGCTGCCTAAGCGGCTCAGCTTTATGGGTTTATCCTCGCTTACATGTCCGACATATTTTGACACCATGTCAAGCTGTGTAATCGGAACGTAGAGTATGTCGCCCTTATCGTAGTTAATCTTTATATAATCCTTAATCAGACCGCCGACGTTCATCTTATTGATACCGTCAAACACGCCGATGCCGTGCGTGGTATGGACAATATAATCGCCTCTCGCCAGCTCCTCAAGGCTCTGCACCGCGTCGGCAGCCTTGAAGGCGGCGCGTTTTTTTTGGCGTATCGCACCGCTTATCCGGCCGAAGGTGACAATCATCAGCTTTTCGTTCGGATACGTCAGCCCAAAGCTCAACGCCCCCTGCAGAACGCTGACGCGCCCTTTGGGGAATTCGGCGGGCGGTACGGTAAAACAGACGGCGGGTACGCCCGCGTGTTCGAGTGCTTCGGCAAGGTTCATAGCGGCGTTCGTCGTTCCGGCGGTGACAGCTACGGTGTAACCCGCCCTGAGCGCCGGAGCGATGTCGTCGAGCAGAACGCTTAAGGTGCCGTTCCAGGGGGATTGCTGGGTAATGGTGAAATTGATCAGCTCCCGGACGGGCGTGTCAAAGCTTCCGCGCGGAAAGTTATCAAGATAAACCGCTTTTCTGGATTCGTACAGGGAGGTAAGGTCTGAAAAAGTCAGGGTAAATCTATCGAGTCCCTTGACGAGATTTCCATCCTCGAACATCGCTTTTATATCCTCGGTCATCAGGTGTGACGACCGTAAAAGCTTTGTTTTAACATCCCCGGTTTCGCAGATAATCAGCATACTGTCCGGACAGTAGTCGAACATCGTCGCGCTTTTTTCATAGGCAATCGGCAGAAATTTATCCAGACAGGGCGGCAGTACGCCGCCCTTTGCCGCCTCGGCGTCGGCAAGAAGCGATTCGCGCGCTTTCGGGGCGGTTTTGCCGCGCAGGGACGCCGCCAAAGCCTCAAGCTTCTGTGCGAAAACCGCTGCGTTTTCAAATAATACTTCGCAGGCAGGCGGGACGCTGACCTCGCTGATTTTGTCAACGCGGCGCTGGCTTGAAACATCAAACTCGCACAGCGTGTCTATCTCGTCACCCCATAACTCGATCCTTACGGGGTTCCCGGTTGTCGGGGGATAGATGTCGAGGATGCCCCCGCGTAAAGAAAACTGACCGACACCCTCGACCATATCGGCGCGGACGTATCCGGCGTTGACGAGTGCGGGCAGAAAATCGGCGGTTTTAAGCGTATCGCCTGCGCGAAGCACGACGGTATGCGCCGTCAGTGCATCGGGCGGCAACGTGATTTGCAGAGCGGCTTCCGCCGAGCAGAACACCGCGTCAAAGTCACCGCGCAGAATGTCACAGAGAGCGGCGATGCGCAGGTGCTCGAATTCCTTCGACTGGTTCTGTGAGGACACATAGCAAAAATCTCTTGCCGGGTAAAATAACGCACGCTTTTGGCCGCCCGCAAGCGTGTTCAAATCCTCGGCGGCTTTGATAGCCGCGCCCTCGTCGGGCATGACAACAAGCGCCTTGCGGCCTGTTTCGGCACAAAGCGAAAAAATCAGGTGCGCCTTAGCCGCCTGAACGACCCCGAGGGCACCCAAGGGCCCGCGGCCGGCCGCGATACCGGAGAGCAGCGCTCCGAATTCGGCGCCGGTATTCAGCGCGCTGACAAAACAGGACATGAAGCCTCCCGTGTTTTTACAGCCGTTTTTTACGGCATAAAAATCAGTTATATTTACACATAGCCGTGTCAATTTCGCCGGAGAGTATGTAGGGGAGTGCCTCGGCACCCCTTTCCATCACGCCTCTCACGGCGGGGATTTCCTCTTTTTTAAACGCAGACAGCACATAATCCGCCATATCGTAATCGGGGTGGGGTTTTTGACCGATACCGATTTTTATCCGCGGGAATTTGTCGCTGCCGAGCTGTTCGATGATGCTCCTTATGCCCTTATGTCCTCCATCGGAGCCGTCGCGCTTAATGCGCAGCGCCCCGACGGGTAAAGAACTGTCGTCAAACACCACGACAATGCGCTCCGGCGGGAGCTTATAAAAGGCGGCACACTCGCGGACGGCGACGCCGCTGTCGTTCATAAATGTCTGAGGTTTCATGATAAGTACGCGATGTCCTTCAATAACGGCGTCGCCGATGAGGGCGTGGTATTTGAGCTTTTTGACTGAAAAATGATACTGCTGTGTCAAAAGCTCCACGAACAAAAAGCCGGAGTTGTGGCGCGTCATCTCATACTTTTGACCCGGATTTCCGAGACCTACGATCAGAAATTCGGGTGCGGTGCTCATTGTTTTAAATCTGCCGAACATATCAGCCTTCCTTATACGGCTTTTTCATTAAGACCCATTTTTCCTTAACCGTTTGATGTGACCGCGCGATGCCCAGCGCGTTTTCGGGAACGTCGGAGGTAATGGTTGAACCGGCGGCAATATACGCGTTTTTCCCGATGGTGACCGGGGCAATCAGGTTGGTATTGCAGCCGATGAACGCGCCATCGCTGACGGCGGTACGGAATTTATCCTTTCCGGTGAAGTTGACTGTCACGCAGCCGCAGCCGAAGTTGACCTTCTTGCCGATGTCTGCATCGCCGATATACAGCAGGTGCGGCAGCTTCGAGCCGTCTCCGACGCCGGAATTCTTAATTTCAACAAAATTGCCGACGCGTACATTATCACCCACCAAGGCATCCGGGCGCAAGTTGACATAGGGACCGACCGTCGTTTTCGAGCCGACGCGGGCGTCATTGGCAATGGTGTTCGACAGGGTGGTGTTGTTCCCGACAACGCAGTTTTCAAGCACCGTGTTCGGTCCTATGGTGCAAAAATCGCCGATGACGACGTTTTCACGAATGACGGTATTAGGTAAAATCGTTGTATCCCTGCCGATTTTCGCTCCGCAAGCGATGATGACACCGTCGGTACACGGGATATCGACGCCCTCGAGCATCTGCCTTTCAAGTTCTTTTTTACGGGCAATCTCGTTGAGATCATGGAGCTGAATGCGTGTGTTCGCCCCAAGGACGATTTCCTCTCCTTCTGCGACGAATACGCCCGCGTTTTTACCGCTTCTTTTTATAATTTCAATCGTGTCAGTCAAATAGTATTCGCCCTTGGCGTTGTTGTTAGTGATTTTTGTCAGGGCGTCAATAAGCGCTGTCGCCGAAAACCAGTAAGCGCCGGAATTGATTTCGCGGACGGCCTTTTCATTGGGCGTCGCGTCCTTCTCCTCGATGATTTTCTCGATATTGCCGTTTACGTCACGGATGATTCGCCCGTAGCCGAAGGGCTTGTTAAGCTTGGCGGAAATAACCGTGACGCCGTTTTTTTGCGTGGTGTGCTCAAGAAGCGAGGCCTCTATGGTGCCGGAGTCCACAAACGGTACATCACCGCTGACAATCAGCACTTGTCCGTCCTTATGGGCGTTTAAGAATTCGAGCGCGCACCGGACGGCGTGTCCCGTGCCGAGCCGTTCGGATTGCAAAGCGATCGAAAAGCTGTCCCCGAGGTATTCCTTCAAAATATCCGCTTTGAATCCTGCCACGACACAAATATCGTCAATTCCGCTTTCACGGACAGCGTCTGTAACCCAAGTCAGCATCGGTTTGAAAAGTACCTTCGCCAACGCTTTCGGGAGATTTGATTTCATGCGGGTTCCCTCTCCGGCGGCAAGAACAACGGCACAGTTTTCTGACAATCGTATCACCTTCATAAATTAGTTTAAGCAAGTATAACACAAAGCGGCGGTATGTTCAATAAAAATATACCCGGGTAAAGCAGATTGATATTGATTTTTTTGGAAAATTATACTATAATAAACGTGAACAATCCGTACATTATGTGCCGCCGCAGGCGATCCTACAGGAGAGTCGCTATGAAAAAGAAACTGAAAGTTCTGCTGTACTTTCTTCTTACGATTGCCGTAATCGTTATCGGCACGCTGGATTTGCCCTTTTTCGCCAATGTGCTTGCCGACCTTAAGGGCGGTATCAATGACAACGGCATCGCTGATCTTGAGGGGATGAATATTGACGGCGGCAAGAGAGCCTATCTTGACGGCTCGTGGGAGTTTTTCTGGAACACGTTTCTTGTGACAGACAATATAACAGAAATAAAACCCGACGCTCTTGTTAATGTTCCCTCAAGCTGGACGGGTTATACGATGCACGGTCAGAATATGTCGGGCGGAGGCTACGCGAGTTATCGGCTTGTTGTTAAAAACCTAAGCGCCTCGCAGCCGATACTTATCAGCGTGCCCAACCTTCCGGCGGCGTACCGTATTTTCATTAACGGAAGGTTGGTTTGCGAAAGCGGAACCCTTTCAAAAGAGGCGGATCAGTCCGTAGCGTCTGGTATTTTTACTGCATACCCGGTGACGCCGGACAATATGACAGCACCCGGTGAACCCTTCACAATCGTTATTGAGGTTTCCGGGCAGCTTTCCGGCGGTCTTACGATGACGCCCGTGCTCGCTAATTACCGCTCCTTTATTACGCATAAAATGTTTATGCTCGGCCTGAGATATGTATTCGTCGGGACGCTTTCACTTGTCGCCTTTGTGACGTTGATTCTGGCTTTGCGGCTGAAAAGCGGGCGCACGACATTCGGCTGGCTGTCGTTGCTCTGCGTCTTTCTGGGCTTTCGCATCATGATCTCCTGCGAAGGCTATTGGGCGTCGCAGTTTCTGTTCGGCGGTATGAGCTATGAGATGATGATCTTTTTAATCTACGTGTCCACCTTCATCATCAAGCTGCTGTTGCTGCTTTACACGAGCCAGTCGCTGTCCATGCGACTGCCGCAGAACCTGATTCTCGTGTTCGGGGTGTATTTTCTCGTCTATGCCGCTCTGCCCGTGCTGCTGACCGACAACGTCTTTGATCCGGGTTCATTCTTGCTGCTGCAAATGTCCACGTTTCTTTTTGATGCTTATATGATTTACAGGCTTTGTGCGGCGATGGCGGATAAAGTCAAAAACGCGTTCGTCCACACCGCCGGGTATGCGGCGGTCGTCATCGGTATCTTTGTGGACGTTCTGTACACCAATGGTTATATCAATATCGGTGCCTCTATGTTCATGCCGTTTATGTTCATGGTGTATATTTGTTCGGCTATCTATGTCCGTTTTGAACAGACGACGGAAAGCTTAAGTGACGCTTCGCGTTCGGCGGTTTTAAAAAATGAGCTGTCAGAGCTCAATATGTCCCTCATGCTCAGCCAGATTCAACCGCATTTTCTTTACAATGCGCTCAATACTATTAAGTATCTTATTAAGAAGGATCCAAAAACTGCGGAAACGGCTGTTATCAACTTTTCAAGCTATCTGCGCGCCAATATGGATTCGCTGTCGCGCCGTGAGCCCGTACCGCTGGAAACCGAGCTTAGCCATGTACGGAACTATGCTGCCATAGAGCTTTTGCGTTTTGAAGACCGCTTAAACATCGTTTACGATATTCGTTCAAAGAACTTCCGTTTGCCCGCGCTGACGATACAACCGCTTGTGGAAAACGCCATAAAACATGGCGTTAATCAGAAGCCTGACGGCGGCACGGTCACCATATCCGCCTTTGAGGATGATAAAAACTATTATATAACGGTCGCCGATGACGGTGTCGGCTACGATCCTTTTTCCCTGCCCGAAGGCAGCCGCTCCCATATCGGTCTTGTGAATATTCGTTCGCGTCTTGACTATATGCTCGGCGCGACAATTGATGTCAACAGTCGGTTAGGGGTGGGCACTACCGTGACCGTTACGATACCGAAGACCGAAAAAAGCATCCTTAAGGAGGAGTAACTCTATGCACATAATGGCTGTTGATGATGAAAAGCTCGCACTCAGCGAGTTCAAAGATACCTGTGACGAGATCGGCGGGATAGACTCCGTCACGCTCTTTTCCAATCCGCTTGAAGCGCTGAGCTTTGCGGCAAAAAACAAGGTTGACATCGCTTTTTTGGATATGGAAATGCCGGTGGTTCGCGGCATTGAAATGGCAAAACGTCTCAACCGGATTTCGCCGAACATTAAAATTGTGTTTGTCACAGGTTACGCGCAGTTTGCCATTGACGCGTTCGGCGTGGACGCGGTGGACTATGTCCTCAAACCCTATGACACCGAGATGATTCGCCGGGCGCTGGAGAAGGCGTCATATATCAAGGATAAGGACGAGGATGCCCGGACACAGATTAAGACCTTTGGGTTTTTTGATGTGTTCGTCGGCGGAAAGCCCGTCGCTTTTTCAAGCTCTAAGGCAAAGGAATTGCTCGCGCTGCTCGTCGACCGCAACGGCGGACTTGTCAGCACTGAACAGGCCATTTCCGTATTGTGGAGCGACAGGAAATATGACGAGGCGGTTCAGTCGCTGTTCCGCAAGGTACTGCGCTCTCTCCGCAATACGCTGGAGGAGGCAGGCATTGCCGATATTTTCGTGGATAACCGCAACCAGCGCGGGGTTGACCCCGCGAAATTCTCGTGTGATTATTATGATGTTTTAAACAACAGAGAAGGTGTACGCGAGGAGTTTTTCGGAAAGTATATGTCACAGTACCCGTGGGCGAGAGAAACGGAGAAACTGATCGGAGAGATGTGTAAAACGCAGCAGTGACAATAGAGGACCGACAGCGTTTTAGCCGGAGAAAAATCATTTCTTTTTTATTTCTCGAAAAGATTTATTTTTAATTATGTATGTGTTACACTATTAGTGAGTAAAAAAGTAAAGGAGCCATTGAGATGAGCAATATTGTTGATTGGAAAACACTGTATGCCTTTGTCGAGGACGCCTTTGCCGGCGTTGGTGTGCCGCGCGAGGATGCAAAAATCTGCGCGGACGTCCTTCTTGAGTCGGACAAGCGCGGTATCGAGTCACATGGTGTCAACCGCTTCAAGCCCATTTACATCGACAGAATCAACGCCAAGATTCAGAAACCTGTCACCGAATTCGAAATTATTCGCGAAACCCCGACTACAGCCGTCGTCGACGGCCATGACGGTATGGGTCAGGTTGTCGGCTACAAGGCGATGACCATGGCTATTGAAAAGGCAAAGAAGTACGGCATGGGCATGGTTGCCGCACGCAATTCCTGCCATTACGGCATCGCGGGCTACTACGCCACTATGGCAACCGCCGCCGGCATGATTGGTATCACGGGCACCAATGCCCGTCCGTCGATTGCCCCGACGTTCGGCGTGGAAAATATGCTCGGCACCAATCCCCTAACCTTCGGTCTACCGACCGACGAGGAGTTCCCGTTTGTCATTGACTGCGCCACCTCGATTACCCAGAGGGGTAAGCTTGAGTATTACGCGCGTATCGGCAAGGCTACCCCTGCCGGTATGGTTATCGGCAACGACGGAGAGGCAAAGACCGATACGGACAAGATACTTGTCGAACTGAACACCGGCGAGGCGGCTTTGGCGCCTTTGGGCGGTATCGGCGAGGAACTGGCAGGATACAAGGGGTACGGCTATGCCACGGTCATCGAGATTCTGTCGGCGGCTCTCCAGCAGGGCAACTATATGAAAATGCTCACGGGTATCGGTGAACACGGCGAAAAGGTACCCTTCCATCTCGGTCATTTCTTTATCGCCATCGACACCGCGGCGTTTATGGGCGTTGACGAATTTAAAAAGACAGCCGGAGATATTCTGCGCGAGTTGCGCGCATCCACGAAAGCGCCCGGACACGACCGCATTTTCACCGCCGGTGAAAAAGAGCACGATGTCTGGCTGTCGCGTAAGGATTCCGGGGTGCCGATCAATACGGCGGTACAAAAAGAGTTCTGCACCGTACGTGACAATCTCGGTCTGACACAATATAAATTCCCGTGGGAATAAGTTTCAGTGATTATTAAAAAGAGGTGATTTAGTGGATTATCAAAAGGAATCGTTAAGGCTCCACTACGAGTGGAAAGGCAAAATTGAGGTCGTCGCCCGCGCGACGGTCAACAATAAGGAAGAGCTTTCGCTGGCATACACGCCCGGCGTCGCCCAGCCGTGTCTTGAAATCCAGAAGGACGTCAATTTGTCGTATGAGCTGACGCGCCGTCACAACCTGGTCGCCGTCGTCACCGACGGTACGGCGGTTCTCGGTTTGGGCGATATCGGCCCGGAGGCCGGTATGCCGGTCATGGAAGGTAAATGCGTTCTCTTTAAAGAGTTTGGTGGGGTGGACGCTTTCCCGCTCTGCATCCGTTCCAAGAACGTTGACGATATCGTCAACACCGTTGCGCTGCTTGCAGGCAGCTTTGGCGGCGTCAATCTTGAGGACATTGCCGCGCCGCGTTGCTTTGAGATTGAACGTAAGCTCAAAGAACGTACTGATATTCCAATTTTTCATGATGACCAACACGGTACCGCTGTTGTCTGTACCGCCGCGCTTGTCAATGCCCTGAAAATCGTCAATAAAAAGCTTTCGGACTGCACCGTTGTCTTCAGCGGCTCCGGCGCTGCGGGCGTCGCCATCGCGCGGCTCTTTGCCGGTATGGGCATTGGCGACATCATCATGTGTGACCGAAAGGGCATCATCTGCGACGGCAACGACCTGACGCCGGATAAGCAGGAGGTTGCCGATTTCACCAATAAGAATAAAAAGAAGGGTACTCTTGCCGATGCCATGAAGGATGCGGATATTTTCATCGGCGTTTCCGCGCCGGGCATTGTTACGCAGGATATGGTGCGCTCTATGGCACCGCGTTCGATTGTCCTGCCTATGGCGAACCCCGTTCCGGAAATCATGCCTGACCTCGCCAAGGAGGCGGGCGCCGAAGTCGTCGGCACCGGCCGCAGCGACTTCCCCAACCAAATCAACAACGTTCTCGCGTTCCCCGGCATTTTCCGCGGCGCTCTCGATGTACGCGCTTCCGACATCAACCTCGAGATGAAGCTTGCCGCCGCCTACGCGATCGCTTCCCTTGTCAGCGACAGTGAGCTGACCTCCGAATATATCCTCCCCAAGGCCTTTGACAAGCGCGTCGGTCCCACCGTCGCCGCTGCCGTCAGTAAGGCTGCGCGGGAGAGCGGCGTGGCGAGAATCTAACGACAAACAGAGCCGCTTTACCGTCTCCGGTAAAGCGGCTCTGTAAGTTATTCCAAGCACAAGACATATTATGTACTGTTTATATACTGTTTTTAAGTTTAGGCGAAAATAAAAAAGGGTTTCTTGCCTTTCGTATATAAATTGCAGGTTATTACCTATTGAAGAAAAGGGGGAGTGTTCATGTCCGACGACAACTGCACCGATTTGTTTATCCGGCATTTTCCGTTCTGGAAGCATTTATCAGAAAGCGAGAAGGCGCAGTTTTGTGACGGGATTTCCCTCATGCGCTGTGAAAAGGGTACCGTTCTTCACGGGGGCGGGGAGGACTGTGTCGGTGTTATCCTCTTAAAAAGCGGTCAGCTGCGCACCTATATGCTCTCCGAGGACGGACGGGATATCACCCTCTACCGGTTGTATCCGGATGATGTCTGTGTGTTGTCTGCATCCTGCGTGTTTGACGCCATCACCTTCGACGTATTTGTTGAGGCGGATGAGGAAAGCGAGGTCATGCTCTTAAACTCAACCGTTTTCCGCCGTATCAGTGCACAGAACATCTATGTCGAGGCATTCGGCTATCAGCTGGCTACAGAACGTTTTTCTGACGTTATGTGGACGATGCAGCAGATTCTCTTTATGAGCTTTGACCGGCGGCTGGCTATTTTTCTCTGTGACGAGAGCGTTAAGACCGGTTCGGATACGATCCATCTGACTCACGAGCAGATTGCCAAATATATGGGCAGCGCTCGTGAGGTCGTGACAAGGATGCTCAAGTATTTCGCCGCCGAGGGGCTTGTCAGCCTGTCACGCGGAGAGATAAAAATCATCGATAAAAAACGGCTACGCAGCCTGACATAAGTTGAATGTTTGTGTTAGAACTTTAATATACTTTGACCGATGAGCTAAATAGAAAAACGTGCGTCCAAAAGAGACAGCCAGATAAGGAAGTAATAAAGACACCCGCCAAAAAGATTCTTACACTCTTTTCGGTGGGTATCGTTATATGCGTATTATGCTCAAAACACGATCAGCCGTTATTTATTCTTCTCCCGCCAAAAGCGGAAATAGTTCTTGTCCCTGCGATGCATCTTCCGCCTTGTAAAGTTCCTTTCGGAACAAATATCTCATCGCCTGGATTTAATACAATTTCCTTTCCATCAATAATTGCTGTATACTGACCAGAAACAACAACTGTATATTCGTCAAATGGATGCTTATGGGCTTTTGAAACTTGATCTGAATAACAAGTCCAGAATGCCATTTGGCTACCGTCATTTCCTTCATAGTAGTATCCGTCGATATCTTTCGTGTTTTGCTGATTGCTTCCAATATGGTTTAAATTGTTCTTCATAAACTCTGGAAAGTCGTTCATAACTACCTCCACAAATTATAAATAATATAACTAAAAGAATACCAAACCGTCTTATCCCTTTAGCAACCAGGGAATTTGTACGGCAACAAATTCCAAGAAGCAAGAAACTTCCTTACATGGCTATCGCTAAAGACAGCGCGTTTTCCTTTTAATTAAACGATGTATTTATTCACAACGGGGATGCGGTTCAAGAGGAATGAGATCAGCGCAGATATGACGAATAAGCCGAGGATCAGCGCGGGGACAGACAGCGCCGCGTTAAAAGATAGGGTGTTAATGCCGCATTGCTTGTTTAAGATGTCCAGCACCAGTATATGGACAAGGTATATCCCGAAGCTGTACTTTGAAAACGCGAAGATGAGACCTTGTACCCTTTTGCTTTTCGGCATACGGTTAAGATTATATTTGGCGAAGACGAACACCGCGATGGTTTCCAGCGCGACATTGAGCGTGAAGTTTTCAAACAGCGCCGCGTAGGGCTTTTGTCGGTCTTTTGAAATGACGATTGATAACACAATTGTTGACAGGAAGGCGAGCAGCCCAAGCGCGTAAAGCAGCCGTCGGGCCTTTTTGCTAAGCTCGGTTTTGCTCAGATAATAACCGGCTACAAAGTAGCAGGGGTAGCCCAATGTAAAATGGAATTTCATTTTTCCGAAGGCGTCCTTAAAATCGGAGAGCGCGGGGATGAGCAGCAGCGTAGGAATCAGGATCGTAAAAACGGCGGCGACAATTAAAAAGTAGCGGGTTGCTTCAGGTGATTCGGTAATCTTGCGCAGCAGGGGAACGATGATGTACAGCCCTACGATCATAAACAAAAACCACAAGTGGTACGGTCCCTCCGCGAAGGATACAATAAAGTCCTTTGTATTGTCGAATTTTTTGTGATCAATAAAAAAGTCATACAACAGATAAACCGCCGACCAGAAGGAGAACGCGGTGACCATCCTCAGAGAATATTTAGCATACAGATCCCTAAACGTCACGGTTTTTTGCGGGTTTAAGAACAGGGCGCCGCTGATCATCACAAACATCGGCACCGCAAAGCGTACGATGCTGTCCCAGAAGGTGAAAACGAAAAAATCGAACGAATCGACAGGGACTTTGCGGAAATTCTGAGCGGAAACATGGATGGCAATCACCGCCATCGTCGCAATGATCCGCAAATAATCAAAATAGATAACCCTACCTGAAATGCTTTTCCCCTGTGCCGCCATAAACGCCATACCCCTCTTGTCGATTTTTTACGTTTTTATGGTAGCATGTTTTTTCTGAAATGTCCACAGCTTTATTGAGCGGCAAGCCGGCACATAAAAATTGGGGCTGCGGTCTGCAGCCCTTGTTTTTTCAGCCGATTTCCAGCATCTCGCGGATGGCGGACTTCGGCTTCACCCCCACGGAGGTCTTTGTGACGACCCCGTTCTCGATGAGGGCGAGGGTCGGGATACTCATGACCAAGAACACCTTGGCGAGCTCCGGTTCCTCCTCGACATTCACCTTCATGACCTTGACCTCATCGATTTCCTCGGCGATCTCGTCGATGACCGGGGACAGCATCCGGCACGGACCGCACCATGCGGCGTAAAAGTCCACGAGCACGGGCTTTTCGGAATTAAGTACTTCGGCTTCAAAATTATCGATGGTTAAATGATACGCTGACATTACCGACACTCCTTTATGTCTTTTGTATCAGTGTATCCGTCTTTGCGAAAATGTTTCGGTGACGTAATCACTATTCAAGCCCGTAATAAGCTTTTAGCTGTTTTAGCTCCGTTTCGCCGAGCGCGCCGTTTATGACGAAAAAGTCGTCGATATTGACGAGCAGATGACGGGAGGCGTTATACGACCCTGAGGCGTCTTCGCCTAAGATCAAAGCGCGGTCGAATACATGCGCGCCGCCGAGCAGCGCAGCACCGGCAAGCCCGAAATTGTAGTATAGGCGCAGTTCCTGTTCCTCTCTGTCGAGGACGGCGGCGATGTGCAGCCAGCCGTTAGGGAGATTTTTAGGGAACGGCTCGCTGAGCGCGGTTCCCGCGCCGCCGACGGAAAATGCCGCATTTTCGCCGTTTATCGTGAGGGTGAGCCCCGGCGCGGTTTTGTCGTCGGGAGAAAATACCTTGTCGGCACACAGGACGGCGGTTTCATTAAAACCGTTTTCCGTCTTAACCCACATGGACAGAGAAAAGCTGCCGCTGCCCAAGGCAAGATTCTTTATACAGGTGTGTCCCGTTTCGCCAAACTCGGCACGTTCGCCGCGGATACCGTCCGAGTAGAATTTGACGGTGCCGTGCTCCTCGCACTTGCGGTGTCCGGCGGCGTCAGACAAATCGTTGTCTAAAAACAAGGCGAGCTTAAAACGCTCTTTCGAAAGGAAGGACCACAGTCCGCCTTCACTGTCCGGGGCGGGTGTCGGTTTTATGATAAGTGTGGGCGGCATGGGTTCGGTGCTTTCCCGGTGTACACCGCGGACGTCGGCGAAAATACCGTCCGGTATCTGCGCGGAAAAGCCGTCCTCGTCGGTTTCAGGCACAGACAGCCCCAGCGCGTGAAGGACGATGGCGGCGATGTCGCGCGTTTCGGTAAAGCCGATTTCCCCTTTGGGTACGCCCTTGCCCGCGGCACCGAGGAACACGATTTTCTCGGTGTCCGACCAGCCGCCGTGGCTTTTCTCAATGCCGCCGTGATCCGTGTTGACGAGAAACAGCGTATCATCGATAATGCCTGCCTGCCTGTAGGCGTCGTAGATGCGTCCCACGCACGCGTCGACTCTTTCGATTTCATTGAGATATTCCTGTTCGCCGTAGCCGTGACCGTGACCCGCGCCGTCGACGTCGTCGAGCTGTACAAACAAAAACAGAGGTTTCTTTTCGGTAACGCATTGTACGATGGCGTCAGTCAGAACGCCGTCAGGTTTTGCGGTAAAACAATCAACGCCGGCGCGGTGTTCGACGATACCGTGATTGATCGGGTTCCAGTGGCAGTACGATGCCAGCACGGCGTCGGGGTTTTCTCGACGGATGCGCAGGAACAAAGAGGGCAGGGAGCGCCTGTGATAACGGCGGACAGAGACGATGGCATTGGTGAGCTTATGTACCTCCGGGGTTGCTCCGAGCAGCATACCGCCCCAGTTCTGGGCGCTGATGGTCGGATTCATCGACAATCCCGTATAGGTGACCGCACCGTTTTGAAATATCTCGTCCATACGCGGGGTGTGCGCTTGTTTATTAAAAACACCCATGCCGTCAATCCCGATGACGGCGACATGTTTATATATGGTTCGGTTCTCAGACATAAAGACACTTCCTCTGTTTATACTTTGCCGTCAATTCTATCATAACCCCATAAAAAACGCAATGAAAACCAGCGAAAAAGCCTCGTTTTTGCTTGACATTGACAGGTACATTTGATAAAATGAGCAAACAAACAAACAGGGAAGTGTTACCGTGCTCTATACCTCGACAAGAGACAAAACGGTGCGGGTTACCGCCTCGAAAGCCATCGCGGACGGTTTGTCGCCCGATGGGGGTTTATATCTGCCCGTGGAGATACCGGCGATTTCGCTTTCGGATATTCGGGAGCTTGCCGGACAAAGCTATATCGAACGCGCCAAAAGGATACTCTCACTCTACCTGTCGGATTTCAGCTTTGAAGAGCTGTCCGTCTGTGTCGAATCGGCATACAGCGACGGGAAGTTTTCCTCACAAGCTGTCGCGCCCTTAAAACGTCTGAAAGACGGCGTCTATACACTCGAACTGTTTTTAGGGCCGACCTGCGCGTTTAAGGATATGGCGCTTCAGCTGCTGCCGTATCTATTGACGGTCAGCGCAAAAAAGAATCTCACCGATAAGGAGATTGTTATACTCGTCGCCACCTCGGGCGACACCGGCAAAGCGGCTCTCGAGGGCTTCAAAGACGTAAAGGGGACGAAAATTCTCGTCTTTTATCCGAGCGAGGGCGTCAGTCCTCTGCAGAAGCTCCAAATGGCAACACAAGAAGGCTCGAATGTCGGCGTCGCCGCAATCAGGGGCAACTTCGACGACGCGCAGAACGGCGTCAAAGCCATTTTCACCGATAAGGACATTCATAAAAAATTTGAGGAGAATTACCTTAAATTTTCCTCGGCAAATTCGATAAACTGGGGACGGCTCGTGCCGCAGATTGTCTACTATGTTTCTGCCTACTGTGACCTGCTGAATCAGGGGAACATTCACTTGGGCGATAAAATAAATATTGTGGTGCCGACGGGCAACTTCGGCAACATCCTTGCCGCGTACTACGCGATGCGTATGGGACTGCCGGTCAACAGGCTGCTCTGCGCCTCAAACAAGAACCGCGTACTGACCGATTTCTTCGAAACCGGCGTCTATGATAAAAACCGTCCGTTCTATACGACGGCGTCTCCGTCTATGGATATTCTTATCTCGAGCAACCTCGAACGGCTTCTGTTTTTACTGTCCGGCGAGGACGATAAAACCGTCCGCGGCTGGTTTAAGCAGCTTAAGGAAACGGGCTCTTACACTGTCGGCGATGAGGCGAAAGCCGCTCTCGGCGAGCATTTCTCCGCCGGCTCGTGCGATGAGGAGGGGACGAAAGCCGCCATACGGCGCTGCTTTGAGAAGTACGGGTACTTGTCCGACACACATACGGCGGTGGGCGTGCAGGTATATGAGGACTACCGCGCGGCGACCGGCGACGAGACGCCGACAATCATCGCCGCGACAGCCAGTCCCTACAAATTCCCCGCCGCCGTGCTAACGGCAATCACCGGACGCGATACCGCCGATGACGACGAGTTCAAGCTGCTTGACGAGCTTCAGCGCCTGAGCGGCGTACCGGTTCCGGCGTCTCTTTTAGGGCTTAAGAACAAAACGGTGCGTTTTAACGGAGTGTACGACAAAGACAATATGGCGGAAGCGGTCTTTACGGTGCTCGGTATCTGAACGGGGAGGTTCAAGTGGCGGTATTTGCGATAGGTGACACGCACCTTTCCCTGTCAACCGACAAGCCAATGGATATTTTTAAGGGCTGGGACGATTATGCCGACAGGCTGAAGTCCCATTGGAACAGCGTCGTTTCTGACGGTGATACGGTCGTACTCCCCGGCGATATTTCGTGGGCGATGACATTATCGGAGGCCGTCGAGGATTTTCGGTTTCTGCACGGACTTAAGGGCAAAAAGCTCCTCCTCAAGGGTAATCACGACTATTGGTGGAATACGGTGGGGAAGATGAATGCGTTTCTGACTGAAAACGGCCTATATTCCCTCTCTTTTATCCACAACAACGCGGTTTTGGCGGATGGTATCGCCGTCTGCGGAACGCGCGGCTGGTTCTTCGACGACGGGGAGCCGGGCGAAAACGATCAAAAGGTGCTTTTACGCGAGGCAGGAAGACTCAAAGCTTCCGTTGACGCCGCTAAAAAGCTTCAAGGTGAGCCGGTCGTCTTTCTCCATTATCCGCCTCTGAACGATTCCTCCGTATGCCGCGAGCTGTGCGATATCCTCGTTTCAGAAGGTATCCGTCGCTGTTTTTTCGGCCATCTGCACGGATTTGTCGCTCCACAGTGCGCTTCCATGGAGTATGAAGGCGTCCGTTTTGAGCTGATATCCGCCGACCATCTCGGCTTTTGTCCGAAATTTATCGGCTGAAATTAAAAAAAAGGTTGGCATTGCCCTTTTCTTGTGCTATACTACTACGGTTAAAAAAATTTCTATGACAATTTGCTCCGTCTTTTTTACGGAGCCCGGAAAGGAAAAATATATGGCTATTAAATCGTGCGAAAAAACAGAGGTCAACACCGTCGAACTTCAACTCACCGCGGACGGCAACGCGTTCGAGGCGGCAATCGTCAAGGCGTACCAGAAGACGAAAGGGCGTTACAACGTCCCCGGCTTCCGCAAGGGCAAAGCGCCCCGCCACTTGATTGAGAAGTATTACGGCGAAAAGGCGTTTTATGAGGATGCCCTTGAGATTCTGTATCCTTCGCTTTATGAGGAAGCTGTACAGGAATCAAAAATCAAGCCTGTCGATCAGCCCTATGATCTCGACGTACCGGAAATCGGCAAGGACGGTCTTGTGTTGACCATGAAAGTTACCGTTGAGCCGGAGGTAGAGGTAGCGCAGTATAAGGGTTTAACCGCCGAAAAAGAAGAAGTCACCGTTACCGACGACGAGGTACAGGCCGAGATTGACCGCGCCCTTGAGCAAAGCGCGAGAACCGTTACGGTGTCCGACCGCTCCGCTAAGGATGGGGATACCGTCGTCATCGATTTTGAGGGTCTTCTCGACGGCGCGCCCTTTGAGCACGGCAAGAGCGAGAACTACAGCTTAGAGCTGGGCACCCATTCCTTTATACCCGGCTTTGAGGAGCAAGTCGTCGGACACAATACCGGCGACGAGTTCTCAATCGACATCACTTTCCCGGAGGACTATGACCCGAAAATGGCCGGTAAAGCCGTTGTTTTTAATATCACGCTTCATGAAATCAAAATGAAAGAGCTGCCCGTACTTGACGACGAGTTTGTCAAGGAGGTCAGCGAGTTTGACACGGTTGACGACTACAAGAAGGACCTCAAGGCAAAGGTGCTGGAGAAAAAGCAGAAAACGGCCGACGAGGCGTTTGAAAGCGCCGTCATCGAAACGCTTTGCGAGAACGTTTCCGTTGAAATTCCGCCGATTATGATTGAGAAGGCTATTGATGACAACGTGGGCGATTTCGAGTACCGCCTGAAAATGCAGGGGCTGAAGCTGGAGCAGTATCTTCAGTACCTCGGCATGAATATGGAGCAGTTTAGGGCGCAGTATAAGGACAACGCTGAAAAACAGGTGAAGCTCCGTCTTGCCCTGCAAAAGGTTGCCTCACTTGAGAAACTGGAGGCTACAGAGGATGAGAAGAACGAGGAAATTGAAAAGTACGCGAAGGCTTACGGTGTGGATGCGGAAAAAATCAAAAGCGCTTTTCCTGTTTCTGATCTGGAGGGCGACATTGTACGCAGAAAGTCAATGGATCTCATAATCAAGAACGCCGTTTCCGGCAAAGCCCCCTTAAAGAAAGCCGCCGTGAAGAAGCCCGCCGCCAAAAAAGCTAAGACCGAGACTGAAGCGCTCGCTGAGGAAGCGCCCGCTGAAGCGTCTCCGGCAGAGACCGCAGAGGTTAAAAAGCCCGTTGCCAAAAAGCCTGCTGCGAAAAAAACAGCGAAGAAGGACGACGCAAAAACCGAATAACCGCGACTATCTTTCAAAAATCCGACAATACTGAATAGGACTATTCAATTTACAATGTAGTTCCTTTAAATCTAACGTTTTATGTCTAACATCATTTATTTGTATCCGCTAAAGGAGGTAATACTACCATGGCACTTGTACCATATGTAATCGAGCAAACAAACCGCGGCGAGCGCTCCTATGACATTTTTTCGCGCCTTCTTAACGACAGGATCATTATGCTGTCCGATGAGGTCAACGATGTGACGGCAAGTCTTGTCGTGGCGCAGATGTTGTACCTTGAGGGACAGGATCCCGAGAAGGACATCAGCCTGTATATCAACAGCCCCGGCGGTTCGGTATCCGCGGGTCTCGCGATTTATGATACGATGCAGTATATCAAGAGCGACGTATCAACCATCTGCATCGGCATCGCCGCGAGCATGGGCGCGTTTCTGCTTTCCTCGGGTGCTAAGGGCAAACGTATCGCCCTCCCCAACGCAGAAGTGATGATTCACCAGCCCCTCGGCGGCGCGCAGGGTCAGGCGACCGACATCAAAATCGCCGCCGAGCATATCCTGCGCACCAAGGACCGGCTCAATAAGATTCTTTCCGAGAATACCGGCAAGCCCCTTGATGTCATCGTCGCCGATACCGAAAGGGATAACTTCATGACCGCCGAAGAGGCACGCGAGTACGGACTGGTCGATAAGGTGCTCTATAAAAGATAACTTCCGGAGGATTTATTAAGTGGCAAGAGAAGAAGACAATAAAAATGTCCGCTGCTCATTCTGCGGGAAACCGCAGGATAAGGTGGAGAAGCTCATCGCCGGTCCCGGCGTCTTTATCTGCGACGAGTGCGTAGACCTGTGTTTGGATATCATTGACGGCATCAGGCCGAAAAACCAGAAAAAAACACAGGTACAGAACGTGTATTTGCCCAAGCCCCGAGAACTCAAAGAAGAGCTTGACGAATATGTGGTCGCTCAGGAAAACGCCAAGAAGGTTTTGAGCGTATCGGTGTATAACCATTACAAGCGTGTCTACAGGAGCTCCCCCGACAACGTGGAGATTCAAAAGAGCAACGTGCTGCTATTAGGACCGACAGGCGTCGGCAAGACCATGCTGGCGTCTACGCTCGCCAAGATCCTCGACGTACCCTTCGCCATCGCCGACGCGACGACGCTTACGGAAGCTGGGTATGTCGGCGAGGACGTGGAAAACATCCTGCTCAGGCTCATTCAGGCTGCCGATTACGATATTGAGAAGGCCGAGAGGGGCATCATCTATATTGATGAGATCGACAAGATCGCCCGCAAGTCCGAGAACCCTTCCATCACGCGTGATGTCAGCGGTGAGGGCGTACAACAGGCGCTTCTGAAGATCGTCGAAGGCACCGTCGCCAACGTCCCTCCGCAGGGCGGAAGAAAGCATCCGCAGCAGGAGTTTGTCCAGATCAACACCTCGAAAATCCTGTTCATCTGCGGGGGCGCATTTGACGGTATAGAGAAAATCATCGAAAATCGTTTGGGCAAATCCGTTTTGGGCTTCGGCAGTGAGGTCAGAAGCCGCAGCGAGCTGAAGAAAATGGACCTGCTTCTTAAAATCACGCCCCAGGACCTTGTCAAATATGGTTTAATTCCTGAGCTTGTCGGGCGTATTCCCGTCGTCACGGGACTGCAGAACCTCGACGAGGACGCGTTGGTCAAGATAATCACAGAACCCAAGAACGCCATACTCAAGCAATATATCAGCTTGTTTAAAATGGACGACGTCGATCTTGATTTTCATGAGGACGCCATCCGGCGCGTCGCCGAGCTAACCGTAGAAAAAAATACCGGCGCACGCGGTCTACGCTCGATTATGGAGGGTATCCTCATCCCCATCATGTACGAGATCCCCTCGGATTATACCATCGAGAAAGTGACCGTGACAAAAGAATGTGTGGACGGCACGGGTGCGCCCGTCTATACACGAAATCCGCAGAGAAAGCCCGCAAGCGGTACCGCTGAGTTGATCCGCAAGAACGCGGATAAGGCAAAGCCCGCTTAAAGGTGTTTTTGTGAAAGGTGGTTCCGTATGTTAAAGCAGGAACCGATAACCACCGCGCTGCCCGTCGTGGCTATGCGCGGCGTCGTTATATTTCCCGGCATGACGCTCCACTTCGATGTGGGGCGCAAAAAGTCTGTCGCGGCGCTGAAATCTGCACTGTCCGGAAACCGCGAGGTCTTTCTCGCGGCGCAGAAGGATTTGTCAGATGAAGAACCGCGTATGGAGAACTTATATACAATCGGTGTTGTTTCCGAGGTACGCCATATGATGCGTCTGCCGAATTCCGGTAATGTCCGGGTTGTCGTTGAGGGAAAATACCGCGCGGTGCTGACGGAGACTCTTGAGAATGCACAGTATCTCTCAGCCGTCGTGCGTGAAAAACCGCAAAAAGTGATACGCCGTACACAGCGCGATTACGAGGAAGCCCTTGTACGCAGTATCCGGGAGCTGTTTGAATCTTATGCCGCGCTCTCCTTCAGGCTGCCGCCGGATATGGCGATTGCCGTCATGTCCGAAAAACGGGTCTCCGTTCTGACGGATTACATAGCCGGCAATATCCCGCTGACCATCGAAGATAAACAAATGCTGCTCAATGAAACAGACCCGCTCAGCCGCGGCGAGGCGCTTTGCGCGCTGCTCGCACGAGAAACCGAGATGCTGGAGCTAGAGAGCGATATTCAGTCTAAGGTGCAGGAGAGCATCGATAAGAACCAGCGTGAGTACTACCTGCGCGAACAGCTCAAGGTAATTTCCTCCGAGCTCAGCGAGGACGACTCTCCGCTGTACGAGGCGGAAAAGTACCGTGAAAAGATTGAGAAGCTCGCCATGCCGGACAGCTCTAAAGAAATATTGTACGCCGAATGTGACCGCCTTTTAAAAGCGGGGCGCGGCACGCCCGACGCGGCGGTCATCCGCGCATATCTTGACAGATGTGTCGCTCTTCCCTGGGGCAAGCGCACCAAGGACAGGCTTGATATCGTCCGTGCGCGCAAGATTCTTGACAGAGACCACTACGGTCTTACAGAGGTCAAGGACAGAATCATTGAACTGATCAGCGTGCGCAGGCTGGTGCCGGACATGAAGGCACAGATTATCTGCCTTGTGGGGCCGCCCGGCGTAGGCAAAACCTCGATTGCCCGTTCCTTGGCAGAGGCGCTGGGACGTGGTTATGTCCGGGTGTCTTTGGGCGGCGTCAGCGACGAGGCTGAGATACGCGGACACCGCAAGACCTATATCGGCTCTATGCCGGGACGCATCATCACCGCCCTTGAAAAGGTGAAGACAGAGAATCCGCTGATGCTTCTCGACGAGATCGACAAGCTCGGCAGAGATTATAAGGGCGACCCCGGCGCGGCGCTTCTCGAGGTGCTTGACGGCGAACAAAATTTCGCATTCTGTGACCATTACATTGAGATTCCGTTTGACTTGAGCCGCGTGCTCTTTGTCACGACCGCCAACGACCTCTCCGATGTCCCCGCGCCGCTGATTGACCGCATGGAGATTATTGAGCTGTATAGCTACACTTCCGAGGAAAAATTCCACATCGCCAAAGAACACCTTTTACCAAAACAGCTGAAGCTCCACGGCATGACGAAAAAAATGCTTCGTTTGACCGACGAAGCGATACGGCAAATCATTGAGGACTATACGCGTGAGGCGGGCGTCCGTACGCTGGAACGCACTTTAGCAGCCGTCTGCCGTAAGGCGGCCGCAAAATTTGCCGAGGGGGCACAGGGGCGGATAACCGTCGATGTTCCCTTACTGCGCGACTATCTCGGCGCTGCTAAGTATAAAAAGGACATATACGGTGTGTCGCCGATGCAAGGGGCAGCCAACGGGCTTGCCTGGACGAAAGTCGGCGGTGAAATGATGCAGATTGAGGCGGTTGTACTTGACGGCACGGGCAAGCTGGAGCTTACCGGTTCGCTCGGGGATGTTATGAAGGAGTCCGCCAAGACTGCCGTCAGCTATATCCGCGCCAATTCTAATACGCTTGGTGTAGACGGTGAATTTTATAAGAATAAGGACATTCATATTCACGCTCCCGAGGGTGCCGTGAAAAAGGACGGACCGTCGGCGGGCGTCACGATGACGACCGCGCTCGTTTCGGCGCTGTCGGGACGCACGGTGCGTCCGGATGTCGCCATGACCGGCGAAATCACGCTGCGCGGCGCGGTGCTGCCCATCGGCGGATTAAAAGAAAAGACAATGGCAGCCTATAAAGCGGGTATGCGTACCGTCGTCATCCCGAAGGATAATGAATCCGACCTTGAAAAGGTCGACACCGCGGTCAAAACAGCCATCCGGTTTCTGCCGGTCGGAACTCTCGGCGAGGTGCTTGAAGCGGCGCTTACACCAAGCGAGGACACCGGGAATAACGACGAGTTGCCGGTTATCCCGGAAATCGACGACAAGAATGTAGGCAAATATGTTATTTGATCAGTTCGAGTTTCTCTCGTCCTACGGGACGTTCTCGCAGCTGCCGCCGTCCTCGTGCCCGGAAATCGCGTTTGCCGGGCGCTCCAATGTCGGCAAATCATCGATGCTCAACACCCTGATGAAGCGAAAATCCTTAGCGCGCGTCAGCTCAACGCCGGGCAAGACCGTCACGATTAACTTCTACGGCGCGCCGGGGGTGCGTTTCGCCGATCTGCCGGGCTACGGCTACGCAAAGGTTGCCCGCGGCGAAAAACAGCGGTGGGCTGCTATGCTTGAGGGCTATTTCACCTGCGGGCGCGATATTCGCCTGACCGTGCTGCTGCTCGACATGCGCCATAACCCGACCGCCGAGGACCGCGATATGCTCCTGTTTCTCAAGGACAGCGGTATGCCGTTCTGCGCGGCGCTGACAAAGTCGGATAAGCTGAATAAATCGGAGTACTCAGAGCGCCTAAAAGCGATACAAGAGATTCTTTTAGCGTATGCTCCGCTTGCCGTTGTGCCGTTTTCGTCGCAGACGGGGGAGGGAGCCGAGGAAGTCAGAAGGATTATTCTTAAGGCGATTAAGAGCTAAGGGAATTTTTT
>CAZEXA010000013.1:0-39966 GCA_964516565.1 uncultured Eubacteriales bacterium | reverse complement strand
GCGGCGTGATCTCCATGATCGTCGCCCAGGAAGCGGCCATCTGCGCGGCGACAGCCGCGGCGTGCGCCGCCGCCGCCTCAAGCGCCTCGTCTTAAAATATGAAAAGAGACCGTAAACCAATTACCTAAAACGAGTATTAAAACGGGGTATCTTTTTCCATTTACAAAAATTATTTTTTGAGTACTACGTCATTCAACTTTTTCCCACAATGCGGGCAATAGACCTGTTCTTCTTTTTTCTCAGGCTTTGTAATTAATTCAATAAATCCGGCTGATATAATACCGGTAGGAATGGCAATCAGAGCAATTCCTAAAACAGCAATGATGCTACTTAGAATTTTTCCAAATATCGTTACAGGGTATATGTCACCGTATCCTACAGTTGTCACCGTCGCAACAGCCCACCACAAACCCGAAAATGCGTTACGAAACATCTCCGGTTGGACCGGATTTTCAACATTATACATTAAAACAGAAGCAATAATCATCAAGAGAAATATGATAAACAAAGAACTCAGCAACTGGCTTGCTTTATTTTTGAACACACTCCAAATGGAGTTTAAGGCATTTGTATAACGATTAACCTTGAGGAGCCTGAAAAGACGGATAATACGCACGGTACGCAGCACACGCAGATCAACCGGTATAATAAACGGTATGTAAAACGGCAATATCGCGAATAAATCAACCAGAGCCATTAACGAAAAAACATATCGGACTCTGGCTATGAACTTGTTATTATCAGAGTAAATATAATCGGATGTCCAAAGTCTTAATAAATATTCTATAGTAAAAATTATAACCGAAAAGACTTCAATACCGTAGGATATTCTTTCAACAGTTTCCGGTAGATTAAACGTATCCATGATGACAAGGATTACGTTTATAATAATCAGCGTGATAATAAAATCGTCAAAGATATTGGCGGCTAAATCATTTTTGTCATCATCTCTGATTAAATTATATACTCGATTTTTTACTAATATTGCCATATCCATACTCGCCCACTCCTCTATGTTTTTAAGTATATACTAAATATTTGAATCTTTCAAGGCATGGAATTTCAGTCAGGGCGAGGATTACCTTTCGGGTACGCGGAAAAATGGAGAAGCGGTCGGAGTAAATGGGCGAAGTTTTTATTGTCTTGCCCTGTCGGATATGATATAATTTAAAGGTATTTTGTAAAACCGAGGGAAGCGCATGGAACACACGCCGGAAACAATTTATAAAAACAGAATGCTGATTTTAGCAAACGTCGTGTTACTCGCCTTTATGGCGACGCTTGACGGCAGTATCGTCAACGTAGCCCTGCCGACGATGTCAGCTGACCTTAAGATCAGCAGTGAGTCCGTTGCGTGGGTGGTCACCGTCTATCTTCTGGCGATTGTCGGGTCGATTCTGCTTTTCGGGCGGCTTGGAGACATCATCGGAAAAATCAATGTATTCCTGCTGGGGGTCGGTATTTTTACGGTCGGTTCGCTCCTGTGCGGACTCTCGCCGTCATTTACGACACTGATAGCCGCGCGCGTTTTACAGGCCGTCGGGGCATCGGCTTCCATGGCAACGAATCAGGGAATCATCACGGAGGTTTTCCCGAAAAATGAGCGCGGCAAGGCGCTGGGGATTAGCGCCACCTCAGTCGCTTTGGGCGCGCTGGCAGGACCGCCCTTAGGCGGCTTCATTCTCCATTACCTGAGCTGGAAATATATCTTTCTGATTAACATCCCCATCGGGGTCGGCGTGTTTCTGGCGGGTCTTTTTATCTTGCCGCGGGAAAAACGCTTTGTCAAAGAACCGTTCGATATCAAGGGCGGGCTTCTGTTCGCGGTATCCCCCGCGGCGCTGTTCCTTTCGCTTTCGCTCGGAAAAAACGAGGGGTTCGACAGCCCTTTGATTCTAAGCGGTTTTGCGCTCTTTTTAATCACCTTCATTTTATTTTTACTTTTAGAATCGAAAACAAGCGTTCCCCTCATACGGTTGAACCTCTTTAAAAACAGCTTGTTTTCGCTGAGCATTTTTTGCTCATTTTTATCCTTCGCCGCCATGAGCGGGCCTACCATCATTCTGCCTTTCTATTTACAAAAAACAATGGGATACTCCCCGGCGGTTACCGGGCTCTTGATGATGGTTTCCCCGATTGTTTTGGCGGTGGTCGCGCCCGTTTCGGGCACGCTGTCCGACAAAATTGGTTCGGAGCTGCTTACTTTCGTAGGACTGACGATTGCCGGAGCCGGCTTATTATCTGCTTCGTTTCTGACAGAGCATTCCTCTCTATTACAGCTGATTCTGTGCGTTGCCGTCCTGTCACTGGGTAACGGGTTGTTCCAGTCCCCGAACAATTCTTTAACCATGTCGAACGCGCCTTCGGCTATGCTGGGCATTGCCGGAAGCGTCAACGCTCTGGTACGCAATATCGGTATGATTATCGGCATCACGCTGGCGGTGCTGCTCCTGTACGGGCGCATGAGCCGGATGCTTGGGGTGAATGTTTCCGATTACGTCGACGGACGCGACGACGTGTTTATCTACGGAATGCGCGGTGCGTGCTATTTCGCTGCGGGCGTCTGTGCCTTGGGCGCACTGCTGACGGCGCTGCGCCTGCTCCGGCGCAAAAAAGCAGGGGGGGGCTTAAGCCATGTCATCTCTGTCTAAATTCACGGTCTTTGATGTTGAAACCGCGAACAGCAGACGCGGCTCGCTCTGTTCCATCGGCGTGGTACGTATAGAAAACGGCGAAACGGTTTTTGCCGAGAACATTCTGATTAACCCTGAGCTGCCGTTTTCCCGGCACAATATCGCCATTCACCGCATCACCCCGCACATGGTGGCCGACGCGCCGGCGTTTCCGGCTGTCTGGCGGCGAATACGGGAGTATTTCGTCGATACGATCGTCGTCGCCCACTGCGCCAAAACCATGGATTTACCCGCACTGTGCGGCGCGCTTGAACGCTACGGAATCGATGACTGCGAACTGCCCTTCACCTATATCTGCACCTGCGAGGTCGCGCGCAAAAACCGCTGTCAGGAGCGCTTCGGCTGCAACAAGCTGAATGCCCTGTGCTACGGCTTCGGTATCCCGCTCGAGAACCACCACGATGCCTTGTGTGACGCCTTGGCATGCCGTGATCTTTTATACGCGCTCTCCGACCGCTTCGGCATCAAGAAAAGCGACATCAAGCCGTATCGGTACAAAAGGAGACCAACGGAACTTTATGGGGAAGAATGGTGAATATATAAGGAAAAACCGCCGCTTATGCGACGGTTTTTTTTGCGGGACATTGCGGGTCGGTTTTTCGTCTTTTCCGTACAAATCCTTCGTACAACGCGGTGCCGACGGCACCCACGACCAGTGTCGCGATGAATACGGCGGCGGCAAACAGATTGTTCTTGCCGAGCTCTGCGCCGCATATCGTTGAGGTAACAATCGACGGAATTCGCGCAAGGCTCGTGATTAAAAGGAACTTCCACGGCTTGATTTTCAAAAAACCCGACAGATAGGTGATGATATCTTTTGGCGTACTGGGGATGAGGTATATGATAAAGAGCAGTCCGGCGACGCGGCTCTCATCATTGAGATAGGAGAATCGATTGAGTACCTTTTGCGGAACAAAGAGGTTCAGCATTTTTTGTCCGAAGGTCTTGACGAGAAGAAGAATCAGAACCGAACCGAGAACGCTGCCGAGCAGGCAGAGCGCCGCGCCCCCGACAGCGCCATAGGCATAACCGGCGGCGATTTCCAGAGGCTCTGCCGGAATGATTTTAATGACGGTCTGAAACGTCCGAATCGCTACAAAAACCGCCGCCGAGGCGCCCTTGCAGCTTTGAAGCCAGGCGCTGAAACGCTCGGTATCGCTGACAAACTGAAACAGCTCCTTACCGTACAGCGCGTAGGCGATAATAAACAAAGCGGCGCAGATACCCGCTCCAATCAGCGCAGCGGTGCGCTGAAGCTTCACTGATTTTTCCATTAAGAAGCCTTCCTGCTTTATCCGGCTTTGGATGTCCGTGACACTGCGGGCATCCCGGTGTTCATACAATGAACTTCCCTGTCGTAGAACCCCTTGAGCACACCCTTATATCCGGGCTTCCACGGCTTGTATTTCCCGTTGAAGTGGACGATGACCGTGTTTTTATTGACCCACGCATTGTCGATACGCCTACTAAACTGTTTTCTGGTCTTTTCGTCAAGATTGAATATGCACGCATCGGCTAAAAGGATTCTGTCGCTGAAAAGGGCGTTGATAACGTCCTGGTCACCAAGATAAAGCCTTTTTGCGTTTTCGGTTATAAAACGAAAGATTTCCTCGGATGTGATCGTGTTCCTCATGCCCTCAAGATTCATCAGCATGACGCCCGCGTTGATATACCATGTGCCTTTTTGCATATGAAGCCATTTGACGGTAAGGCGGTTCAGGGGCTTTTTGACATGGGTCGCGCCCATGAGGAGATTGTCCTTGAGTTCGATGTCATACAGCGGACGAAGCGCATTGATGATGACGGTATCGGGGTCAATATACAAGACTTTTTTTACATCCTCGGGAAGATATTCGTGAGCAATCAGACGGTAATACGTTTCCTTGGTGATACGGTCAAGAACCGGTGCGTCTTTGAGCCGCCGTCCGTCAATCGGGACAGAGACGACCGTACACCGGCGAATATCGACGGCGCTTCGGATCTTCATAAAATCCTCGTCGGTCAGCGATGAGTGAGCGACATACAGCACAAAGCTTTCGGATGGATTCGACCGCATCAGTGAGGAGAGCATGACGGTCAAGGGAGCGACATAATTCGAATTCAAAGTAACCAGCATATTGATGGGAGTAACATTTGACGCCATAAAAAACACCTCCGAAATAACTGCGTCTTGCGGTTTACAACCACAGTATGACACAGTTTATTCCGGAGTCAACGGCTTTTCCTCACTCGTAACAAATTGTTAAGCAATTTGTAATTTTCTGGGGAAGTCCTTTATTTTTTCTTAATAATCGGGGGGTTTAATACATGCGGATACTTTCCATTTCTAATCCCGGGCGGTACTTATCAAAAACGATTTTCAACGCCTTGACCTCGACGGGACGCACCTTGACGATTTTCTTGTAACCGATGACGCCGCCCTCCTCCAGCTTCTTCCATTTGCCGTTTCCGTAGTCGGCAAAAACGGTAAACGCCTCGACATGCTGACCCGACGCGATATGCTCCATCAAAACAAGCTTATCGAACATATCAAGCTCGGGCAGGGTGATAACGACACACGGCTCCTTTTCGGTTTTGTCCGGCTTCCACGTCTTGTCCTTATCGGGTAAAATCAGGTTTTCTGCTGCATATTCCGGCGACAGGGTGCTGCTTGCCTGAACAGCGGCTTCTTCGCTGACGACATATGAAAACATTTTTTCGAGATCATAGCCAAACGCGCGGAGAATCTGCGTTTCCATATTCCCAAACTGACCGTTCTTCATCGGCGGAATGTTCAGAAGAAAACCGTAATTGTTGCCGACTGTTTCAAAATACAGCTTTAAAAGGCGATCCTTGGTTTTGGCGGTATACTCGTCCGCCTTATGGTAATACCAGCCGTCACGGATGGAAATGCACATCTCGGCGGGGCACCAGATAAAATCGATGTCCTTTTTGATTGCCTTGCGGCTGCCCAAATCCAGCTCCATGGTACCGGCTTTTTTCTTCTGTTTTTGCTTTTTGGTTTCCTCCTTGCCACGGCGGATATATTCTTCGATGCCGTAGCGGGCGGGAATAACGCTCCACTCGTTCTTGCGGCAAACGCCCCATTCGTTGCCGTTCCAGCGGACGTCCGGTCCGCACAGAGCGATAACCGCGTCAGGCTGGAATTTCCTGATTAAAGCGTAATAGCCTTCCCAGTCATACTCCTGTACCGCGCCGCTCTTTGTCGGCTCAGCCGCGCCGTCGAGGCGGACGTAATAGATGTCGCCGTATTGTGTCAACAGCTCCGCCAGCAGTGATTTGAAGTAGGTGTTATATGCCTCGCCCTGACCGTAGGTAGGTTCGTGACGATCCATCGGTGTGATATAGATGCCGAATTTCAGTCCCTGTCGGCGGCATTCCTCAGAAATCATTTTGACGATGTCGGTTTCCTCGGTATTCCAGTTGACCGCGTTTTTGACGCAGTACTCTGTCAATCGGGAATTCCACAGACAAAAGCCGTCGTGATCCTTCACGGTCAGGACAAGCCCCCTCATACCCGCGTCTTTACACAGCGTGACCCATTCACGCGCCGAAAACTCATCGGGGGAGAAGTTTTCGGGCTTTACGGTACCGTCGCTCCACTCCTGGTTGAGGATCGTGGGGAACCCGAAATGGATCATTCCCGCATATTCAACTTCCTGCCATATGAGCTGCCGTTTGGATGGTTTCACTTGAGCCGCGATTTCAAGGGGGTTATTCATATAAATACTAATCCTTTCGCAGACTTCTGCTTTCGATTATTTGGTATTTAAACGCGAATGTCGCCCGCCGCGATGATATCCACACCCGTACCTAAGATATCCTTGACGACAACGTCGCCGTTATGGACAGGCGCGTTCAGCGTTATGCCGTGTAAAATTTTAACCGCTTCAAAGATCATGTTCTTTGGAATGGGCTTTGAGGTACGGACAGGCACCAAAGGACTGCCGCAGCCCTTTACGCGGACTGTCGTTGTCACTTGGCGCACCGGGCGCGTAACCTCGTTTTGGGCATAGGTAACACCGCGTTTACAGGAATTCCCCTCAACGGAAACAACCTCACCCTTTTCAGATATTTCCGCGTTAAGCCGACAACCGCGGGGGCACGCGATACAGATCATTTGTCTATTCATTTGTGTTCCTCCTGTTCCTTTATCGAAACTGTCAGAACGCTGTCCGGGCGCATGGTTTTCATCATGTCCGTTGTGATGGTTACGCTCTCCATTTCTCCGGGCGTCTGCTTGATTTTCTTTTTATGGAACAGTTCTTTTCCGTCGCAGGTCACCACGGTGGTGGCGTTGTTAAACACCTTGCCGACCCGGAAATAGAGCCGTATATCCCTTCCCGCGTTCAAGTTCATCTTTTGGGGAACGACATAGCGCACGCCGCCCTCTCCCTTGACGTTGACATAGACCGGTTTTTCATCCACATTGCCGAGAATGAAGTCAGCCGCGCCCTGTCCGGCGGTCATACTTTCCTCCGTGACAAAATCGACAAGATCGTGTACCTGCAGCACGTTTCCACAGGCGAAGATGCCTCGCCGGCTGGTTTCACGGCTCTCGCTGACTACCGGACCGCCCGTCACCCTATCGAGTTCGATGCCGGCGCTCTTTGACAGCTCATTTTCAGGAATCAGACCGACTGATAACAGCAGCGTATCACACGCGACATACTCCTCTGTACCCGGAATGGGTTTTAAGTTTTCGTCGACGTTCTGCACCGTAACGCCTTCAAGGCGCTCCTTACCGTGTGTTTTGACCACGGTACAGGAGAGGCGCAAAGGAATATTAAAATCATCAAGACACTGAACGATATTACGGGACAAGCCGCTCGAGTAGGGCATCAGCTCACAGACCATCTTGACGTGAGCGCCCTCTAAAGTCATACGGCGTGCCATGATAAGCCCGATATCGCCCGAGCCTAAGATGACGACCTCTTTACCGACCATATAGCCCTCGATATTGACATAGCGCTGTGCCGTACCGGCGGTCATGATACCCGACGGACGCGATCCGGCAATGCTCAGCGCCCCGCGCGGGCGCTCACGGCAGCCCATAGCGAGGATAATCGCCTTTGCCTTAATCTCAAGCAGTCCTTCCGTGCCGCTCATGGCGGTCACGACGTTATCCGCGGAAATATCGAGAACCATGGCATCTGTTTTAACCTCAATATCCGTCTTTTCGAGAAGGTTAATAAATCGTCCCGCATACTCGGGCCCGGTGAGTTCTTCGTTAAAGTAGTGAATTCCGAAACCGGTATGAATACATTGCCGAAGGATTCCTCCCATAACCTTGGCACGCTCTAAAATGACGATGCGCTTTACGCCGCATTCTTTTGCCTTCAAGGCGGCGGCTATTCCGGCGGGACCTCCGCCGACGACCGCAAGTTCATATTCAGTCAACCTGCTCACCTCCCTGCTGCGTTCTGCCGCTGAGCACAGATGAAGCGCCGCCGAATTTTGTAATTTCCTCCTGTGGTACCTTCAGCTCGCGTGCCAACAGCTCAACGACCCTTGTACCGCAGAAGCCGCCCTGACACCGTCCCATGCCCGCACGCGTGCGGCGCTTGACGCCGTCAACGTCGCGTGCTCCGGCCGGAGCGCGGATAGCGTCGAGAATCTCGCCCTCGGTGATGGTTTCGCAGCGGCAGACAACCCGTCCGTAAGCGGGGTCCTTCGCAATTTGCGCACGCCTCTGCTCGGGGTTCATCGTCCGAAAGCGCACCGGCTCCGGACGCTTTGGGTTAAAGTCGGCTTTTTCGGAAACCTCGGCAATACCGAAAAAGATGTTGCCAATCATCTCCGCAATGGCGGGCGCGGCAGTCAGCCCCGGCGACTCGATGCCGGCGGCGTTGATAAAGCGGCCGTTCGCCTTGCTTACACCGATAATAAAATCGTCGGTAACCGGATGGGCGCGGTTACCCGAAAACGAGGTGATCGCGCTTCGCGTGGAGATGGCAGGAATGCTCTTTTGAGCGCTTTCCAAAACAAAACGCAATCCTTCCGCCGTCGTCGCGGTATCGTCGAAACTGTCGATGTCGTTTGCCGACGGACCGACAATCACTGTCCCCTCCACCGTGGGTGCCACCAGTACGCCCTTGCCCATCGGGGTGGGGCACTGGAAAATGGTATGGGATACGAGGGAGCCGACCTCTTTGTCGAGAAGATAGTAGTCGCCGTGGCGCACCACAATCTTTACCGAATCGTCGCCGATCATCTCGGCGACAAGCCCCGACCGCACTCCGGCGGCGTTGACGACGTATTTTGTCGCAATCTCTCCGGCGGTCGTCCCGAGGACAAAGCGGCCGTTCTCATAGGAGATGCTTTGCACCTCGCAGCCGCGGATAAACTGTGCGCCGTTCGTTACGGCGTTCTCCACGGCGGCAATGGCAAGCTCATAGGGACAGACGATACCCGCCGTGTCGGCCAAAAGGGCGCCGACAGCGTTCTCCGAAACATTCTTCTCGAGCTTTAAAAGCTGTGCCCTGTCAAGTATGTGTATTCCGGGCACGCCGTTTTCCTCGCCGCGCTTTTTGAGAACCCCGAGGGTCTCCATTTCCTCCGACGAAAAGGCAAGAACGAGCGAGGCGTTATTCCGATACGGTACGCCCAGCTCCTTGCAGACCTCCGGCATCAGCTCGACGCCGCGGATATTGAGCTTTGCTTTGAGCGTACCCGGCTTTGCGTCAAACCCGGCATGCACGATGGCACTGTTGGCCTTGGTGGCCCCTACCGCCGCGTCATTGCCCCTTTCCAAAATTCCTACGCTGATATTGTACTTTGTCAGCGTCCGTGCCGTTAAAGCCCCGACAACGCCGGCGCCGATAACGGCAACATCAAATTCCCTCAACAAAAATACCTCCGATTTTAGATTTTAGATTTTAGGTTTTAAATATCAGATATGACATATCAGATATAAATTAACGAATTATTCAATGGATTTTAAAGATTCGACCATGCTGATTTTCTTTAGATGCTTGTGCATAATCAAATTGACTATTAAGGCAAACAGCAACGTCAACAGGGTGGAGAGACCGTAGCTGAACGCCGAAATATGGCGTCCGAGAGTTACTGCGTCGATAATGATTGTCGCTATCATGATTTTGTGCAGAATAATACCCAGCCCGAAGCCGACCACGATGCCGAAGAACGTCAAAATGACGTTTTCACGGTAGATATAGGCGGACACATCCTTGTCGTAGAAGCCGAGCACCTTTAAAGTGGCCAGCTCCCGGAGACGCTCGTTGATATTGGTGTTGTTCAGGATGTACAGCACGACGAACGCGAGCACCGCCGCAGCCGCCACAATGACAGCAATTATAACGTAAACGCTGTTAATGATATGCGTGAAGTTATCGACGATGGCGGTTGTGTAGACCGAACCGTTGACCTCCGGAAGACTGTTAATCTGTGTTTCCAGCTGGACGCGCCCGTCGGTGGAGAGGTCCTTTGAAACTTTACCGACAAGGGAGTTATACCCCGGGGTCGTACCGGTGATATGTTGATAGTAGTCGGACGTCATATAGATGTAGTGGAACGTATAGTTTTCGGCAATGCCCGCGACCCGAATATCATAGGATACTTTATTTGCGCCCTCAATAGAGGAAACCGTCACCATGTCGCCGACCTTGGCGCCGGCGTTTCTGGCAAAGTTGTCGGTTATGATGGCTCCCGAATCGTCAAGAGTCAGTGTTTCGCCTGTTTTGTAATCTGTAAGCCGCACATAATCGCTTAAACGCGCGGAATCCTCCGGTATAGAAAGATTGACATCATAGCTGCCGCCCCACGATGTGGAAGAACCGCGGCAAACCTTGAGATAGGTGAGCATGGTGCTCTCGATGCCGTTAAAAGCATTAATGTCGGAGAGAACCTTGCTGTCCGCTGAACCGGTCTGATCCTTCTTGAGAGCGATTTGAATGTCGTACCGTGCGATGCCGTTCTCGACGAACTGTTTCCTGATGACAGCACGCGCCGAGTCACCGAAGCCAAAACCCGAAACGAGCAGCGCCGTACACCCGGCGATACCGAGCACCGACAGCAGCAGGCGCTTCTTATTGCGCAGAATATTGCGCGCCGTGACCTTTGAGGTAAAGCCGAGCCGTTTCCAGATAAAACCGACTTCTTCGAGGAACACGCGCTTGCCGTCTTTCGGGGGCTTGGGACGCATGAGCGCGGCGAGTACCGACACAAGCTCACGGCGGCACGCCAAGACCACCGCGCCCATGGTAAGCAGCGTCGTAATGGCAAAGCCAAGGGCCATAAGCAGCGGATAGGCGTACACCTTCAGCTCAGGCTGTTCGTACATGATTGTCCAACCGATGGCAAACGCCTTGGGGAACAAGAACGCCCCGCCGCTTATACCGAGAATCGAACCCAAAACACAGGCCGTTCCCGAATATATCAGATATTTGGTAATAATCTGCTTGTTCTCATACCCGATAGCCTTGAGCACACCCAACTGCATGCGCTCCTCTTGTACCATGCGCGTCATTGTCGTCAGACAGACGAGCGTTGCCACGATAAAGAAAAAGGTCGAAAACACCAGCGCAATCGTCTGCATACTGTAGGCGGCGTCGCCGTAACTGGCATAGCCCGGCGAATCCCGGCGCGTTGTGACTAACCATGAGGCGGTATTGAGGTTTTCAAGCATAGCCTTGCCCTTGCTAAGCATCGTGCGCCCTACGTTCAGCTGCGCCTCCACTTCGTCAACCTTAGCGGCATACTCCGCCTCGTACTGCGGAAGCTTGTCCTTTGCCTCGGTCAGCTGTGCCTGCTTAAGCGTGATTTCCGCCTTGGCGTTCAGATATTTCGTCTGCGCCTCAAGGCTGCCCATCTGCAGGTCAAACCCGCCCTGTTGAATCTGACTTTTTGCGGCATCGAGCTTTGTCTTCGCATCCTCCAGCTCTTTTTTCTTCGCATTCAGCTCCTTCTTAGCTGTGTCAAGCTTTACCTTGGCGGCGGCAAGCTCGGCGTTTTTTTCCGCATAAAGCGTTTTTGCCTCTTGGAGTTTGACTTCGTCTGCGGCAAGCTCCGTCTTTCTCTGGTCAAGCAGCGCCTCAACTTCTGCGGCGGCGTTGGCGGCTGTCCCCGATCCCGACATATACGCCGCTGAGCGCAGAACATCGGCAAGCTCGGGATTGGTCGCCTCAAGCCTGTCAGCCATTTCCTGAAGCTCACCGGGGGTGAGTGACTGGTTGATTTCCCCGTCCTGCAGATTGTTGAGGGTAGCTTCGGTTGAAGCAATCAGCTCTTTCATCGCCGTAATCTGTGTTGCAGCTGAGGTAATTTCACTCTTAGCGTCCCTGAGCTGATCCTCGGCATCTTCATAAAGCGCCAAATTTTCGTTATAGGTTTCGTTGGCGGCGTTCCACTGCACTTGACCGTCAGCCACCCTCTGGGCATTGGTGTTATATTCCTGAACGGCCGCCTCATACTCAGCACCGCCGTTGTTGATTTGCTGAATGGCGTCGGCATATTTCGTTTCCAGTTGCTTCTGGGCATCAGCAATCAACTTTTCGCCATTCTGAACAAGATACTTGACGTCCTCAAGCTGTTTCTTGGCGTCGGCAAGCTTTGTAGCCGCCTCCTGCTCCTTCATGGCAAGCTCGATCTCCCCGGAGGCAAGTCTTGGCTCAATTTCAGTCTTGAGAACCGCCGCGCGCGCTGTGACGACGGCACCCGACGCATCGCGTATTTTCTGCGCGACGGAATCTATATAATCGTTGTAGGCGTCATCATACGGTCCGTACTTGTTCGTATCGTCAAGCGTGATGTACGCCTCGCTGTAATAGTTGATGTTATCGGTAAAGTTGTCGTTCGGGATATAGATATAGTCGCCCAGCTTACCGCTGCCCACCAGGGTCGTCCCGCGGTCAAACGATACGAAATACGGCGTCATCACAATACCGACTATGGTAAAATCAGTGGTTTTCAGCGAATAAAGAACGCTTTCACCGTCGCCCTCTATACGGATGGTCTGACCGATCTGAAACTGCGCAGGAGTGACCAGCCTGCTACAGGTCACGACACATTCGCCCACCGCGTCGGGGTACTCGCCCTCAATCAGCGTGAGCCTGTTGATGTAATTCGTGTCGTTACTGTTGTTCTCGGTATACGCCTTTGCCGCCGAAGGGTCAAACCCGTAAGCGCGCACCGTCATCTGAGAGCCATACAGATCGATAAGCCCCTGATATTTGCCGTCGTCCCCCTTGACCTCCACAAAGCCGTCTGCGAACTTCTCGCCGACAATGCTTTTTACACCCTCAATCTGGCGGATCTGCTCGAGGTCCCCCTCATACAGCCCGATGTACGACTGAAGGCGAATATCAAATAAATTACTGCTTTTATAGTAGGCGGTCACCGTTTTCAACATATCCGGACAGGTGGACATACACCCGACGAATACGCCACTGCCCAGCGTGACCACTGCGACAATGGAAACGAACCGGCTCAAATTGTGCCTGAAGGAACGCCGAGTTTCCACAAGATAGGCTTTGCTCATGGCATCTTAATCCTTTCCTCGTGCGCTACCATTCGATTTCACTGACCGGCAAGGGGGAAAGGTTCACATCCATGCCTACCACCTTTCCGCTGCGCAGGGAGATAACGCGGTTGGCAATAGGCGTGAGAGCCTGATTGTGCGTAACGATAATGACCGTCATACCTGTCTGGCGGCTCGTTTCCTGCAAAAGCTGTAAGATCTGTTTGCCGGTATTATAGTCAAGCGCGCCCGTGGGCTCGTCACACAACAGAAGCTTCGGATTTTTTGCCAGAGCGCGTGCGATGGCAACACGCTGCTGTTCTCCGCCCGAAAGCTGCGAGGGGAAGTTGTCCATTCTCTCCGCAAGACCGACGCGTTCGAGCACCTTATCGGGACGAAGCGCCTTTGTTGCAATTTGCGTTGCCAGCTCGACATTCTCAAGGGCGGTCAGATTGGGGATCAAGTTATAGAATTGAAATACAAAGCCGACGTCATAACGCCGGTATTCTATTAGTCTCTTACGGTCGTACTCGTTGATGAGATCCCCCGCTATGCGTACCTTGCCGTCGTCGCAGTCATCCATGCCGCCGAGGATGTTGAGTACCGTCGTCTTGCCCGAGCCGCTGGCGCCGATAATCATAGCGCATTCGCCCTGCTCTATCTGAAAGGTGACGCCGTCAACGGCGTTGACGACAATCTCGCCCATTTTATAGCTCTTGTACACGGAATCGAATTCTATAAAGCTCATTGCTTACAACCTTCCGCTTAATAATTGCGTAACTATAGCTTTTCTATTATATAGTAATAGTCTTGATAAGTCAATAACCCCGGTGCGTAAAATCCTTACAATAATGTAAAAAGTTAAGACGGCACTTGACAGAGCGGAAAATACTGATATAGTGTAAAAAGGGGTGTATTGATATGAGTATAACAAAATCCATATACGGAAAGACACCGGGAGGTAAAGACGTCTTTGCCTTTGAGATAAAAAATAATAATGGCACGCGCGCCGTATTTCTGTCGCTCGGCGCAACGCTGGACAAGCTTTTTGTACGGGACAAATCCGGAGCTTTCCGCGATGTTTTACTCGGCTTTGACGATTTGACCGGTCACCTTGAGCGCTCCGACTATCAGGGTGTTGTCGTCGGGCAATTCTGCAATCGTGTCGGCGGCGGTACGTTTTATCTTGACGGAAAACAATATTATCTGACAAAAAACGACCACGGGAATTGTCTGCATGGCGGCGGCGAGTATTCCGGCGCGCTTTGGGATGCGGAAATTTTAGATGACAAGTCCATTGCCTTTACATATTTTAGTCCGGACATGACAAACGGATTTCCCGGAAACGTTACGGCCTCAGTGACTTATACACTGACAGACCGCGATGAAATCGTGATGGATTATCGTGCGACAACCGATCGAAATACCGTGATAAACCTCACAAATCACGCCTATTTTAACTTGAACGGTTTTAACGGCGGCACGATTCTCGATCATGAGCTGACGCTTTTTTGCGATCGGTTCACCCCGATTGACGAAACGCTTATTCCGACAGGCGAACTGTCTCCTGTAAAGGGAACTCCCTTTTCATTCATCGAGGGAAAGAAAATCGGCAGGGACATCGCTGCCGACAAAGAACAACTACGATTCGGCGGCGGTTATGACCACAATTTCTGTATCACGGACAGCGACGGGACACTGCGAAAGGCCGCCGTCGTCACAAGTCCGCAGAGCGGTATTGTGCTGACCGTCAGTACAACGCTGCCCGGTGTCCAACTCTATACGGGCAACCTCCTTAACGGCACTGCCGGAAAACAGGGGCTGCCAATGAACAGGCGCACAGGCTTTTGTTTGGAAACTCAGCTTTATCCGGACACGCCGAATAAACCCGGGTTCCCCAGTGCGGTTTTTACTCCGGAACGCCCCTACACCTCCACCACCGTTTTCCGTTTTTCCACCATTTGACCTGCTTTTGACCGGTCGTTTGGATTGACTGCCATTTGTTTTTATGGTATAATAACCTCAAGGCCGCGGCGTGGAAGCCGCGGGTGAAGCCTTGCTTCACTGAAAAGCAAGCTTTTCCCTTGAGAACATTTTATCATCAAAAGGCGACACTGCGGTGTCGCGGCGGTTTCACCGCTTTAAAAAGGCTCCGCCTTTTGCTTTTGTGGTATACTATAGTGAAATCGCGCGAAAGGAAGCATCAGCAAATGAAAAAAGAGTCCAATAGAATTGCCGTCGTCTGCGTTATCCTGTCGGTGATGGCGCTGCTTACGGCTGTATTTCCATTTGCCGCTGATTCCGGCGCGCGGAACTCGCTGGCTTCTACGTCCGCCTCCGACGTCAGTTTTATCAATACGCAGTATACCTATACCTCCTACCGGGAGTCCTGGCTGCGGAACCTGATTGTCAAAGAGGACATCCTGTCGCCCAGCGGCGTCGTTACCCGCGACACGCTTGTGCCCGTGACGGACTATCCCTACACCCAAACCGCGGCATCCTTCTCTAAAGATGTCGCTTCTTATGTGACCCTGTACACACTGGACGACGATTCCGAGAAGGCGGCGTATTTGTATCTGTTCAAACAACTTGACGCACTCACGATCATTTCCGAGCCCGGCGTTACCGACGACAATAAAATAGCCTATCTGGAAAATGAAGGAATCGTAATGCCCGACAACGTAAGAGACGATCAGACAAACATGCTTATGGTCCGCGCGCTGTACTCTTTCATGAGAAACGATTTTTACTATGTCGTCACCGGCGAGCCCGAGATTGAGATTCCGCGAGGAACCGGGCTTGAGGAGGCACTGATGCTTTACACGATGGCCGTTTCCGGCCAGAGCAAGGTACTGCCGCAGTTTGTCAGTAAATATTTCGGCGGCTCGATTACGACGTTTGATGATTATGTCTATTATACCACCCTGTACGCGCTGTGGATCAACGGTTACGTCAAGACCAACGAAATAGGGAAAATCTCCCGCGAAGAGGTCTACCGCCGTATGGCGATCTATCAAATACAGCAATTCGGCATCACCATCGACGCCTCGACAGCGACCGACGAGGAGATTAAGCTGAAATACATGGCGGCAGGCCTCGGAGACCAATACGCCGTCAATATAGATTGGTTAAAGCTCAAGGAACATCTGAGCGCGGATACCGTCCCGTTCTATCTTTTACAGCTTATGGGCAACAAGGACGCGGGACTGACGATCTCAAATACATATGGCTATGACAGAGCGTTTACCAAGGTATGTAAAAGCACCGACCGCTTTGAGCTTGATGAAATGTTTTATTCCGATATCTGCGAATATAATGTAAAATTAAGCTATCAACGCGACGAAGTCAGCTTCCGGGCGATTCCGCTCTTCCAAAGCAGCGCGGAGAACGGCACCGAGGTGAAAATTACTCTTGCCGACGGTACGAGCGTCACCCCGGATTCCTATGTAACGCTCAGCTTGTCCGATAAGGCAAAACAGACAATTACGATGATTGTCCGGTATTTTCAAAATGGCGTGCAAAAGAATGCCACTACCTATAAACTCTACATTTTTCAGGGCGGTGACGATGCGCCCGAAACCAACGCGCTGACAAATCCTATACAGACCTGGTCGGCACCCGCCGATACTAACGCTCCGGGAGCCATAACCGTACCGTCCTTTACGGCTGACCCCAACCAAGTGGTAACGGTTAACGGTTCGGTCGTTTCCTTGGGGAGCGACATCTTAAATCAAATGTATTCCACCGATGCGAACGGCAATTATATTGACGCTAACGGTAATGTCATCGCTTCCTTCAATTATGAAACGCTGCCTCCCGGATATGAGTATACAGTATACGATGACGGCAACGTCGGTGTTGTTCAGATCGGCAATACGGACGTTACGGAGCCTTTCGGCACCGGAGGCGACGGCTTATTCGGGAAAATCGCCTCCTTTGCCGCGCGTTGGATGTTTTGGCTGATCGGCGGCGGCGTTTTGGCAGTACTCATTGCGCTGGGCGTTACCCTGTTCTTTGTATTGAAAAAGAGGAAAAAGCGTAGCCATCAGTAAAAGTACCGACAAATATTTATATTTTCCCCATAGTTCTTTCAGGATTTGTTCACAATTTGCCATAAAAACCGGAGTATACTGATTCCATCATCAGAATACTCCGAAGCGAAAGGATGAACAGTAATGCCGACGGATAAAATACTGGTTGTTGACGACGACACCAATATCTGCGAGTTGTTGCGCCTCTATCTCGAAAAAGAGGGTTTTCGGGTAACCATCGTCAATGACGGTATGGCCGCGCTGAGCGTTTTCCCGACGATCCTGCCGGATATTGTCCTGCTCGATATTATGCTCCCCTCATTAGACGGCTGGCAGGTCTGCCGTGAAATCCGCAAACAGTGGCAGACGCCGATTATCATGCTTACCGCCAAGGGTGAAACCTTCGATAAGGTTCTCGGGCTGGAGCTGGGCGCCGACGACTATATTACGAAACCCTTTGACACCAAAGAGGTCGTTGCCCGCATCAAGGCGGTACTGCGCCGTACCGCTCCCGCCGCCGCGGCATCCGAAGCGGTCAAAGAAGTGTCCTTCGACAATCTTACCATCAATCTAACCAATTATGAGCTTAAGGTCAAGGGTACGGTCGTGGATACCCCACCGAAGGAACTCGAGCTTATTTATCATTTGGCGAGCAACCCCAACCGTGTCTATACACGCGACCAGCTTCTCGATGAGGTTTGGGGCTTCGAGTATTTCGGGGACTCAAGAACCGTGGACGTCCATGTAAAGCGTCTCCGTGAGAAGCTTGAGGGTGTTTCCGAACAGTGGGAATTGAAAACCGTCTGGGGCGTCGGTTATAAATTTGAAACAAAAAGTACAAAATAAATATTGCCATGAAAGAAAAACTAAAAAAATTCGGCAAAAGCGTGACAAAGGGCAGCTTCTTTGCGAAGTATTTTGCCGTTTTTTCGTCCGTCATTATTGTCTGCCTATGCGTTATCGGCCTGCTGCTGCTTTTTTTTACGGTCAATTATTGGCGTGACACAAAGCTTCAAATGCTGGAGAAAAACGCGGATAACATTGCCCTGACCACCTCGGAGTCCCTGTCGCAAGCCGCCGTAATCGGTGATTACGAGCGTGCCACCATCATCATCTGCAACACCTTAAAGCAGATTTCTGACTCGCTCGACGCCGACGTCTTCGTATGCAACAACGACGGCAAGGTCATTCTCTGCAAGCACCTGCTCTCTCCGGATCTCTCGGTGTCCGAGAGCGGTGAGTGCATGTACCATAAAAACTATAAGCTGAGTAAAGACATCCTCAGCAACGCCGAACTGAATGGCTACGCCAGCTTTTCAAAGCTCAGCGACACCTATGCGGACATTCACGCAGTAGCTGTTGCGCCCATCAGAGTTAACGGTCAGAACATCGGCGTCGTCGTGGCGACAGCTCCGGTAAAGAACGAACTCGTTTCTTTCTCGATCAAGGTGCTCGGCATGTTTCTGACGGCCTCGGCGTTTACCCTGTTTATCGTCTTTATCGCCGTCTATATCATGACCGATAAGCTGACAAAGCCCCTAAGGGAAATGGCTGAGGCGACACAGCACTATGCCAAGGGCGATTTCTCCTACCGCGTTCATTTAATGGGCAACGATGAATTGACCAGACTGATAACCGACTTCAATTCCATGGCCAAAGCGCTTGAAGCGCTCGAAAGCTCACGGCGCAACTTTGTCGCAAATGTTTCGCATGAATTCAAAACGCCGATGACAACCATAGGCGGCTTCATTAACGGCATTTTAGACGGCACCATTCCTGAAGAAAAGCAGTCCTACTATTTGGGAGTGGTATCCGGCGAAGTGAAAAGACTTTCAAGGCTCGTCACTACGATGCTCAATATTTCTAAAATCGAAACGGGGAACGTCGAGCTGAAATACGAAAGCTTTGATCTTTCTGACATGGTCTGCGGCACGTTTCTTGGATTTGAACAGGTGATTGAGCAGCGCGGTATCACCGTATCGGGGCTGGACAAACTGGAACCGATGATTATCAGCGCCGACGCCGACATGATCAATCAGGTCATTTACAATCTTGTTGACAATGCCGTGAAATTCACGAACGACAGCGGCGAAATTACCGTTTCCGGTCACGAAACGCCCCCGGATGTATTCCTCTCCATAAAGAATACCGGCGTGGGCATCCCGCCGGACGAACTCGGGAAAGTATTTGAGCGGTTCTACAAAATCGATAAATCCCGCAGTACCGATACCAGAAGCGTCGGGTTAGGTCTGCACATCGTCAGAAGCATCGTTGAGCTTCACGGAGGCGAAATTTCTGTTTTCAGCGTACAGAACAGCTATACGGAGTTTGCGGTACGGCTGAAAACCCAGAAATCGGATTAACTGATATTTTACTTTCTTTTACAAATTTATTCATAAATTAAGTATATACTGTAGATATAGTTTAAGTGCTTTTAGGTAATTGTGAAATTTATAAAATAAAAACATTAATATAAAAAACGTCAATTTTATAATTTCGCAATCGGTTATTAAGTGCTTTAAAAAGGAGAAGTACCATGGACGACCTGTTTCACAACAACCCCGAGGATGCGCAAAACACTCCCGATTCCAAGGAGCAACCCGCCGCTAAGCAGGAATCTTTAAAGCCGGATACCGCACGGCAGACTTTGTCTGAGACGTATATTCCCTATACGGAAACAGCTTCGGAGAGCGATACCGAGAAGCCCGCCCCGGCCGCTGAAGCCGCGCCGCCTCTTTCCAATGACGCCTACACGCCGCCTCAACAGACCGCCTATACACCGCCGGCGGCATATACACCCCCACAGTACACGGTTCCACAGCAACCCGTTTTTCACCAGAATTACGCTCCTCAGCAACCGTATACCCCGTCTCAGCCTTTCGCCGCCTACGGCTACAACAACCAGAGCACAGGGAATCCCGTCGCCCCCGGATACCCTTATGCGCCGCAACAGAACCCCGTGCAATACCCGCCAAATACAGAAAAAACTCCGCCCGCCAAAAAACCAAAGCCGAATAAGGGCCACAAGGTCGGAGCAGCTATATTCGTCACCTTCATCGGTCTGTGCGTTGTCGTCGCCTGTGTTTTAATTGCCACGTATTTCAGCAGGGGCAATTCGCTGCTGCCGGGCACGACCGAAACCACCGGCAACGCCGCCGTCTCTGACGGCGACAATACCGGAAACGCCTCGGTGACCATTTCCTCGACACCGACCGTCACCGGCTCTGCCAAAGGGGTACTGTCCTCCTCCGATGTCTATGATATGGTCAAGAACATCAACGTCGGCGTGCTCGTCTATTCCAACAACAATCTTGCCGGCGAGGGTTCGGGCGTCATCATGGGTGAGGACACGAACGGCAAATATACCTATATCATCACCTGCGCCCATGTCATCAGCGACTCCGGCGTCAGTATTCGTATCCGCTTTTCCGATAATACCGATATCGAGGCAATCGTCGTCGGCTACGATATAAAAACCGATATCGGCGTCTTAAAAGTGAAAAAGACCGGGCTGACCCCTGCCGAATTCGGCGACATCGGCAAGGTGTCCGTCGGACAGACAATCTATGCCATCGGCAATCCCGGCGGCACCGAATTTTTCGGCTCGTTCACTAAGGGCATGATTTCCGCCATGGACAGACCGGTTGACAGTTCGGTCGGCTATTCGCAGCCCTGCATCCAGCATACCGCCGCCATCAACCCCGGCAATTCCGGCGGTGCGCTTGTCAACGAGTACGGTCAGGTAATCGGCATCAACTCCTCGAAAATTGCCGACACCGACTATGAGGGCATGGGCTTTTCAGTCCCTGTTGACACCGTCAAGAAGGTCGTTGACGAGATTATCGCCCACGGCTATGTCACCAACCGTCCCAAACTCGGCATCAAGTACAGCCCCGTTTCGGACAGCCAGATTTTCAGCATCATTGTACAATCAAACAATTTGCCGTCCGGCTCGATTGTCATCGCTGAAATCGATTCTGACAGCGATCTCACAAATAAAGGCGTTCAGGTCAACGACTTGATCATCAAGGCAAACGGTAAGGATCTGACCTCGACAAACACCCTGCCCTCCATGATTGACGACATGTCCGTCGGGGATTCCCTGACATTGACCATCGTGCGCGTCAACAACAATTACTCCATCGGTAAACCATTTACCGTCAAGGTCAAGCTCATCGAGGATAAGGGCTCGACAGTGAATAACGACGAAACGACAACAACCTTTAACTTTAATCCCTTTGGTTGATTTTTATCACTCCTTAACAAGACGCACGCTGCTTCTACCGGGCAGCGTGCGTCTTGTCATTATTGGCTATTGTTAATTATGTTTTACTATTAAGGGCTTTCGCATTCCAGTACTCTGTCCGCCGCGAGCATCAGACCGAGCTTTGCGCTGTGGAAATTGAGTCCCCCCTGCAGCCAGACCGCGAACGGCTCGCGCAGCGGCGCGTCCGCGGAAAGCTCAATCGAAGAGCCGAGCGTAAACGCCCCGGCGGCCATGATGACCTTGCTGTCATAACCGGGCATATCCGACGGTTCTGGAACCACAAAGCTGTCGATCGGTGAGCCGCTTTGCAATCCCCTGCAAAACGCCGTCAGCCGTTCGGGGTTTTTTAGTAAAATACTCTGAATGATATCGGCGCGCCTTTCAAGCGGTTTCGGCGTTACGCCAAAGCCCATTTCCTCAAACAACGCCGCGGCAAAAACGGCGGTTTTAAGCGCTTCACCCGTAACATGCGGCGCGTGGAAAATTCCCATGAAAATATCACGGTTGTGCCCGAGAGATGCGCCGACCTCGCGCCCGATGCCGGGCGAGGTCATCCGGTAGGCGCACAGCGCAACGCATTCCTTTTTCCCGGCGATATAGCCACCGCATTTGGCGACGCCGCCGCCCGCATTTTTAATCAGCGAGCCAGCCATGACGTCAACGCCCAGTAGTCCCGGTTCGGCGGGCTCAACAAACTCGCCGTAGCAGTTGTCGAGCAGGACGAGCGCATCGCTCTCCTCTTTGACGAGTTTCACAATGTCGCCGATGTTTTGTGCCGTCAGCGACGGGCGCAGCGTATAGCCGCGCGAACGCTGTATATAGACCGCTTTTATCGGCTCAGAGCGCAAGGCGGCGCGCACACCGTCGAAGTCAATCTCACCGTCTTCGGTCAGCTCGACCTGCCGGTAGCACACACCGAAATCGGCGAGCGAACCGTTGCCGGTCCTGCCGTCTATCCCAAAAACCGCGTGAATGGTATCGTAAGGCGTCCCGGTCACACAAAGCACCGTATCACCCGGGCGTAAAACGCCGAACAGCATGACGCAGAGCGCATGTGTGCCGCTGGCAAAACCGTATCGGATTAGCGCGTCCTCGCAGCCGAGGATGTCCGCCCAGAGCCTGTCGAGCACCTCGCGGCCGCGATCGCCGTAGCCGTAGCCCGTTGAGGGGGCAAAATACGTTTCGCTTACACGGTTGTCAATAAACGCTTTCAGCACGCGCCGCTGGTGATATTCGGCGACATCGTCAATCTCAAGAAACCGCGCCGTGCAACGCTCCTGCGCCGTTTTTGAAAGCGTCTTCATTTGTTCGCTGATTATAAAATCGTTCATACTTCTCTTTTCCCTAAAACTACGGCGATGGTGCCGTCATTACTAAACCCAAGCCGCCGATAAAACGCGGTCAGCTCGTTTTTGCACCACAGATACGCTTCTCCCGGCAGCGTACCGCAGAGCGCCTTTACGCAGCTTGAAGCGCTGCCCTTTTCCCTATGCCCCTCTTTTGTGGCGACGGCTGAAATGAAAAATCCGCGCGGACAGACATAGGAGGCGAGTGCCATGGATTTGAGATTCTCCCCGCAAAGCAAGAGCGCGCCGAAAGCAGTGCCCTTACTGACGCGCACCGCCATATCGGCATACCAGTCCGAAAAAGGGGACGAAAAGCCCCCGAGCGCGTAAACTTGCCGGTAGAGCGCAGCATTCGCGCCCGGTTCCAAAAGCCGTATCCCGGTATCCGAACCCGTTTTTAGAGCGGAGACAAGCTTCATCAGCGGGTATTGTGTAACCGCCGGATATTCCGAAAACAACACTTTTGCGTCGCTGACGGACATCGTCACACTGTGATAGCCAATAAATTTAAGAAAGCTTTTCAGCTCCTGAATATCCGGTTTACTCCGGAGGAGCAGCGTTTTGTCACCGAGTACGTCCGCAATCAGTGCCGTCGGCGTACCACTATCCGTCTGAATATAAAATTCCGCACCCGCTTTATCAGCACCATAGGCAGTAAACTGCGCTTCAATCCTAATCGACAAAGGATTCTCGGAAAAATATCCGAGAAGACCGTTGTTAAAAACACGTTCAATCATTCCACATAATCGGCAGAACGGCTCTTAAGAACCGCAGGGACTCCTCCATATCGCGGGTATCCGCGACACAGGCACCGCTGTGGATATATCGGCACGGCAGAGAAACCGTCAGCGTTCTGACCCCTCCCCGACTCTTGTGGATGGCACCCGCGTCGTTGCCGCCGGCGACGAGCGTCTTGCTCTGGCATTTGACGCCGGCTCTCTGCGCGGTATCCAGTGCCGTCTTGTAAAGCTTTTTATCGTAGACAGTGCTTCGGTCCATAAACGAAACCGCCGGGCCCTCGCCCTGTACGCAGACGCGCGCACCGCCCTCGACGTCAGGAATATCGGCAGCTGTCGTCGCCTCCAGTACGAGAGCGCAGTCGGGAGCTATTGAAAATGCGGACGCCGATGCACCGCGCAGACCAACCTCCTCCTGCACCGAGAAGGAGAACCATGTATCATATTGCAGCGGCTCAAGGAGCAGTGCGAGCATGACCGCGCAGCCAAAGCGGTCGTCAATGGCGCGGCATTTTACCTTGCCGTCGCCGAACGCGATAAAATCCGAATCAAAATAGGCATACGCCCCGACACTGATGCGCTCTTCTGCTTCCTCGGCACAAAGCGCGCCGATATCGATGCACAGTTCCCTGACCGCGGGCATGGTCTTTTTTTCGGTCTCGGCGAGCAGATGCATCGGCTTTAGCCCGATAACGCTGGGAAGGCGGGCTTTGCCGACAACGACGCGCCGACCGATGAGTACGGCGGGGTCGATGCCGCCGACAGTGTCGAAGCTTAAAAAACCGTCAGTGGAAATATCGTTGATCATCAGCCCAACCTCGTCAGTATGCGCATCAAGCAACACCTTGTTTTTCGGGACGGCTACACCCTTTTTGAAGACAATCACGCTCCCGAGCGCATCAATCTCAACGCTTAAGCCCGCGACGTTCTTTAGCTTATCCGCGATATACGCGGCGACGTCCTTTTCATCCCCGGAAGCGCCGTACAGAGAGCACAGCTCGCGCAAAATGTCAATCACGCCCGTCACCTCCCGCGATATACGCCGCAATCACTTGGGCGCAGTTCTCGATGTCGGAAAGCTGTACGATTTCCGACGGCGAGTGCATATTTCTTAACGGAATGGAAATCAGCCCTGTTTTCACCCCATTGCCGCTTATGGAAATTCTGTCGGCATTGGTGCTCGTCAACCCGCCCATAACCTCGATAGTATAGGGTATACCGTGTTTTTTGGCGGTGTTTTTCAGCGCGTCGGTCATATCCCCCGAAAGCACCGGCGAGCAGCCGATCATCGCGCCGCTGCCGAGCTTTTTTGTCCGCGCCGTTTCGGCTCCCGGATAATCGCCGAAGCTGACGTCTAAAACGATCGCTTCCTGCGGCATTGCCGTAAACGAAGCCGCCGCCGCGCCGCCGCCTCCGACCTCCTCGCGCGAGGAGAAGGAAATGACGATTTTTCGGTTATGCTTTCTGTTTTTCAACAGCTCAAGTGCGTACAGAACAGCCGCAACGCCCGCTCTGTCGTCGAGCGCGGCGGCGGCTATTCGTCCGTTTTTCAGTTTTGTAAATTTCCCGTTCAACGTAACACGGTCACCCGGGAAAACAAGCGATTGCGCCTTTTCATAAGAAAAACCTATGTCGATACCAAGGCTTTTTGCACTTTTAATCTTACCGCGGTCGTCAGGGTCTGAGAGATGGGGCGGCGTGCTCGTAATGACGCCGAAGAGAGGCTCCTTAGCCCAAACAGTCACCTCGGCACCCGTAAGCAACCGTTCGTCAACATTTCCGCAGAGCGCGAAGCGCAGAAAACCCGTCTTATCAATCTCGGTGACAATAAGACCGATTTGGTCGATGTGCGCGTCGAGCAGAATCGACTCCCCCGACCCGTCGATTTCGGCGATAACGCTGCCAAGCCGATCACGCCGGACGCGCGCATACACGGATAAAAATGCCGCCGCCTGTTCGGCGGCCGCGTCTTCGCTGCCCGGGACTCCGGGAGCGGTGCAAAGCTTTTGCAATATGTTTACTAAAACAAATGCCATGACGATTGCCTCCGCACTCAAACCTCACAACTGCCTTCGGAGCGTATGGAGAGTATATAGCACGACTTCTCTCCGAATATCTTTTTAATTTCCGTCGTGAAGCGGTGCAAATTGTCTTTCTGCACAAACGCCAACACCGTGCCGGCAAAGCCGCCGCCGTGAACGCGGCAGGCACCCTTGCCGTCAAGTAAATAGTCGCACATCGCCAGAGCGAGAGCGACGGGCTGACACTTGGAATCGTCGGCGGTGAACACATTCTGGTTATATTTGAACGATGAGTCGCCGCTCTTCTGCACAAGCTGTAGGAAACTCGAAAAATCGCCCTTTACAAGCGCCCTCACCTCGGCAGTTACCCTGTCGTTCTCAAGGTAGAAGTGCATGGCGCGCTGTAAGGCGCGGTCGCCCACCTCGTCGCGCACAAGCTTCAAGTTTTCCAGTAACTTCACAGACGGCACATCACGGAGCACCTCGCCGCCAAGAAGCTTTGCCGCCGCGCACATCTCGGACTTTATGGCGCTGTATTCTTTCGTGAGGTCAGAGTGGCTTCCGCCGGTATCGACGATGCAGATGACGTAGTCCTCAGCTTCATAATCATATTCAATCTTTTGTATAATCGGATTTTTCGGGTCCTTAAAATCAATAAACACAAAGCCGCCGACGGCACATGCGGTCTGATCCATCAACCCGCAGGGCTTTCCGAAATAGACGTTTTCGGCGTACTGCGCTATCTGCGCCAGCTCGATTTGTTTCACCTTTCCGTTGTTGTAAAGGTTATTCAGTATCGTGGCAATCAGTACCTCATAGGAAGCCGATGAGGAAAGCCCGGACCCAATGAGCACCTGGGAAGAAACAATCGCGTCAAAGCCGCCAATCACATAGCCCCGCTCATAAAAAGCGGCGCAGATACCGCGCACGAGCGCCGTCGAGGACCCTTTTTCCTCGTCGCGGACAGATAAATCGGAAAGCTCAACCTTGACGGTGCCGTTGTCGATGGACTTGATATTGACGACGGCAGAGCCGGTCTTTCGGGCGACGGCAATCGAATCGAGATCGATGCTGGCGGCGAGTACCTTGCCGTTATTGTGGTCGGTATGGTTACCGCTGATTTCGGTTCGTCCGGGCGAGGAGAACAGCCGCACCTCGTCACCGCCCGGATAAACGCCATCAAAGCTGTCCAGCAGCGCGCAATACCGTCCGCGCTGGCTCATGGCTTGTGCCTTCCCGCCATAGACATCGGCCAGATGCATATCGTATCGACCGCTGGAGATCGCTCCTCTGAGCTCAAAATTTTTCATCATATCAATCCTTTCGATCGTTATCCGAACGTTCGGCGGCCTTTTTGCGCCTGCCGAACAGATTAATGGCATAGTCAAGAATAAACAGCGATATACCGGAGATAAACAGCAAAATAACGATGGGTACAAGGAACCCGACCGAAAACGGATCAAACACATTGTTTCCGAGTACCGAAAACGAGAGTATCCGCGGTGCGAAGCCGAGCAGAGAAATCAGCAAATATTTATCGTAAGGAATCTCTGATGCGCCGTACAACCGGCTCACGGTGTTGACCGGCGTTATCGGCACAAGCCGCGCCAAAAACAACACCCACAGATTCCCCGTATCCTCTAGATTTAAAAAATCGCGTATCAGCGACACCTTGGAAATATACTTTAACAATCCGCCGCCGCCGTACTTATCTCCCCAGTAAAACCGGATACTGACGAGAATAGAGAGACCGACGATATTGACCGCCGTCGCGTACTGTACATCGAAAACCATACCGGGAATGATAAACAGCGCCGAAAGCGGCACGATAAACCCGAAGCTCTTGAGAGCGTACAGCAGGAACACAATCAAAACGAGGAGCCACTTGTTTTCAAGCGAGGCGATAACCGTTTCATAGTAGGTAAGCTTTTCCTGAATAGCAGCGTACCGTTCCCGAATCACTTCATTCTGCGCGAGATATGTCCATATCAGCAGAACGATCGCCAGTCCGACGAGAATAAAAGCGGTAATCAGCAATATTTTTTTATGCCCTACTCTCTCCCGCCCGTCACGGTTACTCCTTCTCTTCAAGACACAGTCTCCTTTAAAAAACGATAGAATACACATAATACTGAATTATTTTATACCATTTTTACACAGAGGTCAACAAAAATATTGGCAAATGTAACCGATTATGCTATACTGACATAACCGATGGATACATCAAAACACAGTAAGTATGTTTTTTGGGGTTACTGTTGCCGATAAAAAAGGAGGAGACAATGGAGAAAAAAACCGCCGTCATCTTAGATGGTTATACACAGAATCCCGGGGACATGGACTGGGCGTATATCGCAAAAGCATGCGATCTTACCGTCTACGACCGCACGCCTCCCACACTGGTTGTCGAACGGGCTGAAAACGCTGAAATCGTGATACTCAACAAGGTTCCCCTTACAAAGGAAATGATTGACCGTCTGCCAAAGCTGCGTTTCGTCGCGCTGCTCTCAACCGGTTACAATGTCGTCGACGGTGCCTGTCTGCGAAAAAAAAACATCCCCGTTTCCAATATCCCGTCCTATTCCACCGAGGCTGTCGCACAAATGGTTTTCGCCTATATTTTAAGCTTTATGAACCGCGTGTCCGACTATACGGCGTCCGTTCATAACGGCGACTGGGTCAACTGTCCGGACTTCTGCTATCTAAAGTTCCCGGTATTCGAGCTTAAGGGTAAAACTTTAGGCATCGTCGGCTACGGAAAAATCGGGAGCACCGTCGGAAAAATTGCCGCAGCTTTCGGCATGAACGTTTTAGCATATACGCCGTCAGGCAAAAAGGAATCTGTGGACAACGTCACTTTCCTTTCACTTCCGGATATGCTCGCTAAAGCTGATTTTATCACGCTCCATTGCCCCTTAAACGATAAGACCGCCGGACTTGTGGGTGAGGAATTTATTAAAGAAATGAAACCGGGTGCCTATCTTATCAATACCTCGCGCGGAACGGTCGTTGATGAGAGTGCTGTCGCCGCTGCGCTCGAATCGGGACTGCTTTCTGGTTTTGCCGCCGACGTTCTGTCCTCGGAACCCCCCAAAGCCGACAATCCGCTGCTCACATCAAAAAACACGCTGTTGACGCCGCATGTCGCGTGGGCGGCTCAGGAGACAAGAACGCGTCTGCTCGACATTTTTAATGGTAATATAAAGGCTTACTTAAGCGGCGCGCCGCGCAATGTCGTGAATTAGAGGTTCAAGGTACCACCCTGATTTTCCATTGAATTGACTATTTTTTTATTCGTTACGCCCCTATTTTTTTACATATCTACAAAGTTTGCAAAAGTACGTTTAAACTTTAACAAAGCTCCTTGCATAAATAGAAAAGTATGGTAAAATATATTTGCAAACCCTAATTATCAGCAATAAAACTCAGGAGGTACAAAATTATGTCAGTCAAAGTTGCCATTAACGGTTTCGGCAGAATCGGCCGTCTCGCGTTCCGCCAGATGTTCGGCACCGCAGGGTATGAGATCGTCGCCATCAACGACCTGACCAGCCCCAAAATGCTTGCGCATCTTCTCAAATATGACTCCGCGCAGAAACGTTACGCTCTCGCCGACAAGGTTACGGCGGACGATAACAGCATCACGGTAGACGGCAAGAATATTCGCATTTACGCCGAGAAAGACGCCGCCAACCTTCCGTGGAAAGCCCTTGACGTCGATGTCGTGCTCGAGTGCACCGGCTTCTACACCACCAAGGCCAAGAGCGAAGCGCACATTAAGGCCGGCGCAAAGAAAGTCGTCATCTCGGCTCCGGCAGGAAACGACCTACCCACCGTCGTATTCGGCGTCAACGAGCAGATTCTCACAAAGGACGACACCATCGTTTCAGCCGCTTCCTGCACGACCAACTGTCTGGCGCCCATGGCGAAGGCCCTCAACGATTTCGCGCCGATTCAGTGCGGTATTATGACGACCGTCCACGCCTACACCGGCGATCAAATGGTTCTTGACGGCCCGCACGCAAAAGGCGATTTCAGAAGAGCCAGAGCAGCCGCCGTCAACATCGTCCCCAACTCCACGGGTGCCGCAAAGGCTATCGGCCTTGTCATCCCGGAGCTCAACGGCAAACTCATAGGCTCTGCGCAGCGCGTCCCCGTTCCGACAGGCTCCACGACGATTCTCATCGCCGTCGTCAAGGGCAAGGACATCTCAAAGGGCGCTATCAATGACTATATGAAATCCGTGCAATCCGCATCCTACGGCTACAACGAGGATGAGATTGTTTCGAGCGACATCGTCGGCAGCACACAGGGCTCTATCTTCGATTCCACCCAGACAATGGTCATTCCGATAAGCGACGACACTTATCAGGTACAGGTCGTTGCGTGGTATGACAACGAGAACTCTTACACCTCCCAGATGGTCAGAACCATCAAGTATTTCGCCGAGCTCGGCTGATTTTACTCAAAAACGAAACCGCTTCACTTGTTGAGGCGGTTTCTTGTTTTTCGCTATTTTGAAAGCTTAGGCCAAAATATTCCTGCTTTCTCACATTCAATACCGGCGTTGTCTTTGACAATCACACATTCTTCATGTTCGCCGAGATCTAAAATGTTCTGCTTGATGCTTCCGCACATTATGGCGTTCCCGGTTATGACACAGCCTCTGAGATGTTTGAGAACAATGCCGTAATCGGGGCTTTTCCGTCCGGTTCCTCCGTCATTCATGCCCACCCTGAAGCTGTTCCCGGAAATCACCGTGTTCACGCAGCGCTCGGCTCTGATATGGCAGTTGTCGTATGCATCCTCGGGTGGATTTTGCGTAAAGTCGCCGGCACCGCTCCTGTTAAAAATGTTGCCGGTAACGGTGACGGTGTCGGTATTTCCGTCTGCCGCGTTTGCTAAATTCAACGCCGGTCCTCCGCTGCGGTCAAAATAGTTACCGGTGATGTTAAACGTGTTGCTGTTGCGCAGATAGATTCCGGCAAGCTTGTTCCATTCAATGCGGTTGCCCGTAGCGGTCACGGAAGCGGCGACTTTATCTGCATATATGCCGGCGCCCGTGTTGCCGGACATCCAGTTGTCGAGGATAAAACCGTCCCAGCCGTTAATATATAAACCATGCCCACCGTTAAAACAGAGCATACAGTGACGCACCGAAAAACACCATATGCAGTTTAAGTGAATCCCATCGCCGGAAAAGCCGTCTACCCGGCAATCCTCGACGGTCGTCGTATCCTCTTCCCCGCCGCCGTTATACTCTTCATGCGTCAGCATAATGCCATGTACATTTTTACCGAGCTTTCCGCCGGCAAGCGAAAGCCCTTTAACGGTACAGCCCGCCGCCTCTGAAACATCAAGCAGACAGGGACAGTCACCGCTTTTGAGTGTCAGGATACTGCTCCCGTTATTCCGAAAAGACCAGGCGTGGCTGCCCGTTATACTGATTGCTTTGGGAACCTTGAGCAACCCGCAGATATAATTGCCCGGCGGCACTATGACTTGTCCGCAAACGTCACCCGCGGCGTTGAGCGCTGTTTGAATAGCGGCTGTACAGTCTGTTTTTTTATCCCCGACAGCCCCAAAATCCGTAATATCAAATACATTGGTCATTGTTGTTCTCTCCCTTGCCCTTTGCTTTATACTATCACAACACCGCCGGTGTTTCAACAAAAACCGATAGTAAGCAGAGGAGACAGGGAGAGAGGACGGTTCTGTCGCCACGATTTTGCGGTGGGAGCGTTTTTTATGTCCGCAAAACAGACAGTCGGCTTTTTTATTGTTGAAAACACACCGCCGGTATGCTATGATGAATCGGTAAGTTAAAATTTGGAGGAACATTATGAAATATGTGCTAAACTTCGATAATCATTCTGATTTTAATATTATGGAAAAGAACCGGCTCGCGCCGAGAGCTTATTGTATTCCCGATACAACGGAAAAGAAAAAGGCTGCCGCCGATTATAAGAACGAGCGCTACGAAAGCGGAATGGTTACGGTTTTGTCGGGCGAATGGGATTTCAAATATTACAAGAGCAAAGCCGCCATGCCGGCAACCGCCGACACCGACAAGCTGAAATTTGATACGGTTTTAGTGCCGTCAACGTGGCAGAGAACAGGCTATGAACCGCCCGTCTATTTGAATTGTCCCTACGGCTTCACCGGTACAGGGGTGGTTCCTCCCACGCTGCCCGCTGATTTTTCTGCGGGACTCTACCGCAAAAAATTCATCGTCGGGGATACCGCAAAAACACGTTATATCACGTTTCTCGGTATCGCGCCCTGTCTTGACCTGTACATAAACGGCACTTTCATCGGCTACGGCGAGGGCGCGCATAACTCCTATGAATTCGATATCACCCCCTTCCTTCACGAAGGGGAAAACGAGCTTGTCGCCGTGCTGTTCAAGTGGTGTACCGGCTCCTATCTTGAGGCGCAGGATATGTTCCGCGAGAACGGCATCTTCCGCGATGTGTACATCACCGAATACCCCGCGACGTTCCTCAACGACTTTGAGGTTAAAACACAGAAAACCGGTAAAAAGTATGCGCTGAGCGCCGCGCTGTTCCTGAAAGGAGCCCTCGAGGGCGTCAAGGCGCAGATGACGCTGCTCGACGGCAAAAAGAAGCTTGCCGCCGCCGAGGCGGACGCCGCCGAAACCCTTACCCTGCACTTTGTTTCTTTGCCGGTCACCGAGTGGAACGCCGAGGAACCCAAGCTTTACGAGCTGCGCATCACGCTGAAAAAAGGCGGTAAGGAGCTCATGTGCGTCCGCAGCTTCACGGGCTTTCGGACCATCAAAATCGAGGACAACGTTTTCACCTTTAACGGCAAAAAAATTAAGCTTAAGGGCGTCAACCATCATGACACCCATGAGACCAAGGGCTACGCCCTCTCGGTCAACGATATGGAGCGCGATGTGCTGCTGATGAAGGAGTACAACGTCAACTGTGTACGCACCTCTCACTATCCGCCCGACCCGCAGTTTTTGGCCTTCTGCGACAAATACGGCCTGTATGTCGTCGATGAGGCGGACATTGAAACGCACGGTCTGCCTGCTTTAGGGCTGCATATCGACGACATCAGCATGGATTTAAAGTGGGCTGCGCGCTATGTGGACAGGGTAAAAAGAATGTACTACCGTGACCGCAGCCGCCCCTGTATCCTGATGTGGTCGCTGGGCAACGAGTCGGGAGGCTACAAATGCCACGACAAATGTTATGCGTTTCTCCATGATGCCTGCCCGGAAATTCCCGTTCACTATGAGGGCGTCACCCGCACAAAACGTCATCATTACGACGTCCACTCCGAAATGTACACCCACCCCTACGACGTCGAGAAAGTCGGCAAGGGTACACGGGGCGCTGTCTATAAGACGGTTCCGTTCTATCTGTGCGAATACTGCCACGCCATGGGCGTCGGCCCCGGCGCGATGGAGGAATACTGGGATATCCTGTTTGCCTACGACAACCTGATGGGCGGCTGCGTGTGGGAATGGGCTGACCATTCGGTCAAGCACCCGAAAGATGATAAAAAATATTCTTTTGAGTACACTTACGGCGGCGACCACGGCGAGAAATATCATGACGGCTGCTTCTGCGTGGACGGTCTGTTCTACCCCGACCGTTCGCCGCACACCGGTGCCGAGGAGATGAAGGTTGTCTACCGTCCCGTCCGTGCGTCCCACGCCGCGGGAAACACCTTTGTCTTTGTCAACACCAACCGCTTCAAAAACGCATCATATCTTGAAATATGCTGGCTTCTTAAAAAGGACGGCATTCCGGCAAAAACCGGCTCTATGACGCTGGATATCGCGCCTCAAAAGACGCGCAAGGTCACGTTGCCTCTCGACCGCCTTGAGAAAGGGCACAACTACCACATCGACTTCTGTTATCTTGAAAAGGGCGCGGTCAGGGCGGTGGAACAGCTCGTCCTCGCCGAGGCACCGATTTCCTTTGACGTGCCCGCTCCCGGCAAGGTGGCTGTCGAGAAGGACAAGAAAACGGTCTCTATTCGCTTTGCGGACGGCAGCGCCGTTTTTAACGCAAAAAGCGGCTTTCTGACCGGCTACACCATTGGCGGCAAGGCGCTGCTTTCAGACGCACAGAGCCTTGTTCCGAACATTTTCCGCGCACCGACCGACAACGACCGCAATATCGAGAAGCTTTGGGTGGAGACCTTCGGTATTGATAATTGTCAATGGAAATTGAATACCTTTGAGGTCAAATCCACAGAAGGAACGGCGGCCGTCGAGGCGGACTATGTTTGTGTCGGCAAAGAGGGACCTCTATTTGATGTATCGATGCGGTATACGGTCGGTGAAAACGGCGTTATCGCCGTCTGCGCGTCGCTTTCGGAAAATGACGGTTATGACGACTGCCTCTACGACATCCCCCGCTTCGGCGTTTACTTCGCCATGCCGGAAAATTATGAAAATGCCGCCTATTTCGGCCGCGGCCCGCTTGAAAATCTGCCCGATTTTAAGGCGCAGTCGCCTGTCGGCGTCTATGCGGCAAAGGTTTCCGATATGCACGAGAACTATATCCGTCCGCAGGACAACGGCAACCACATCGACACGCGGTATCTGAAGCTCACCGACAAAAAGGGGGCGGGTTTGATGGTCTGTTCCGACGGTAAATTCACCTTTAACGTACATCCCTACAGCCAGAAGCTGCTGACCGAAGCCAAGCATCGGGAGGATATTGTGAACGAGGGAGCGACGTTCGTCACCGTAGACGGCTTCACAAGAGGCACCGGCACCAACAGCTGCGGACCGGACACACTTGATAATTATAAAATCGACATATCCTCAAAACCGACCTTTACACTGACTCTTGTGCCTCTGAAATAACAAACGCGGACGTTCCCTGTAGCGGAGCGTCCGGTTTTTTCAGTAAAAAATCGACCGTGAAAGGATGGTTATCGTTATGAAGAACATCATTGCCTACCTCACACTGCTGTTCACCCTGCTGGGCGCCTTGCTTTCACCCGTACAGGGACAGTTCGGCGGCAGTTGGGAAACGCCGGAAAAACAGCAGATAGAAACGGGGGATTTTACGATGGATACATATGACCTTTTAGTATCGCCCGATGGCAACGACGCTTTTTCGGGAAAACGCGCATCGGTAAGCACAGACGGTACCGACGGCCCGCTGAAAACGGTCGCTGAGGCCAAAAACCGCCTGCGTGCGCTGAAAGCGCAGCAACTAAATGAACCCGTGACAGTTTGGCTTCGGGGCGGACGGTATACACAGACACAGACGCTCCGGTTTACAGACGAAGACCTGTCCGGCGTTACCTATAAAGCATACCCCGGCGAGACGCCCGTTATCAGCGGCGCGGTGCCCCTTAGCGGCTGGAGAGAGGAAACGGTGAACGGCGTCAGCGTGTGGACGGCAGACGCCGACGGGAGCTTCAATGCCCTCTACAGCGAAACAGGCAGCCTGCCGCGCACGCGCTGGCCCCAAAGCGGTTATTTTACAATCAAGGCAACGCATACGGACGACGCGCTGTACACCAAGGAAAACACGCCGTGGGAATATACGCTCGGCGAACGGTCGTTCTTCGGTGACAAAGACGCGCTGACGGGTCTGGAGAAATTTCATAACCTCACCGACATTACCTGCAAGGTCATGCACTACTGGAAGGACGAAAACCTGAACCTGAACGCTTTTGACCCCGCGACGGGGCTTGTGACCTTCGGAAAATATGCGTCCATGATCTACCGCGAGGGCGACCGGTTTTTCTTTGAAAATGTCTTTGAGACGCTTAATTCCCCGGGCGAGTGGTATCTCGACAAAACCGCCGATAAGCTTTATTACGTTCCGCAGAGCGGCGATAATATCGAAAGTACGGTGCTGTATGCACCCGTTAATGACAAGCTGCTCGACATCGATAACTGCGACAGCATCACCTTTCAGGGGATTACCTTCAGCGAAAGCGACTGGCATATCCTCGCCGACGGCGAAAACGCGGACAGTGGTTGGGGCTGTCAGCTCTTAGAGCACCCGCAGGCAGCCGCGAGCACACCGGCGTGTCTGCTGGTCAATAACGCGAAAAACATCGTCTTCGATGCCTGTGTTATTAAAAATATTGGCTTTTCGGCCTTAAAATTTGACCGAAATGTACAGGACTGCTCGGTCACGCGTTCCCTGTTCCAAAATATCGGCGCCAATGCGGTCTTTATAAGGGGTGATAACGCCGACAATGAAAAAACGGTGCGCAATATCACCGTTTCGGACAATGTCATCTACCGGTACGGACGCGTATGCGCCAACGCCATCGGCGTGCTCATATTTTATGCGCAAAACTGTACCGTCACGCACAACGAAATACACGACGGCTACTATACCGCCGTGTCGGTCGGCTGGGTGTGGGGGTACGACTACAGCGTGACCGATTACATCGACATCGGCTATAACCTGATCTACGACATCGGACAGGGCTGGCTCTCCGATATGGGCGGGATCTATACGCTCGCCGCACAGCCTCATTCCGTACTCCACCACAATACCATCCATCATGTCGCGGCAGACCCCTCTGAGGGCGGCTACGGCGGCTGGGGCGTCTACCTCGACGAGGGTTCCTCCCACATCACAGTCGAGCAAAATCTCGTCTACGCCTGCGGCTCGCAGAGCCTACATATCCATTACGGCGCTGATAACATTATACGCAACAACATTTTTGCTCTGAGCGCCGAGGGACAAATACGGGTTTCCCGCAAAGAGGATCATTTCGCGATGACACTGACAAACAACATCATTGTCGGGGACAATACGCCGTTGTACGTCAGCGTTGAGGAAGGCAAATTCACCGACAGCGGTAACATCCTGTGGGACTACAAACGCGGCGGTCTTATTCTTTCCAGCAAAAACGCAGACGGAAAGCTTGGTATTTCCGACAGGCAGTCCATAGCCGCCATGACCGCGCGCGGCTATTACGCCGGGGTTACGGTCACCGACCCGCTGTTTAAGGATCCGCAAAACGGCGACTTTACTCTCGCGGAGAATTCACCCGCCCTCGAAAAGGGCTTTGTCGCCTGGAATTTTAACGAGGCCGGTACGCTGACGGATATTGGCGGATATTAATGTTATTCCCTATCTTGACATCACCCTTTCATACCCATAGAAATAAAAAAACAGGGCTTGCGCCCTGTTTTTTTATCCCCCGTACATTGCGTACAGGATTTTATTGACGAGTCCCGCCGGCAAAATTTTTGCCAAAAAAGCCACCAGCTTATACTTGGCGCCTACGGTGACAAGCAGCTTCGGCTTTTTTCTTTGCGCCTGTCTGACAACAACCTTGGCGACCGCCGCGGGCGACATCCCGTTCTGTTCGTCCTTTTCCATGACCGCCACGGATTTTTGTATTCTTTCTCTGTACGCCGGGTTATTGTTCTCGTTTTTGACACGGCTGCCCGTAAAACCGGTTTTAATATCGCCGGGCATTACGCAGGTAATCTGAATACCGAAGGGTCTGACTTCAAGCTGCATGGCGCAGAACAGGGCGTTTATTGCCGCCTTCGTCGCCGAATAAAAGCCCTGGAACGGTAGATAGAACACGGCGCCCAGCGAGCTTAAATTGACAATACGCCCACCGCCGTTTTCCCGCATGGACGGGATGACTTCGCGCGCCATCCTAAAAGCGCCGAACAGGTTGACGTCGAAGATATACTCCGCCCGTTCGTCGCTCGTGTCCTCCAGCGCGCCGGAAATACCCATACCTGCGTTATTGACAAGAAGGTCGATTTTACCCTCTGCGCGCAGCACCTCGGCGACCGCGCGTTGAACTTCTTGTGTCTTTGTCACATCGGCGGCGATAAGCTTTGCGTTCTTTATCTCCGTCGGCTTTCTGCTCAGCGCATAGACTGTATACCCCCGCTCAAGCAGCAAGAGAGCAGTCTCCTTGCCAATACCTGAGGAAGCCCCCGTAACAATCGCTACTTTTGACATCTTTTTTCACCTCAGAATTTCCATGAGTATAAATCGCAGGAAATACCCAACAGAAAATGAATAACAAATGTGGGGAAGATCGATTTTGATTTATAGGCAATATACCCTAAGATAAACCCGCCGAACAGCGCGGAGAACGTCTCGGATATCGGCTTCCCGAAACCCGCGATGGACGAATGAACAAGCGCGGAAATCATTGTTGAGAACACAATGGCAAGTGCCGGACCGTACCGCTCCTGCATACGCTGAAAGCCGTAGCCGCGGAACATATATTCCCAGCCGAAATAGTACGCTGCCAGCGAAAGATAGTAGATGATAAAATACTTTGCCGACGAAAACACCAGCGCGCCGCTCAGAGGATAAAGCGCCATCATGTCCTCGTCGCCGATGGTGGTCAGCGACATAAGCGGCGCGATGACGAGGGCGAGCAGAATGACGGTCGTGTTGAACTTTTTGTTTTTGAAATTGAGACCGAGTTCTTTAAAGCTCTGCTTTGTTACAAGCGTTACAATCGGTACGGACAAAACAAAGAAGAAAAAGAACGCCATAAAATTGTGATAGATGTATTTCCAGTACAAAAGCTGTTCGGGATCGGAAAACCCGTCGCCAAACGTCTTGACAAAGAAATCCTGAATTCCGAAATAGTAGTAGAGCGCCAGAGCAAAGGTGATATACACGACGGAAATGACGATATTTCTGTCGCAATCCTTGAACACGAGGGACAATTCTTTTCTAAAGGCGGCAACCATATTTCATTTACTCACTTTCTTTTTACTTTGATATCCGGCGGCATGGTCAAAAACCACGCGGCAGTGCGTTTTGTTCCCTCTTCCAGAGATATTGCGGGATTGTAGCCGAAACGCTGCCGCGCCTTTTCAATGGAAAAATGGTAGTCGCGGCAGTTTTGCTCGACGGAAAACAGCGTGATCAGAGGCATGGTTTTAATGCGCAGGAGATGATAAATCCCCTCCACGGTCATCGCCGTCAGACGCGACACCGAGCCGGGCATGCTGATGAATTTCGGGCGGACGCCCAAAGCTTTCGCTCCCCACGTCAGGTATTCGGCAAGCGTCTCGCCGAAACCGTCGGTCAGGTTATAGTCCTCGTTGTATGCCGCGGGCGTAACGCTTGCTTGGTAAATACCCAAAACGAGATTTCCCGCGTAGACAAAACAGCTCTTGTGTCTCCCCTTGTCCACTACCGCCATCTTCTCCTTGGAAAGCAGTCGGTAGATGTCATAGGAGGAGGTCATATCATAATCACCATATACGTTTCCCGGACGTATGACGACGTAATTCTGCCCGATTTCCCGGCAGTGCGACATCACCATCGTTTCGGCGTGAAGCTTCGAAAGGGAATAGGGATTGTCCATCGGCCGTTTATCCCCTGTTTCGGGCAGGTCGGTATACCCGTAGTAACCGTATACAGCTGTCGAGCTCAAATAGATGACCACGTCGCTGCCGACATCCTTCGCATAGTCGATAACTCTGCGTGTTCCGTCCACATTGACGCGGTCAAAATCCTTGATATCGCCCCAGGCGCTGACCTTTCCGGCAATCTGATAGACATAATCCACTTTTCCGAGTGAATGAAAATCAAAGCTAAGCAGGTCCCCCTTGTGAACAACGATCTTTCCGTCCGCGATATACCCGTTCATCTTCTTGTTTAGGCTTTTGTCGGCCATATCCAATCCTATTACCGTGAACCCCTCATCGGCAAGCAATGTTGCCAAATGCGCGCCGATAAAACCGCAAGCCCCCGTAACAAGTGCCCTTTTCATATGTATCCCCCTTCTAAAGAGTACAAACATAACAACACTTCAAACGTATGCTGTCACTCATTATATACCGTCTGCCGTAAATTGCAACAAAAAGGTAATTTATTATTATTTTACATATTTTAACATCCGCTTGACATCCATTGCAGGCAGTGCTATGTTAATAGTATATATATTCCAGAGGAGGATTACTATGAAAAGAATCATCAGCCTGCTCTGCATTCTGTCGCTGCTGTGCCTCATGGGCAGCATAAGCGCGTATGCCGAAACTCCCGCCTACGCCCGCCGTCTGCAATTCGGCAGCGACGGAAAATTCACCATTCTACAACTTTCGGACATTCAGGACAACGCGATGCTCCACCCCGTCACGAAAGAAATTATTGTCCGGTCTGTCGAAACCGTAAAACCCGACCTCATCGTGCTCACCGGCGACAATATCTCGGGTGGCGGCTGTAATTCCGGTATGGAGGCCGTTGACAGTGTCCTCGTCAAGACCGCCATCGACTGCTATATGTCGGTCTTCGAGGAATACGGTATTCCCGTAGCCATGGTTTTCGGCAACCATGACGCCGAGTGCGGCGTTACCAAAGAAGAACAGATGGCCATATATATGCAGTACAGCTGTTTCATCGGCTATGACGAAGGCGACAGCGTCTACGGATGCGG
>CAZEXA010000012.1:0-39970 GCA_964516565.1 uncultured Eubacteriales bacterium | reverse complement strand
TTCTCGGTGCCCCCGGCGCGGGAAAAGGCACGCAGGCAGAAATACTGACCGGTCGTCTGAATATCCCGATTATTTCCACCGGCAACATCATCCGTGAAGCGCTTACCAAGGGCACGGAAATGGGGCTTAAGGCAAAGGCCTTCATCGAAGCGGGACAACTTGTTCCCGACGAGGTCGTCATCGGCATCGTGAAGGACAGGATCGCCCAGCCGGACTGTGGAAACGGATTCATTTTAGACGGTTTTCCCAGAACGATTCCGCAGGCAGAGGCGCTTAGTCTGCTCGTGGATATCGATTTGGTCGTCAATATAGACGTACCTGACCAAACGGTTATTAACAGGATGTCGGGTCGCCGCGTCTGCGGCAAGTGCAGCGCAGCCTACCATATTCAGAACCGCCCTTCCAAGACCGAAGGGGTTTGCGACCTCTGCGGCGGCGCGCTTGTCATCCGTAAGGACGACGCGCCCGAAACCGTACTTGAAAGGCTGAAGGTCTATCACGCGCAGACGGAGCCTCTGATCCGTTTCTATGAGGAAAAAGGGCTGCTGCGCACCGTTGACGGCACCTTGCCCGTCACTGACAATACGACCGCCATTTTAGAGGCCTTAAAGGATTAAACGCAACGGGAGATTTTCTCCCGTCCCCTCGCGAAAGGAAGACACGCATGATTGTGCTGAAAACGCAGCGTGAAATTGAAGCGATGTCCGTTGCCTGCCGCATATCCGCGCAGGCGCTAAAGGTCGCAGGTCAGGCTGTAGAGCCCGGCATTTCGACCGGTGAGATTGACGGCATCGTCAGAAAATATATCGAGAGCTGCGGCGCGAAGCCAACGTTTCTTAACTATAACGGATTTCCGGCTTCAGCCTGTATCTCCGTTAACAGCGAGGTCATTCATGGAATTCCCGACAAAAGCCGTATCATCAAGGAAGGCGATCTGGTCAGTATTGACTTGGGCGCCACCCTGAACGGATACACCGGGGATACTGCCGCCACTTTCGCGGCCGGTGAAATATCGGCAGAAGCGAAGCGGCTGAGGGATGTAACCGAGGAAAGCCTTTATGTGGGCATTCAGGCGGCAGTTCCCGGCGGCAGAATCGGTGATATCGGCTATGCCGTACAAAGCTACTGTGAAAAACGCGGGTTTTCGGTAGTCAGAGAATTTACAGGACACGGCGTGGGCGCCAAGCTCCATGAGGATCCCGCCGTTCCGAATTACGGTACGCCCGGCCGCGGCGCGCGGCTGGTACCCGGCATGACGCTTGCCATCGAACCGATGATCAATGCCGGAGAGGCGGGGGTGCGGACACTTTCCAATCAATGGACAGTCGTCACGCTCGACGGAAAGCTTTCCGCGCACTTTGAGCATACGGTAGCCGTCACCGCCGAAGGTCCCGTCATCCTGACGGACTGCAGGTGAGTTCATGGAACTGAAGGTCGGTGCAGTAGTGATCTCGAAGGCGGGGCGTGACAAGGGTAAGCCCATGGCGGTTTTAGCGGTTGACGGTGAACGCGTTTACCTCTGCGACGGCAAGGAACGTCCCATTGAGCGCCCTAAGCGAAAAAACGTAAAGCATATTGCCGTGACCGGCTCTGTGGTATCGTCATACGATCTGGAGGCAAACGGCAGACTGAAGAAAGCCTTATTTATGCTGAGCGAGAACGCTCAGAAGCGGCGGGGAGGTTTCGGTTAATGTCAAAACAGGATATGATTGAGGTTGAGGGCACGGTTGTCGACGCTCTTCCGAACGCAACGTTTCAAGTCGAGCTTGAGAACGGGCACAAGATCTTAGCGCATATTTCCGGCAAGCTCAGGATGAATTTTATCCGGATACTTCCCGGTGATAAGGTCACTGTAGAAATGTCACCTTACGATCTGACCCGCGGTCGTATCACATGGCGATCCAAATAAGCGAGTGAAGCAATCTTTGTATAGGAGGACTTATCAATGAAAGTCAAACCTTCCGTTAAAAAAATTTGCGAAAAATGCAAAATCATTAAGCGCAAGGGCAAGGTCATGGTTATCTGTGAGAATCCCAAGCATAAGCAGCGTCAGGGTTGACCGGCGCACAAGAAATTTGGAGGTGTACTGACAAATGGCGCGTATTTCAGGTGTCGACTTACCAAGAGACAAAAGAATCGAGATAGGTCTTACCTATATCTTCGGTATCGGCCGCAAAACCGCTGCCGACATTATCAATGCCACCGGCATAAATCCCGATACGAGAGTAAAGGATCTGTCCGAGGACGACGTCAGCAAACTGCGTGAATACATCGACCACAACTGCAAGGTCGAGGGTGAGCTTCGCCGTGAAACGGCGTTCGATATCAAACGACTGATTGAAATCGGTTGCTATCGCGGTGTCCGTCACCGCAAGGGACTTCCGGTGCGCGGCCAGCGCAGCAAGACCAACGCCAGAACGCGTAAGGGTCCCAAGAAGACGATAGCGAACAAGAAAAAGTAAGGCAAGGAGGATTTACGAATGGCTGCTACAAAAGGCGCCGCAAAAAAGGGCACAGCTTCTCATAAGCGCCGCGAGCGAAAGAACATTGATAAAGGTGCGGCACATATTCAGTCCACCTTCAACAACACGATCGTCACGATCACCGACACGCAGGGCAACGCCGTTTCCTGGGCGAGCGCAGGCGAGATGGGTTTTCGCGGTTCGAGAAAGTCTACGCCGTTCGCCGCGCAGACCGCCGCCGAAACAGCCGCGAAAGCGGCGATTGACCACGGTATGAAGACGGTTGAGGTCTATGTCAAGGGTCCCGGCTCAGGACGTGAGGCCGCCATCAGGGCGCTCCAGCTGGCAGGACTTGAGGTTACGTTGATTAAAGACGTGACCCCGATTCCCCACAACGGTTGCCGTCCGCCCAAGAGAAGGCGTGTATAACGAATTTGGAGGTGTAACGCACTATGGCAAGATATACCGAAGCAGTATGTAAGCTCTGCCGCCGCGAGGGTCAAAAGCTCTTTCTGAAGGGCAGCAGATGCTATACCAATAAATGCGCGGTTGAGCGCCGCGCCTACGCTCCCGGACAGCACGGCCAGGGCAGGAAAAAGGTTTCCGAGTACGGCTTGCAGCTGCGCGAGAAGCAAAAGGCAAAGAGATACTACGGTATCCTCGAAAAACAATTCCACAAGTATTTCCTTATGGCGGAAAGACGCCGCGGCATGACCGGCGAGAATTTGCTCGCTATCTGCGAGAGCCGTCTTGACAATGTCGTCTATCTGCTCGGCTGGGCAAGCTCCAGAGCGCAGGGCAGGCAGCTTGTCACCAGAGGTCACTTTCAGGTCAACGGCCGCAGGGCGGATATCCCGTCCTTTCTGCTCAAGGCGGGCGACGTTATCACGGTAAAGGCCGGAAACGCCGAGGACGACAAGCTGAAGGATATTCTTGAGATGAACGGTGGACGCCCGGTGCCGCAGTGGCTTTCATTAAACGCTGAAACCAATGAAGCGAAGGTTCTCAATTTACCCGAGCGCAGCCAGATCGAGGCTCCGGTTCAGGAGCATCTCATCGTCGAGTTGTACTCCAAGTAATTCGTTCTCCGCAGGAATTCGGCAATTCCATATCCACAGGTGACTGTGAAATATAAGGAGGGTTATGAATGATAGGCATTGAGAAGCCCAGAATAGAGTTCATTGATTCCGGAGAAAATTCGGGTGAGTACGGCAAATTCGTCATAGAGCCGCTTGAGAGAGGCTTCGGCACTACACTGGGAAACAGCCTGCGCCGCGTGCTGTTGTCCTCCCTGCCGGGATACGCCATTACCTCCGTGAAGATTGATAATATACTGCACGAGTTTTCGACGATTCCGAATGTCAAGGAAGACGTTACAGAAATCGTTCTGAATCTTAAGGGTGTCATATTGAAAATTCACGGCGACGGCCCCAAGACGATGTACATCGAGTCGAACGGTCCCGGCGTCATTACAGCCGGCGATATCAAGACCGATTCCGAGGTTGAGATTCTCAATCCGGATTATCTCATAGCAACACTCGGCGAAGATGCCCACGTTCAGATGGAGCTGACCGCCGACAAGGGACGCGGCTATGTTTCCGCGGAACGCAATAAGCAGATTATGGATCCGGTCATCGGCGTTATCGCCATTGACTCCATATACACCCCGGTGCTCAAGGTCAACTACACGGTGGAGAATACACGCGTAGGTCAGATTACCGACTACGACAAGCTGACGCTGGAAATCACGACCAACGGCACCATTTCCGCAAGCGAAGGTGTTTCGCTGGGCGCGAAGATTCTGACCGAGCATCTGAACCTCTTTGTCGATCTTTCCGATGAGGTCTCCAACACCGAAATCATGGTCGTAAAGAGCGACAGCGGCAAGGAAAAGCTTCTCGAAACGACGATTGAGGAACTCGATCTTTCGGTGAGATCCTTCAACTGCCTCAAGAGAGCCGGCATCAACACCGTGGAGGATTTGATCAACAAGACCGAGGAAGATATGATGAAGGTCCGAAATCTCGGCCGCAAATCTCTTGACGAGGTCGTCGCGAAACTGACCTCTCTCGGCTTTACGCTGCACAGCGAGGACGAATAAGTTGCATTAAGGCAAAGGAGTGAATATTATGCCCGGTACCAGAAAGCTCGGCAGAGCGACGGACGTCCGTAACGCCATGCTTCGCAATATGGTGACTTCTCTTCTCGAAAAGGGAAAAATGGAGACGACGGCCACGAGAGCCAAAGAGGTTCGCGCGATGACTGAAAAAATGATAACCCTCGCCAAGGAAAACACTTTAAGCAATAAAAGACAGGCGCTCGGTTACATCACCAAGGAATCCGTTGTCAAAAAGCTCTTTGACGAGATTGCGCCAAAGTACAAGGAGAAAAACGGCGGCTACTGCCGTATAACCCTGACCGAAGCGCGCCGCGGAGACGCCGCGGAGATGTGCATCATCGAGCTTATATAACCGATAAAAACCGCCCTCGGAAGAGGGCGATTTTTTTTTGCGGGAAGTCACAAAATCGTAAGAAACAGGTTGTATACTAAAAAGCAGAAAACAAACGGAGGAAGCAATATGGGTATTTTATCAGCCAGTCATCTTGTTAAACGGTACGGGGACGGCGAAAACGCCGTTTGGGCGCTCAACGACGTATCTCTGGATATTGAAGAAGGGGAATTCATAACCGTTGTCGGAACCTCAGGCAGCGGCAAGTCAACCTTGCTGAACATGCTGGGGGGGCTGGATAGACCTACCTCGGGAAACGTCATCGTCAGGAACAATGAAATCTTTTCAATGAAAGACGATGAACTCACAGTTTTCCGCCGCAGAAATACGGGCTTTGTCTTTCAAAACTATAATCTGGTCCCCATACTGAATGTTTATGAAAACATCATATTGCCTGTCGAGCTTGACGGACTGAAGCCGGACGAGGAATATATGGGCGAAATTGTCAGGACATTGGGACTTGAAAGCAAACTGCAGGATATGCCGAATAACCTTTCCGGAGGTCAGCAGCAGCGGGTGGCGATTGCACGGGCTTTATCGACAAAGCCGGCGATTATTTTCGCAGATGAACCGACGGGCAATCTTGACAGTAAAACAAGTCTTGAGGTTGTGCTGCTTTTACAGCAGACAAGTAAAAAATTCAATCAGACGATTGTTATGATCACGCATAATGAAGAAATTGCCCAGATGGCTGACCGCATCATCCATATTGAGGATGGCGTAATCGTAAAGGAGTGACATTATGCTCAGCAATAACAATAAAGCGGCTGTAAAGCGTCTTTCGCACCGTTCCTTTAACGCGAGCCGCGGACGGAACGTCATAGCCTTGATTGCCATAATCCTCACAACCTTCATGATAACCTCTGTTTTCAGCATAGGCGTGAGCTTCGGCAGGAATTTTAAAACCGCGATGGTGCGGCTCAGCGGAACACAGGCGACGGTATTCTTAAAAGCGCCGACTGCCGCACAGACAGAGAAAATTAAGGGAATTGACGGCATAAAAAATGTCGGCGCCCAGATAAACATCGGGTCCGTCAGGCAGAAAACGGCTGAAGGCAAGGATATGTCAATCGCTATACTCTGCTATGATAAAACAGAATGGGAAGAGCATATCATCCCTGCCGTCGGTGCTATTAACGGAAATTACCCGGTGAATGAAAATGAAATAATGCTTTCAGAGAAAGCGCTGAAGCTTCTCGGTATATCCGCGCCTGTCGTCGGACAGAAGATCACACTGACATATAAATCGGACGGGGGAAAACTGACAAAGAATTTTGTGCTCAGCGGATGGTATTCAGAATATGAACAGCTTCAGTCCGGAGGCATAGCGCTCCTTTCGCAGGCATATTGCAATACAAACGGTCTTACGCTCGCAGAAAACGGAAGAATTTGTATTTCCATAAAAACGGGATATGCCTCTGATGTCTATGATTTCATTGATCAACAGGTTAAAACCGAAGGTCAGTACCTTTCTTCAAGTACAACCCTGGATAATGAAAGCTCTCAGGGCACTTTGATGGTAATTATATCCATTGCCTTGATTGCGCTCTTTATTGTTTTCAGCGGCTATCTGCTCATATATAACATTATGTATATATCCGTAACAAAGGATATCCATTTCTACGGACTTTTGAAAACAATCGGCACTTCTCCCAAACAGATTAAAACAGTCGTTCGCAAACAGGCCTTTCGACTCTCCGTCATAGGAATTCCCGCAGGTCTTCTGCTCGGCTTTTTGACATCCTTCGGCATTGTTCCGGCGGCAATGACGATGTTTACCGCCGATTCCTCTGCCATGGGTTCCGCAATGCCTTCCGCTATCTCGTTCAGCCCTTTAATTTTCGCAGGTACCGCGCTTTTCGCGCTGTTTACAGTTGTTATAAGCTGTAGGAAGCCCGCGAAAATCGCCAGCAGAGTGTCGCCTGTCGAAGCGGTCAGATATACCGGGGTAACCGCTTCGGGCAGGAAGCTCAAGAGAAAATCGACAGATGGCGGCAAGCTTTACAAAATGGCGTTCCATAATGTGTTCAGGGATAAGAAACGCGCGATTCTTGTTTTTGCCTCCCTGTTTATGGGTACAGTCACCTTCTTAAGCGTGACGAGCTTTTTTTCAAGTCTTAATGTCAATAATTATATAAGTGAATATTATCCGGATGATTTTTCCTATCAAAGTCTTCCTCCTCTTGATACTGTGAAGTTTGATGATGATTTCATGGCGTCAATAGATACAATAGACGAGATAACATCAAAGGAAATTGTATGTTCGGAATATTGTACCGTACCGTTTGATGAGAAGCTTTTTGAGCCTGTGTTGCGTGAGACGTATAACACTTATTCTTCGGTGCTCGGGGTGAACAGCTACGAAGAGTTTATCAGTTCAATGAAAAAGTTGGGTGATAAAAACGATTATGGCACACGCGTATATGGGATCGACAACAAATATGTTGAAGAGTATAATCATACTCACGAAGACAAAGTTGATATAGAGGCTTTTGAACGCGGAGAGGTTTGTCTTATCGGCAAAGGAAATTACAGCGCGATGACCGGCAGAACATTACAGCTTACAAGTCAGACTTCAAAAAACACCGAAAGCATAAGGATAGGCGGGGTATTGGACGACAGTTCATCCTGCGATTTTTCAATGTATGCCTATGCGGTAGGCTGTGTGGAGGGTGTGTTTGTAAGTCAGCAGTTCCTTGATTCATTGAACCCTAACGCAAATATTGATTTTATTAATCTCAATACCAAAAGCACAGACGAACCGATGGTACGTGCAAAACTCGAAAAGTTGAATTCTTCGCTGACAAACTACTCCTATGAATTTACCGCAAAAAGCGAACAGGCACAAAACTTTACGTCAACGATGACGACAATGAACATCCTTACGGGCGGGATTTCGGCGCTTCTTATCCTTATAGGCATTATTAACTTTATAAACGTCATGATTACCGGGGTCTATTCAAGACGTAAAGAGCTTTCCGTGCTTGAGAGTATAGGTATGACGAAGAAACAGATAAAAAGAATGCTTTGTCTTGAAGGCTTCTGCTATGCGCTGATAACGGTTTTGCTCATCATGAGCCTTGGGAATGCGGTAATGTTTTTTATCGGCGGAGCGATGCCAAGTCTTGCTGATTACGCGCAATTTACCTATCCGTATATTGAGGTGAGTCTTCTTGTTGCTGTTATTTTTGCTATATGTATTGCGGTTCCGCCAATCGTTTACAAAACAGTGAATAAAGAAAGCGTTACACAGCGGCTGCATAATGCGGATACTTAAACAAAACACAAAAGGCGGCTGTTAATCTGCCGCTTTTTGTGTTAGAATACAATATGAGGTGAAAAGCGTGGCTGAGGTGTTTTTACTTGAAGATGACATTGCTTTGAATGCAGGCATAAAAATCGCTCTTGAAATGGATAAGCACAATATAACCTCCTTCTATAGTCTCTCGGATGCTCAAAAGAGCTATCCTCAAAATAGATTTGATATCCTACTGCTGGATATTCATCTGCCGGACGGCAGCGGGCTTGCTTTCTGTAGGGAGATAAGAGAGAAAAATGACCTTACGCCGGTGATTTTCATAACTGCCAACGATACGGAAAACGATATGCTCAGCGGATTTAAAGCAGGTTGCGATGATTATATTTCAAAGCCATTTTCAATAGCGGTGCTGCGTCAAAAGGTTCTGGCCGTATTGAAACGCACTGTTTTACACGGTGAACCGACATTCTTCGAATACAGGGATTTGAAAATCGACTATGATAAAATGCAGGTGACCCGCTGCGGCGAAGACTGTAGACTGACTTCCACCGAATATAAATTAGTTGAGTATATGGCTAAGAACAGGGGACGCGTGTTGACAAGAAGCACGCTGCTGGAGCAAATTTGGGATATTGACGGCAATTTTATCGATGAAAACACGCTTTCGGTTCATATAAAACGAATCAGAAATAAAGTTGAAAAGGATATAAAAAATCCCGTATACATCAAAACGGTATTCGGAATAGGTTACACTTTCGGGGAATGATATGAAACAATTAGTCATGCAGTTCAAAATAATATACACTGCAACCGGGTTGTTCTTTGCCGCGGCTGTCGGCGTATGCTGGCTCTATACCAAAGACCTTCGGTTGACGGTTGCGCTATTTTTTTTATTGCTGACAGCTTTTCTTATCATGGTTTCAGTATCCGTATTGAACAACTATCAGAACAGACAGCTGCTTTCCGAGCTGTCTGATTTGATTGCTTCCATATCCAGTTTCAAAACGGATCCCGTTTTCCCTGAATTTAACGACAGCATCACCTCGAAGCTTCAAAGTCAGGTCGTCCGGCTGACGGATATGCTCAAAGCGCAAAACGGTTTGATCAACAAGGAAAAAGAGGAGATTAAGTCACTGATTTCTGATATTTCCCATCAGCTTAAAACACCCGTATCGGTACTGAAAATGTATGCAGACCTTATGCTCGATGAGAGCATTTCCGATGAAGAAAGAAGAAAGTGTCTTGATACTTTTTCCACGGCTCTTGATAAACTCGTGTTTCTTACAGACAGCCTCATAAAAATGTCGCGTCTTGAAAGCGGGATTATCAGCTTAAACCAAGAAGTGACCGAACTCCGTCAAACGGTGCTTGACGCTGTTATGCAGGCATATGAAAAGGCGGTGAAAAAAGATATCCGCATTGTTTTTGACGATGACAGAGGCAATATACTGTTATTTCACGATAAACGATGGACCGCTGAAGCCTTGTTCAACATCATTGACAACGCCGTGAAGTACAGTCCCGACGGCAGTGAAATAGTCATCAATGTTCAGGAATATGAGCTGTTCGTCCGAATCGACGTAATTGATAACGGAATAGGGATACAGAGAAGCGACTATAACAAAATATTTACCCGCTTTTACAGAGGGAAGAACGCTCTTGACGAGGAAGGAAGCGGTATCGGTTTGTATTTAAGCCGTCAGATCATTACCGGACAAAACGGATATATCAAAGTGAACTCAACCGAAAACGGCAGCGTGTTTTCCGTCTTTCTTCCGCGCTCAAAACCCAAAAATGGCCTTGAATAGATAAAATAGAATTCAATTAAATAATCCGGCGGCTTTTTAAGGGCGCAGCCGGAATTTATTTAAAAAGAAGATTGTATTTTTTAGGCCAAAATGACAGTTTTCAGGATTTATTTTTTACATCATATTTGGTCGAAACCTCTTTCAATTTTTATGAAAAGGTGGTATACTACAAAAAGAGTTTTCCGAAAAAAATTCAAGGGGTGCGAATGGTGGATAAATTCGTCATTCATGGCGGAAACAAGCTCTGCGGCGATATAAACATAAGCGGAGCAAAAAACGCAGCGTTGGCAATACTTCCTGCCGCCGTCCTGTGCGAGGACGTTTGCAGGATTGAAAATATACCGGACATAAGCGACGTTGATATGATGATCAAAATCCTCGGCTATATCGGTGCCGAGGCAAAGATGATTCGACGCGATGTTTTGGAAATCAACACGAAGCCGGTTAAAGCGATGATAACCGTTCCCGACGAGATGACACAGAAGCTCCGCGCTTCGTATTATCTGCTCGGAGCGATGCTCGGCCGTTTCGGCACAGCCCGTGTGGCGATGCCGGGCGGATGCTATTTCGGTGTACGCCCAATCGACCAGCACGTCAGAGGCTTTGAGCTTCTCGGCGCGGAGGTGTCGATGACCGAGGGTGCCGTATTGTCAGCAAGCGCGCCGTATCTGACGGGTTCATCGGTCTATATGGACAATGTATCTGTCGGCGCGACGATGAATGTCATGCTCGCCGCGGTAAAAGCCAGAGGACTGACCGTTATTGAAAATGCCGCCAAAGAACCGCATATCGTCGATCTGGCGAACTTTTTGAACTCCATGGGCGCGGACGTCCGCGGCGCGGGTACCGACGTCATAAAAATCCGTGGTGTCAATGAGCTTCACGGCTGTACCTATTCGATTATTCCCGACCAGATTGAGGCCGGTACGTATATGGTAGCCGCCGCCGCTGCCGGCGGAGAGCTGACCATCAAAAACGTCATACCGAAGCATTTAGAGTCGATTACGGCAAAGCTTGTCGAAAGCGGTATTACTGTTCTCGACGACGCCGACGACAGCGTCACCGTCGTTTCCGACGGCAGCCGTCCGAACAAGTGCGTGGTGAAGACCATGCCGCATCCCGGTTTCCCGACGGATATGCAGCCGCAGATGGCTGTGCTTCTGTCGGTTGCCAGCGGCACGAGCTATATCTCAGAAAGCGTGTGGGACAACCGCTTTATGTATGTCGAACAGCTGCGGCGCATGGGGGCGAAAATACAGGTCGAGGGCAAGACCGCCACTATTGAGGGCGTCGAGTACTTAACGGGCGCGCCCGTCAGGGCGGACGATTTGAGGGCAGGAGCGGCCATGATACTTGCCGGAATGGCTGCCAGAGGCGAAACGATCGTTGAAAACGTACATTACATCGAGCGCGGCTATGAGAGTATTGTCGAGAAGCTGACTACCGTCGGCGCGGATATCGAACGCATCACGACGGAATCGGATGAAGAGCGTATACTGGCAGGAGCGGTATAATTCTGTCATTACCCATTAAAGAAAGGAAATCACTATGGCGCGTTTCTGTCCGCTGTTTTCATCAAGCAGCGGCAATTCTGTTTACATAGGCACCGGCAGCGGCGGTATTCTGATTGATATCGGATGCAACGCACGCAGAACGGAGCGGGCGTTGAAAAGTATCGGAATCGATCCCGCCTCGCTTTCGGCGGTTTTTTTGACGCACGAGCACACAGACCATATTTCCGGTCTTGAGGTTTTTACAAAAAAGTATAAGCTTCCCGTGTACGCCTCTTCCGGTACGCTCTGCGCCTTAAAGAAGCTCGGGATGCTGAAATCCGGGCAACTTTCACAGCCGGTTACTCCCGACGGTACGCAGGTTGGCGAACTTTTATTAAAGCCCTTGAGGATATCACACGATGCCGCGGAACCTTTCGGTTACGTTATTTTTCTGCCCGACGGACGAAAAATCGGCATCGCCACCGACACCGGCGTGATGCCGAGAGATGTCCTCGCCGCTCTGACGGGTTGCGATTTGGTCTACATAGAATCCAATCACGACGTCGCCATGCTCCGCACCGGTCCGTATCCGTATCCGCTGCAAAAACGGATTTTATCGGACGTCGGTCACCTGTCCAACGACGCCTGCTGTGACGTCCTGACCGCCCTTGTCAACAAGGGGACGACGCGTTTTGTTTTGGCGCACTTAAGCCGCGAAAACAATCTTCCCCAGCTTGCCTTTGAGACCGCCGAGGAGGCGCTGCTCCAAATGGGCGCAAGGCTTGGGCGGGATTATCTGCTCTCGGTTGCCGAACCCGAAAATACTAAGGAAGTCTGTATTTTATAAAAGTTTGCGCCGCCGAAAACGGGCGGCGTAAAGATTTTTAGAGGTTATACCTAACTGTAGTAATAGGGATACAAGCCTTCCGTTATGCCGGACTCCTTAACAACCCAAATATAGTAAACAGTAAAGCCGGCGACGCATAAAAGACCAACAATGCTTAAGATGATGCCGGCGACTGCCATACCGTTCGGGCTCAGCGCTTTTTTTGAGCGGGAAAGGCCGCAGGCGCTTAAAATCAAACCAACCAAAGGCAGTAGGCCGGAAAAAGGCCATATACAAGAAAAGACAATACTGCATATGCCGAGCACCATTCCGGCGATTCCCAGTCCCTTCCCCGGAACGCTTGGCAGCTGGTAATACGGCTGGGAGCTAAAGGGATAGACAGGCTGTATAACTGGTTCCGTTAAGTATGTGGCGCGTTGTACCGGCGGGTATGCAGTGTTCGATGCTGGAGGAGAATATGGGTTGTTCGGCACCGGTGGGTAGACGGTGTTCGAGGCGGGCGGTACATATCGTGCGCTCGGCACCGGAGGGGAATACGGGTTCTGTACCGGCGGGTAGACGGTGTGCGGGGTGGGCGGGATATATCGCGCACCCGACGCCGGAGGGGAATACGGGTTCTGCGCCGTCGGGTAGACGGTGTGCGGGGTAGGCGGGGTATATCGCGTACCCGACGTCGGAGGGGAATACGGGTTCTGCGCCGTCGGGTAGACGGTGTTTGGGGAGGGCGGCGTATACCGCGCGCTTGGTACCGGAGGAGAATAGGGGATGTTCGGTGCCGGGGGCACATAGGGAGTGCCCGACGTGGGAGGAGAATACGAGTTGCTCTGTGCCGGGGGCACATAGGGAATGCCCGACGCGGGAGGAGAATTCGGTATACTCGGCGCCGGGGGTGCATAGGGAGCATACGGCGGAGCCGAAGGGTTTTGTTTGTTTTCCGGGAAGCGGGTGTTGTCGTCCATTTCGGCCGCCTTTCCTGTCGATAAAAGCTTTTCAGCTGTAAAAGCTGCGGGTGATTGTCAGCCGGTTATGCCTTCGTAATACGAAGTATAGTCATAACCCATCGCCGCTGCAACAATCGTGCCTATAATGAGGATAATAAACAAAACCACGCCGATGATACTTAAAATCAGCCCGGCGAGAGCGGTGTTGTTTTTACGGCCAACCTTTTTCGCGGCGGACATGCTGAGTATGCTGACAATAATCCCGGGAATGCCGAGCCCGGTACCGAGGAACGCACAGCCAAAAACAATACTGCATATGCCGAGGACCAGTCCGGCGGTGCCAAGCCCCTTGCTCGGCAGCTCCTGCACAATTACCGGCGGCTGTCCGTAGGGCGAATTTGCGTTATAATAAGGAGGCTGTGACGGATTTTGCGCCGGCTGAGCGAACGGATTTTGTGCCGGCTGAGCGAACGGATTTTGTATCGGCGGCGCATAAGGATTTTGCGGCGGCGGAGCGTATGGAGTTTGCGCGGACGGTGTATCCTGTGTGTGAAATGGTATATTCAAATCGTCTTGCGGCGGCGCGGGCGGCTCGGGATTCGGAGAATGCGGGGTTTCCTGCGGCGTGGATTCCGGATTTTCCGGTGAATTGTCCTCTGGGACTGTGGCTTCGCCGAAGAGCTCGTTGTTGTCGTCCATGGTCAGTTCTCCTTCATATCGTTATTTGTGAAACCGCTATGAAAGCAGCTTTTCTGCAAGAATGAATAAGTTTCTCAGGAGCATGAAGGCTACCCAGCCGGACATGATCCAAATAAGTGTTTTTTGAGAAATCAGTTTTCGAAAAAGCGCGGCGGCTCTGCCGTGGGGAAAAATCAACCATATGTGGGCAAAAAACAGCACCACTGAGGCGTAAGCGAGGATAAACACGAGATAGGCGTTGTATCGGATCGCATCTAAAAGAGACCCGTTATAAAGCGCGGTCAGACAATGCGTGCCGCCGCACAGACCGCAGCGTAGGCCGATGGCGTACAGAGGGCAGACAGGCATATACCGGATGGCCAGATTCCGTACTGCCGGATAAAGAATGAAGGCTGAAAGCAAAAGGATGTCCGCCGTGACTACCGCCGTCCATCGGAAAGCCGTCGTGCCGACGATTCGTTTAATCGGCGCGTTTTTCATATACCCTCAGTCCGCGAGAGGAACGCCGTTGGCGTCGGTTGCGATGCTGCCGGTGAGGATTTGAACACCCTCAATAATGCCCCAAATACCCGAAATAAAGGGCCCTACTCCGAGGCATGCGCCGACGGTTCCCAAAAGAAGCTGCCAGATAGCCTTGTTCGTGTAACCTAAATAAAAGTTATGAACGCCGAAAGTGCCCAAAAAGAAGGCGAGCAGAGCCGCGGCTATTTTCGATTTTTGGGCGGCCGGTGCTGCGTAGCCGGGAGCACCCGCCGGAGGGATGATACTGACGCCGCACCGGGGACATACGGCAACGCCCGCGGGCGTCGGCTCGGCGCAGTTATGACAATAGTTCAGCCCCATTCCGACGGCGGTACCGCAATTCTGACAATTGGATGCACCCTGAACAATCGGGGCGGCACAGTTTCTGCAATACATAATCATACCTCCATAATTATATTAACATTATTAATATACTATATGTTCATAGTAAATGCAACTAATTTCCAATTTTACCTTTTCGTCTTTATTGACAGGACTTTTACTCTGTGATACACTAATTTTTGATAAAATGTACGATTGGTGTCGATTAATGGTGGGTTGAAAGGATATTAACCTATTATGATACGAGATATACCAAAAAAAGTGTTGTCGCTGCTCCTTAGTGCCGCCGTTTTAGTTGCGTACATAGGCACCATTCAGCACGCTCAGGGTACAGAGCCGGTTTTAACAGGGACGGTGTCATCCGAGGTGACATCGTACCTTAACGTGCGCACCGGGCCGGGCACGAACAACGCGGTGCTGAAGGATAAGAACGGTAACGACGTTTTTCTGACAACCGGAGCGTCCGTGGAAATTCTCGACACTCTGAGCGCCACCGACGGCGGTTCGCAGAAATGGTACAAGATAGCCTTTGCCTATAGCGGGCAGACGATGACCGGGTATGTTCGCTCCGATTATATCACGGTGAATACCGCGCCTGTGGAGGACGAGCTGTCGGAGGATTTCGAGAAATCCATCGAAGCGTTTCCCGAAAGCTACAAGCCTTCCTTAAGAGCGCTGCATCTGCTTCATCCCGGCTGGGTTTTCAAGGCGTTCAAAACGGGACTTACCTGGAGCACGGTCATAGAGAATGAAACAGAGCTCGGGCGCAGTCTGACAAGCTCCTCCACTCTTTCCTACCGTTCCACCGCCGAGGGTGCCTACGACTGGAGCACCGACAAATACATAGCGCTCGACGGCACCGGCTGGTATCAGGCGGCAGACAGCGTTGTCAAGTACTATATTGATCCGCGTAACTTCCTTGACGAGAAGAATATCTTTCAATTTGAGGCGCTTTTTTACGACGAGGACGTTCAGAATACCGCCGGGGTGGAGGCCATGTTGTCGGGTACGTTCATGGACGGGGGATATGTCATAAACAGCGCATCAAAAGAAATAACCTATACGCAGGCGTATATCGACGCCGCAAAGGCGTCGGGGGTCAGTCCCTATCATCTTGTTTCGCGCACGATTCAGGAGGTCGGGCGGGGAGGATCGTCCTCGGTCAGCGGGCTGGTGTCCGGCTACGAGGGGATTTACAACTATTACAATATCGGGGCGTCGAGCGGCACTAATCCGGTGCTCAACGGGCTGAAATTCGCCAAGACCGGCGGCAGTCTGTCGTCAACCGCTAAAACGGCGTACCTGATTCCGTGGAACACGCGATACAAGGCAATTGTCGGCGGGGCGAAGTATATTGCCTCCAACTATATCGCCATCGGACAAAATACGCTCTACCTTCAGAAGTTCGATGTGGATTCAAGCGACGGCAACCTGTACTGGCATCAGTATATGACCAACATATCCGCTGCCGTGAGCGAGGCCGGTATCATGTATACCACCTATAAGGAGATGGGTATACTCGACCAGTCTATGACCTTTTCCATCCCTGTATTTAACAGTATGCCCACGAGTAAATGCGCCCTGCCGCCCAAAGAGGGCAGTCCCAATAATCTTTTGAAATCTCTTTCGGTTACGGGTTACAGCCTCACGCCGAGCTTTCGGATTGAATCTTCCAATTCGACATATAGCCTGATCATAGACGCGAATATCAGCAGCGTCAAGGTGAATGCCGCCGCGGTCAGCACCGGTGCCGCCATTACGGGGAGCGTCGGAACGGTGGCACTGTCATCCGGTAAGAACACCCTGACCATCAAGGTGACCGCCGCAAACGGAGATGTGAAGACGTATACGCTCGTCATCGTCTTAAACGGGAGCGGCACGATTCCGGTGACGACGAAACCGGCAACCACGACCAAGCCGCCCACGACGAAACCGACCGTAACCACGACAAAACCGACGACAACGGCGAGCGCATCCGCGGGAGTCAAGACAAGCTATACGTTGACCTCCGGAAAGAGCGCCCTTATCAGCGGCGTGAAGCCACAGACAACAGTGTCCGCCTTCATAAAAAACCTTGGCTTATACGGCGGCGCATCCGCTGTCGTGACCAATGCTGCGGGGAAAACGGTGACATCCGGCACGCTGATCGGTACCGGGTACAACCTTCGGCTGACCGTTCAGGGAACGACTACCGCCTACGCGGTTCTCGTGCGCGGCGATGTTGACGGCGACGGGAGTATCGGCGCGGTGGATTTGCTGATGGTCAGAAAGAACATCCTCGGGCTGTATACGCTTTCGGGCATTTACCTCAAGGGGGCGGACGCCGACAGGGATGGGAGCGTCGGTGCGGTGGATTTGCTCATGGTGAGAAAACATATCCTCCGAACATATACGATAGAGTAAGCTTAACATTATCGGAAAGGGAAAGAAAATGAAAAAATTTTTATCTGTGCTTTTCGCTTTACTGCTGACGCTGATTTTGCTTGCGCCTGCGGCTTTTGCCGCCGGGTCCGCCTCGGCTGCCATCATGTTGTCATCCACGAGCGTAACGCTCGGAAACAGCGTTAAGGTGACGGTGAAATACACCGCCACCGAGGGAATCGGTTCCTGGAATTTTTTGCTTAAATATGACAAAGGCGCGCTTCAATACGTCAGCGGCGCGGATAGCGGCAGCGCGGGAGTATTACGGTTTGTCGGCTTCCGCGATGAGGGAAATGTGAAAACTGTCACACAGACCGTGACCTTTAAGACACTGAAGGTCGGCTCGACGACCGTTTCAACCAACACCCTTGAAATCGTTTCCGCATCCTCCATTTCGAAAATGGCCGCGTCTAACGCTTCTGCAGTAATAAAAGTTAAAGCAAAGCCCGACGATACGACAAAAAATACCACGAAAAGCACGAACAAGAGTTCAACCTCTGCTCCGACGACTGTCTCCGCTTCCAATGCGGACCTGTCCGCGTTGAAGATTTCGCCCGGCAAGCTTGCTCCCGCGTTTTCCCCGTCAAAGACGGAGTACGCGGTCAGCGTTGATTATGCGGTGACAAGCCTCGTCGTCAGCGCGCAAACGAAAAATCCCGACGCCGAAAAGACGCTTTCCCCAACCGCGCTTCAGGTGGGCGACAATATCATCACCATCACCGTGACCGCGCCGTCGGGCAAGCAGAAAACATACAAACTCATTGTAACGCGCGGCGAATCGCCGCTTTCGGGGGTGAAAATCACCGTCGGAGCCGTCGTATACACACCGGTTTGCGAGGGACTATCATCCCCCGGCAAAGGTTTTACCGAAACAACCGTGAAGTATGAAAACGAAACGCTTCCGGCGTATGCGGCACCCGGCAAGTTATACACGCTTGTATGTCTGATGAGTCCCTCAAACGAAAAGGGCTGGTTCATGTACGATGCTGCGACAGGTCTTTTCACAAAGTACACGACCGTGTCATCCAAAGCCGTCAACTACGTCATTTTTGACGTGGCAGCCGGTACCGCCGCGCCCTCCGGTTATGTTTTGCAAGATACAACGGTTGGCGGCAATACGGTTTCGGCATTTGTCAGCACCGACAGCGCCAATCCAATCATTATTGTCAGCGCGATGAAAGCCGACGGCACGAAGGGGCTTTACTATTACGACGCGCAGGACGGCACTTTCATGAAATACACCGCCGAAGCCGCACAGGCGGCCGCGACGGCGGATGATTACAATACGCTTGCCCAAAAGCTTCAGGCAGCCGAGAAAAATCTCTCCTACACAAAGGTGTTTATGGTTATCTGCGCCGGGCTTTATGCGGTCCTGCTCGTGCTGGGTGCCGTATGGTTTGTCAGGTTGAAGCGTTCCCGCACGGAAGAATAACGCCGTTGTTTTTACGGCTTTCCTCCGCAATTTTGGCGATTTCATGGCTCGGCAGAGTCGCGGTAATCGTGGTTAAATCAGAAAGCTTCGTCGGCTCGCCGTTCACGAGCGCGGCGAAGTTTTTTATCAGGCGCATATCGCCCTCGACATGACCACTGAAGTGTATGCCGCCGATACGCACCTTTTGCGGTTTCTGACCAAACACGCAAAGCTTGAGTTTTTTGTTGTATCCGATAAGCTCGCCCTTTGTGCCGATGATATGGCTCTCGCGGAACATTTTATCTGAGAAAGCATTCATGGTCAACACGGCACGTATGCCGTTCTCAAAGGTCATCTGTACCGTCTGCGAATCGCAGACATCATTGTCACAGTGAAATACACATCGTCCGTAATCGTTGGTTTTCAGTGCTTCATAGATATCAGTTTTTGTGTTTTTGCTTTTACCGGTCAGCGTCCGACGCATGTATTTGATGAATTTTGCCCGCCAAAACGGATCTTTAATATAGAGGTTTTCCGCATTGTAGGGACAGGAGTCTTTGACTTTACAATCATCGAGACACCGTAAGGCGTTTCCCTTTGGGGCGTGTGCCTCATTGAAGTAGGTCAGTTCTCCCGTCGAGGAAACGGCGGTACACGGACTGTCGGCAAACCATTGAATCAAATCGAGGTCGTGACAGCATTTGGCGAGGATTACCGGGGTTGAGTCCGCCTCTTTGTGCCAATTGCCGCGGACAAAGCTGTGGGCAAAATGAAAATACCCGACATTTTCGGTGTGGTTGATTAAGACGAGATCGCCGAGTACCCCGCTTCGCAGAAGCTCACTGATTTTACCGTAGTAGTTTGAATACCGCAGAACGTGGCAGACAATCAGGTGCGTGCCGTTCTGCTCGGCTAACCGCCGCAGCGTCAGACACTCCTCGTAATCACCCGATACCGGTTTTTCGAGCAGAATGAACCGATAGCCGGTCAGAATGGCCTCCTTAGCGATTTCAAAATGGCTCTTGTCCTGCGTGGCGATGATCAACGCGTCGGAGCGCACACCGCCCTTAAAAAAATCCGCGGTGTTTAAAAATTGCATCTCCGGAGAAATTTTGTACACGGGCGAGATATCGTCGAGCGCCTGCTGACGAATATCGCACAGCGCAACGATCTTCAGCCTCTTTTTCTGCAGATACCGGATAAACATCATGTATTCAGTACCCCTGTTGCCGAGCCCGATGACCGAAATGGTTTTCATTATTATACCAGCCTTTCTTTTGCGGTTTACGTACTTCCATAAAATAAAGATTGATTTTTGTCTTAATTTCAAGTATGATACTCCCAAAGGAGTGTTACTATGTCGAGAAACAAAGCACCCGCCGTCAAGCCAAAAGGGCTTACGAAGCGTACCCTCTGGACCTATACGACCGGCGGCATCGGTCGGGATATGTCCTACTCATTGTACAGTATGTATTTACTGAGCTATATTCTTTTTACGAAGAGTCTCACACCCGGTCAATTTGCAGCCATCAGCACAATAATGGTTATCTGCCGCATCTGGGACGCGGTCAATGACCCGGTCATGGGCGGTATCATTGAGAACACCAAATCCAAATGGGGCAAGTTTAAACCTTGGATACTGATTGGTGTGCTCACAAACGCCGTCGTGCTTGTCGTGTTGTTTTCGATGCCGATCACGGGCTGGGCGTTCGTTGTTTTTTTCGCGTTTATGTACCTGCTCTGGGATATCACCTTTACGATGAACGATATCGGCTACTGGTCGATGCTGCCCTCGCTGACAAGCGATATGCAGGAAAGAAACAAGCTGACGTCCATGGCGAACCTGTTCGCCGGTGTCGGTGCGATCCTTACCGTCGCCCTTGTTCCTATCTTGACCGCCGGTAAAATGACCATCGGCGGAGACGCCCTGACCGCGTATTCGGTCGTCACCATTGTTATCGCCTGCTGTTTTGTCGGCTGTCAGGTTATGACGGTCATGGGTGTGCAGGAGAGGGAGAAGGACGTTAAGGTCGAGGAATCCATGGGGATTCGCGCCATGCTCAAAGTAATTACCGGCAATGACCAGCTGCTCTGGGTGGCGCTCGTCCTGTTGCTGTATAGCTTAGGGAGCGGCATCATTACAGGAATCGGTACCAACTACATCTATTTCCAGTACGGCTATAACGGCTCGTTCGTAACGATTTTCGCCATTATCTTCGGCGCGGCGTCGGGGCTTGTTATGCTGCTGTTCCCGGTCATGACAAAGAAGTACTCGCGCCGTTCGCTGATTACACTTGCCATTGGGCTGATTGTCGCGGGGTACGCCGGTATCTTCCTACTTTCATTCATTTCCACCAACTTTTATCTTATGTGCGCGGCAGGCTTTTTGGTCGGAATCGGGCAGGGCATTTTCTATATGGTCATTACCATCAACATCGCCAATACCGTCGAGTACAACGAGTATAAGACCGGAAAGCGCAACGAGGGCATCATTTTCTCTATTCGCCCGTTCACCACGAAGCTCGGCAGCGCTCTGCAGCAGCTTGTCATTATGGCAGTCTATCTTGTCCTCAACGTAACGAAAACGACCAACGCCATTTCTGACGCGGAGACCGCCGTTAAAACAGGCGCCATTACCGAAGCGGCGAAGCTCGAACAGATACAGGGGATTCTTGCGCAGGTTCCCGCGGACACCACTATGTACATGCGTGCCTGTATGGCGTTCATTCCGGTCGTCCTCATGATCTTTTCCTATATTGTCTTAAAGAAAAAGTGTACGATCGACGAGAAGAAATACGCCGAAATGGTCGAGGAAATCGAAAGATCAAAGCAAGAAATGCAGTATTAGATCAGATTCTCAAACCACAGCTCCCGGGAGGGGAGCGGCGACGGCTCCTTGAGCGCGCTGCTCATTCCATTAGTGACAACAATTTGCTTTACCGTATCCTCATGAGTCCGTACCGGGCTTGTGAGGATACTGTTTTTGTCCGTAACAAACGCGCTTCCCGAAGAGCCCTGTTCTTCCGCAGACAGCTTTGCCGCGCTGAGCACCGCCACGGCGGTCAACAGGGTATCGCGCGTCTTCAGATAGGACAGCCCGGAGGAGTCCCCCGGCGACACCGTGCCGAAATAATCCTGTGCATACGGGCTGAGCTTTTGGAGCAGCGCGTCTATGACCGAAAGGTCGCGGATATGGGAAACGCCCTCTGACATCTCGGCTTGGACAGACTGAAGCAGGGACAGATGAGGGATACCGCCGTTTTGAGAAGCCTGTAAAAGGCACTCCGAAAGCGCTGAGGCGGCGTTTTCCCCGGCGGGCGGTTTTCCCGCTTTTCGTGCCGCGACGTGCTGTGCACAGCGCAGAGCGCCTACCTGGGTGGAATTGAGCGCACTGCCGCCCGGGCGGTACGCCCCGAATACCCCGGCGGCTTCGCCGATAGCGAACAGCCCGTTTACCGATGTTTCGTAATGTGCGTCAACACGCGCACCGCCGCACTGGTGTTGGGCGCAGACGGCAATCTTCAGCAGGTCTTTTTCCAGATCGATACCATGAGACAGATATAACCGATACGCCTTTTCGTTGATGGCGCACAACCGCTCAATCGGTGTTTTTCGCAGCGCTCCGCAATTTGCGAGATAAGAGTAACACGCCTCGGACAAGCCGTCAAAGCCGTTTTCCAGACCGGACGGATCTTTTGTAAAATCAAGATAGACTGTATGTCCTAACACGGTGGTTTCGTAATGGACGATAAGGTCAATAAACGATGAACCATCCCTTTTACGCACGTCAAACGGCCACTCGTATCCCTTCAGAAAGACGCGGTTGAGCGCTTCAATGCTGTCAAGATATTTCGGCAGCAGCTCGGAGAGAACGCCATTTTCATCCATGGTGACATAGCGTGGCAGTGCCTGCTGGTAGGAGCCGGACAGATTCCAGCGAAAACCAACCGAAGCGATGCCGTACTGCCACGAGTTCATGTTGTGCAGTACCGCCCCGGCTTCGACAAAAAGCCCCATCGCCCCCCATTGGGAACCGGGGAAAACGCTTTGCTCATAGAGCGACGCCTCTCCGCCGGTAGCCAAAATGACGTTTTGGGCGTCAATCTTAATAAGCTCGTCGGTTTGCGTATCGACGCAGATAACGCCGTGAACCGTATTGTTTTCGACAATCAGCCGTACCGCGCGCAGATTGCCGCGTACTTCGATACCGCGCCTATTGACCTCCGCTTCGAGCGCCTCGGTCATAAAGCGGGAGGTGAGCGGTCCGCACGATGTCGCGCGGCCGCGTGTGTCGTGGTCGGTACGGTAGCCGATATATTCCCCGAAGGCGTTTTTTGGAAAGGGGACGCCTAGCTCCGTCAGATAATGGAACGCCCGCGCACTGTTTGCGGCCTCGGTCAACGCCAGCTCCCCGTCGATACCGCCGTTCTGAAAGAGATCGGAGGCAAGCAGCATAACGCTGTCTGCTGTGTCGCCGCCTAAAGAGAGCTTATAATAGGTTTGTTTATCGCTTCCGGTATTGCGGGAGGTTCCGGATAGTATGTTTTCGGTAACGACGGCGATATCCGTAACGCCCTCGCCGTGCAGACGCACCGCGGCGGCGAGTCCCGCCGCGCCGCTGCCGATGACGATTGCCTTGTACATATCAAAGCCTCCGGATTGAAAATCCGCCGTCACAGTCGATAACCTGTCCGGCGGCGAAATCGAGCTTGCCGGAAATCAGCGCCGATACGCAGTCGGCGACATCCGCCGGTGTGCCCATGTGTTTTATGGGTGTCAATCCGTTATCGATAAGCGCCTCATATTTCTCCTGAACACGCTTAGTCATATCGGTTAAGATAATCCCCGGGCGCACCTCGAACACGGGGATGCCGAAGGCGGCGAGCCGGTCGGCGAACAGGGACGTCACCATGGAAATACCGGCTTTGGAAATACAGTACTCCCCGCGGTTTGTCGAGGAGGTGTACGCCGAAATCGAGGAAATGTTGACAATGCGCGGTGTATAGCCCGAAAGGGTTTCTTTTAGCGCCGCCATCCTGACCGCGGCGGTCTGGCACATGAAAAAGGTGCCTTTGAGATTGGTATCCATTACGTAATCATAGCTCTCCTCGGTCGTTTCGAGGATATCGAGCCGCTCCTTGGGCGCGACGCCGGCGTTGTTGATAAGGACGTCAAGCCGTCCGTGTTCGGTGAAAATACGGTTGACGGTCGCTCTGATTGAAGCAATATCCGTGTTGTCGCAGGGCATATAAATAAGACCGTCCGAAATGTCGGCGGACGCGCCGCGTCCGGTGACGATGACTGTATACCCTTCGTCTTTAAGCAGTTCGGCAATCGCCCGGCCGATGCCCTTGCGGCCGCCTGTTACAAGCGCAACCTTCATTTTATCACCTTTTCTTTATAAATCGGCAGATACACTTCGCAGTCCCTGACGACGCAACCGGCGACTGTCCCCGCACGCATGAGTTCTGAGCATTTGCCGCAGGCTATGCAGCATTTTTTCGGGTCAAGCGCGTTATTTTTCAATATATCATTGGCAAAGCCGGGATAAGCGAACGCTTCACGTCCGAATCCGGCGATGTCGCAGACGCCGGTTTCAACCGCTCCGGCAGCTAAGAGGGGAGACAGCTCCCTCAGATACGAAAAACCCGAGCCGATAACGGTCATGCCGGGCGCGGCAGAGCGCGCCTCTTTTGTCAGGTTCATCATGCGCATAACGCCGAGAAGCGGTTCCTCGGGCGGCGCATACGGGCCGTTGTCGAACGGGCGGTTGACATGCGGATTGACATAGGGGTTGCCCATCGTGATGTCAAGCAGCGTGATTCCCATTCCCCAAAGCAACCCAATTAGTTTTTTCGGCTCGGTCATGTCGGGTTCAAGCGACCCGTCATCCTTGACGCCGAAGCCAAAAGGATAGAGGAACCCATCGTAGATGTTCAGGCGGCTTGTGATGACAAAATCACGGTCTGTGCCCGCCCGCGCACTTTTCAGAGCTTCTATATACAGCCGGGTGCGATTTTCAAAGGAGCCGCCGTATCTCCCCGGACGCGTATGAGCCGACAGCAGCTCACAGAGCAGATAGCGGTGACAGCATTTGATATCCGCCCCGTCAAAGCCCGCCTTTTGCGCCAGAGCCGCCGCCGCGCCGAACCGCTCCGGAAGGGAATCGAGGGCATCGTCGGACAGAATCCGGCTTTTGTCAATCGGCTTGTCTTTTTCGAAAACGGGGTTGTTGTAGGCAATCAGCGGCGCGGGCGTACCCTCGGGCTTCGCGTACCGCCCCGAGTGGGTCAGCTGGCAGACAACGAACGGTTCGTAGCCGTTTTCGCGCAACCCCGTTTCCTTGATATCGGAGACAATCCTCTTGAAGCTGTCGAGCGTATCCTCACATAAAAACAATTGACGGGGATTGGCGCGTCCCTCATAGACGACCGCTGTCGCCTCAAACCAAATCAGCCCCGCTCCGCCGCGTGTGAAGCGGTCATAGCGGCGCTTTGTCAGCGTGTCGGGCTTGCCGTCAAACGTGCCGTCGCATCCCTCCATCGGCTGAACGCAAAGACGGTTGTACACCGTTTTCTCGCTTATAACGGTTTTTTTACAAAGAATTTTCAAATCCTCCGATAACGGCAGTGAAATATTTTTTTCCGAAAGGTTTTTTTTAAGGTCAAGAAAATTCATTTCAACGCCGCCTCAACAATGCTTTATAACAATAATACCATAAAAGCTGAAAAAATCAATAACGCGAAGCGAAAAACCGCCCCGCGCTGTTTTTTTGAATTTTCATAATTAACGGTTAAAGGTGAGGGTATACTCATCCGTCAGGAAATAAACGGGATTGTTGAACTGTAAATATAAGCTGCCCCAATCTCCTTTTTCGAGCGCGATATACATTTCTTGCGTAACGCCGTTCTCGTCCGGCAGAATCGACCATGCGGCCCCTTCGTTTTTTCCGCTGCGCGTCAGCCGTGTTACGCCAAAATTCGCCAAGATTTTATTCGCCGACTTATTGTCATAGCGGAAGGTCAACTTCAATTCATCCCCCTGCCCCACACCGATGGTTTCCGCCTCGCGCCGCTGAGCTTCCACAATCGTAACGGTGCAGTCCCGAAACGTCAGCGGCAAATTCAAGGTCAGCGTTTCGCCTTTTTTAGGCAGCCGCAGTCGGATGTTTTGATATTCATTGCCGCGCATCATTAAAAAAGGAATGCGCAGGGTGAAGTTTTGATCATCTTTCATTATTGAGAAAGCGAATTTCGCGTTGGGTCCCATATAACCCCCTGGAGTTTCATATGTTTTGACGCCGCTTTCCGTTTCTAAATGAAGGTCCTGTCCGTTAGGGCTGCCCAGGCTCACCTCTTTTGTGAAGGAATAGAGGGAATAGTCGCTGTTGTTAATTGGGAACAGAGAAACCTCCAAGCGGTCTTCCGAAAACGCCGGCGTCGCCATAACAAGGATTTGATTGTGGATGTCTGTCGCGCCCGGCAGGTCGGAAAGCGGGATTTTCGAGAACGGGATCAGACTGAAGGAAAGAGTCAGATTATATTTTTCATAGGTAAGGCGGTAAGAGGTGCTTTCCTGCGGCGTGCTGTTTTGTAAAGTGAATTGATACGTCATTTGTTCTTCTACGCCGCTTGAGCTGACGCCGGTGAAATCCTCGTAAGTCTTCCAGCCGTCAAATGAATCTTGAGCCGTTTCATTTACATAAAGGGTCAGCTTCGGAAGAGCCTGATGAGCATTTTCAGATTGTTTTTGCTGTAAAAAATCTTCATGGGACATATTTTTGCGTTGCAGCGTAAGCACCACGGTCAGCCTGTTACCGTTTATATAGGCGCTGCAAAGAGAAAAGACAATATCTTTTTTTTCCGTTGTAACTTTTTCATCTAATACGAAATCGGGGCGTTCCTCGCTTTCAATAAATCCATAATTTGGAACGAAAGCATAGAAGCTGTCTATGGTTTTTGCCAGCCTGTAAGAAATTTCGTTGGTACCGAATACGGAAAAACCCGCGCTCGCTATGACCGCTACCGCCGCGGCGACTGCCAACGCCCGTCTGATGAAAACGGTTTTACTGTTTTGCGGTCTGTTTTGTCCCCGGAGCAGACGGCGGTTGATACGCCGTTGTTTTTTTCGGCTTAAGGGGAGAGACTTCGCCTGTCGAAGCAGGGTTTCCGTTTGCTCTTGATTTAATGTATTTAATAAACCGTCTATGGTATCGTTCATATTATTCACCTCCAAAATAATCTTGCAGCTGTTTCTGTTCGCGAAGCTTATGTAGGCTTCTTTTTATTCTTTGGTCTACAGTGTTCTCTTTCAAACACAGCGCTTTTGCGATTTCTTTGCTCCGCTGGTTATAGTAATATCTACGGATTAAAAGTTCGCTGTCCGGATAACCGAGATTGATTATCGCGTTTACCAGCACATTTTTGAGCTGCGCAAGCTCAACGGTCTGTTCTAAGCTTTCTCCAAGTTGAAACAAAGGAGTATCGTCATCGTCGAGTGAAACGGAAAAGCCCTTGCTTTGGGTTTTTCGGCAACGGTCAATGGCGCGGCGTTTTGCCGTCAAGGCAAGAAAGCCTTTCAGCGTGCCGTTTAGTAAATCGATGTTTTCTCTTTTTTCGTATACCTCGTACAGCACGTCGCTTGTACATTCCTCTATATCCTGTTCGGATAACAGACCAAAAAGTCTGCCGCGCACAATGGTATAAACCAGACCGCCGTAAAAACGGGTCAGTTTTTTTATACCTGTTTCAGGGTTCGCGTCTAAAAGCGCAAGAAGCTCCGGGTCGGAAAGCAAGATATCACCTCTTTGATTGATTTTACTTTTTTTTACACAAGGGTTTAAGCTATGCGAGAGAAGAAAGAAAGCGTCTACTTACAGTATCGCAGAAATCTGAAAAATCTGACAGTCTTTTTAAAAAATTTTCCCGGCAGAAATGAAAAAATAAAGCGAACACCTTTCCTCTTGTGATTCGACCGAAAACGTGGTACAATGCTCCGCAGGAGGATTTGAGCTATGAAATATCTTTTACCCGATACGAAAAACCGCTATAAAGCCAATCTGCACTGCCACACGACGCTTTCTGACGGAAGTTTGTCACCCGAAGCCGTCCGCGACGCCTATATGGCGCAGGGCTACCGTATCGTCGCCTTCACCGACCATGACAGGTACTGTGATCATTCCGATTTTTGCACGGATGATTTTTTGGCACTCAACGCCTTTGAGGCCGACATCAGCGACTGGGAGGTAAATTCCGGTTCTTTCAGACGCTGTTATCACTTGAATGCCTATCATAAAAAACCGATTAAGGAGCTGAATCTGCCCGTCAGGCCGCCGTACAGGGATATAGAAGCGGTCAACCGTTATGTACAGACGCTGCGTGATATGGATTTTCTCGTCGCCTACAACCATCCGTACTGGTCGATGCAGACGCGCGACGACTACAAGAATTTACAGGGCCTTTTTGCCATGGAGATTTTTAATTATTCGGCGATGCTCGACGGCACCGACAGCGATCAGGTACACGTCTACGACGAGATGCTCGCGCTGGGGAACAGGCTTTTCTGCACGATGACCGACGACAACCACAACAGAGCGCCTGCTTTAAGCCCGAAGTATGATTCCTTCGGCGGCTTTACCGTGGTTGCTGCCGACGATCTGCATTACGATACCATAATAAAAGCTCTTGAAAACGGGGACCTCTACTGTTCGCAGGGTCCCGAAATTCAAGAGCTGACAATGGATGGCGATACGGTGTCCGTGAAATGCTCACCCGCGCAGCGGATAACGTTCCGCACGCTCGGACGGCGCGGGCTGGCTTTATTTCCCGAAGAGGGGCAAACGATAACCGAGGGCAGCTTTAAGCTTCAATCCGATGATGTGTGCGTGCGGGTCGAAATCGTCGCACCCGACGGGAAAAAGGCCAACTCAAACGCGTATTTTCTCGACGCTATCCTAAAGTGACGAACTCATAACCATTTTCCAGGGCGTAATCAATAATGCGCCCCAACGCTGCGGCGTTGTCTTTAGAGGCTACATGAAGCAGTAGTACACAGCCGTGATGCAGGCGTGCCGTGACGGTGTTGTAAGCATAATCGGCGCCTTTCTGGTTCTGTGTGTCCCAGTCGCTGTAGGCGGTTGACCAGAAAACGCTGGTAAATCCGAGAGAGCAGACAAGCTCAAGGGAATTTTCGCTGCACGCGCCCTCCGGGAATCGGAAGTACGGCGCAGAATAGCCGAAATGCTGACGCAGGTAGTCGTCGACACGCTGAATTTCCGTAGCCATTTGTGTGCGGCTGATGGTTGAAAAATTCGGGTGCGTGGCAGAGTGGTTACCTACGGTATGCCCTTCCTTAATCATACGCGCGGCGATTTCAGGGCTTGATTTGAGATAGGGCAGCGTGACAAAAAAAGCCGCCGGAACATTTTTTTCGAGCAGGACGTTGAGGATTTGCTCCGTATAGCCGTTCTCGTAACCGCAGTCGAAGGTCAGGTATAGCGTCATTTTGCCGGAGGTATCGAGCGTGAACGCGCCGAACTGGCTGTAATACTCCTGATTATTGACTGAGATGCTGTTCGGTTCTCCGTTTTTAGCGACGCCGAAAGAGTGGTTTTTCACCGTATTGCTTAGCTTCCGTGTATTCTCCGGATCCGTGGGAGAAAACACGCGCAGCGGCAGCGGTTCATAGCCCGTATAGGTGGAGTCCGTGCCGGTGTCCTCACCGTAGCTCGCTTTGGTGTTGCGCGGAATCGAACCGGCGGTGATCGGCTTTGCGGTGATGTCACTTGTGGTGCTTGTATCACTGTTTTGCCCGGGGTTTGTTTGTAAAGTTGTATTCGGTAGGGTCGTGTTCGGTAGGGTCGTGTTCGGTAGCGTCGTGCTTGGTAGCGTTGTGTCCGTGAGACCTATGCTTGTGTCGGTTGTGCTGACAATAGGAGACAAGGGACCACAGCCGGAAAGCAGCAGAAGACAGAGGCACAGCAGCGCGGCGGCTGTTCTTTTCATGGGTTATTTCATACCGCTTGTCGGAATGCTGTCAAGAATGTCGCCGACGGCGTTGATAGCTTTGTTGGCGGTCTTCTTCATTTTTTTCTTTATACTCCGCTTTTTGCCGGCCTTTCCCGCGATTGCGGCGACTGCCCCAACGGCCATAGCCGCTCCGAGTCCGACCATAACAGGTGTTGCTTTTTTGTTCATGTGAAATCCTTCCTTTCTTATGAATAGCTTTACCTGAAAAACAAAAACTATGACCTAAAAATTAAAAATTTAAGGAAGTTCGGTATGAAAAAACAAAAAAGACTTGTAGCCATTCACGATATTTCGGGTTTCGGTAAATGCTCTCTGACCGTCGCGTTGCCGATTATTTCGGCGTGCGGCATTGAAACCGTCTGCCTCCCGACCGCTGTGCTGTCGACGCATACGGGCGGTTTTACCGGTTATACCTACCGTGATCTCACCGATGATATGCTGCCGATTATGGAGCATTGGCAATCACTAAATTTAATATTTGATGCCATTTACAGCGGTTTTCTCGGGTCAGCGGCGCAAATCGCCATCGTCGGGCAGTTTATTGACCGGTTCAGGAGCGAAAACACCGTGGCAATTGTTGATCCTGCCATGGCCGACAACGGAAAAATGTATACGTTGTTCGACAGGGATTTTGCCCGCGAAATGGCGGGGCTGTGTGCCAAGGCCGACATCATTCTGCCGAATATTACCGAGGCTGCCTTTATGACCGGCGAGCCGTATGTCGAAGGGGTTCAGACGCCGGAATACATCGGTTGCCTGCTGGATAAACTTATTGCCCTCGGCGCGAAAAGCGTCGTGCTGACCGGCGTAACTTTTGAGCCGGACAAGCTCGGTGTTGCCTGCCGACAGAACGGGAATACGGTGTACTGCTTCGCGCAGCGGCTTGAAGGCAGCTTTCACGGTACGGGTGACGTGTTCGCCAGCGCGTTTTCAGGCGCGCTTTTAAACGGTTTTCCGCTCGAAAAGGCGGCAGAGATAGCCGTTAGGTACGTCTGCGACTGTATCTGCCGGACAAAATCGGTCAACGATGACGTGCGCTACGGCGTCGATTTTGAACGCGGTATCCCGTTTCTTCTTCGGGAGCTCATGTTATGAATAGTCTCAACATTGTGCTCATCGAACCGGAAATTCCGCAGAACACAGGCAACATCGCGCGAACCTGCGCGGCGACAGGAGCGCGTCTGCACTTAGTCGAGCCGATGGGCTTTAAGGTTACAGACGCGAAGCTGAAAAGGGCAGGGCTCGACTACTGGCACCTGCTCGACATCACCTATTATTGCTCGACTAAGGATTTTTTCGAGAAAAATCAGGGAAAGGAGTTTTTCTTTTTTACCACCAAAGCCAGAAAGGTTTACTCGGACATCAATTACCCCGACGAAGTATGGCTTGTATTCGGTAAGGAAACAAAAGGGCTTCCGGAACCGCTGCTCAAGGAGAACGCCGGCCGATGCGTGCGTATCCCGATGATTGACGATGCCAGAAGCCTGAACCTGTCCAACTCTGCGGCGATTGCCGCCTATGAGGTGCTGCGGCAACGGAACTTTTCCGGATTGTTAACTGCGGGAGAGCTTCATACGCTCAGGTGGGATTCTCAAGACTAAATATATTTTCACAGATTTCTTTGAAAACGGGAGCGCCGTCGGAACCGCCGGACGTCCCGTTTTCTTTGATTATTGCTACGACATAGCGCGGTTCCTCATACGGATAAAAGCCGACAAACCATGTATTGAGTATCTCTGTGCCGTCGTTGGTATAACGGCCGGTCTGCGCCGTCGCGGTCTTGCCGCCGCAAAGGTAGTTTTCGCTTTTAGCGGCCTTGCCGCTGCCCTCCTCGACCGTTGCCAACAGAAAACCCCTCAGTGTTTCACAGGTAGAGGCGCTTAATACTTTTTTCGGAAGGGAAGGACTTGCATAAGAACTCATTACGCCGTTTTCATCGACTGTGCCTTTATACAGCGTCGGCTCATAATAGACGCCGCCGTTGACAGCGGCCAGATAGCAGGCGGCAAGATGTACAGGCGTCGCTAAAATCGTACCCTGTCCGAAAGCAAAATTGGCGACGGCTGCATCACTGTCAAGCGCGGAAAGCTCGGGCAGACAGGCCTTGTCCGAGGAGCAACCGTCCATCAGCGTGAAAGCGTCGGAATAGCCGAGCGCTTCTGCCGTCTGCAGTAAAACATTTTTATCAAGTTGCATGGCGAGGTTGATAAAGTAGGTGTTGCAGGAAACAGCGAACGCTTCTTTCATCGTCAGCGTTCCGTGTCCGTTGCGGTTATGGCAGTAAAAGCGTGTGCCGCTTTTCACACAGTAGCCGGTGCAGCAATAGGAAAAGTTTGGGGAAATGTCGCTCTCAAGCGCCGCCGCGGTGACGACAATTTTAAATACAGAGCCGACGCTGTAATTGGTCAGCGCGCGGTTGACAAACGGCGCGTTTTCGTTCTTGAGCGAGGCGGCGACGTTGTTTGGATCAAAGGCGGGACAGGAGGCGAGGGCTAAAACCTCTCCGTTTTCAGCATCGAGGACTACCGCCGCTCCGGTGATAAAACCGGCATTTGTCAGCGCTTTTTCGGTAATGCGTTGTATGGAGGCGTCGAGAGTTAGCTCTATGCCTGCTTTTGAAGCGTAATGATTGTTTCTGACTTCAGCGTTGACGCCGCCCAGCGCCCTCCCGAGCGCGTCGGCGCTGTAGGCAACCGAAAGACTTCCGGCGTTTTCGTCGAGAATACGGTTATAGCATTTTTCCGCGCCGTAGGCACCCATTCCCTCGGAGCCGAGATAGCCGATCACATGCGGTGCGAGCTGGTCGGGGGCATAGCGGTCGTAAACATTTAAAATGGCGATATCCGGACACTGCTTAAGGACTTCTCCGGCGGTTGTCTTAAAGGTGACGAGCAACCCCTCGGTCAGCTTTTTCGACTGCTCTTTGAATTCTTCGGCGCTTAAGGTTTCATTGAGCGCCGCCATCGACCGGGTGGTTGGCAGCACGCAGGCGAGGGTATATCCGGACGAGCCGACAAGCGGCGTCATGTTCCGGTCGTAAATCATACCACGCGACGTGCCGACGGTCATCGTTTTCGTGCTGTTCTGTTTTGAGGCGGAGGTCATACCGCCGTCTGCCAACAGGTACAGGCGCATGATGAGCGTGAAGAGCATGGTGCAGAAAATTGCAAAAGAAATTACGGTTCTTTTACCCACAAGACATCATCTCCGACAGAGAGTATTGCCAAATGCAGGTAAAAAAACCGTTTAAAAAGCTAAATATTTACTCGCTGAGACCGGCGGCTTTTCTTAAGAGGGCGATTGCGTCAAAAACTGTAGGTTCGCCGCCGCTGCCGTCATAGTCGCCGACGGTTTTTCGTAGCGTTGTCAGCGCTGTCAGACCGGATGCCGTGCGCAAAACGGTGCGGGCGTCGAAAATATCGATCTTGCCGTTGTCGTTTATATCGCCGAGCAAGAGAACGTTATCGGTTTCTTCCGTAATGAGGTAGTCGGCGTTCACCGCGGTGTCGGTAAACATCAAAAAGCCGTTGTCTACGGTAAAGGATACGGGTGTTTTGATGCCGTCGGCATTGATCTTGTACAGATAGACAAAAGCCATATTGAAGCCGACGGGAATCGGCAGGAAAATCTCGATAATGCCGTCCGGCACGGCATCTCCGGTCAGCGATAAGCGGTACGCCGCCAAATCCCTTGCGTGAAGGGCGGTAAGCTGTGCGGCATAGTCGGGTACTGTTTTGAGGCTGCCGCCAAATAGACCGGAATACGGGGTGATAGCCGAGAAGAAAGCGCCTCCCGGCAAGCCCACGGTTGTATAGGCATTTTTAAAAGGCAGACCGCAGTTTGATGCGTATTGCTCTGCCACACTTCCCGGTGCGCCGTAGACGGTCAAAACAGCGGACAGCTTGGCAAGAAAACCGGTGATACCGTAGGTGTTGTAGCCTACCGCAAGATCGCCGAACGTCGTCACCGAGGACGGGATAATCATTCGCGTAAGCGATGTACAATCAAAGAACGCCCAACTGCCGATTTCGCTGATGCCTCTTGAAACAATGACGGTTTTTAAGGAGCTGTTGCCGTCAAAGGCCTCTACACCGATGCCGCTGACAGCTTTACCGTTAATCAAAGCGGGAATAGTGATGGTTTCGGAACCCGTGGAAATTAAGCCTATGATGGACATACTGCGGTCTGAACGCGGGGTGTATTTAAAGCCGCTGTCCCTGTTATAGAACGGTGTGCCGATGTCCAGTCCGATTATTTTATGTTCAAAGGAGAGCTTCTCAATCGTAATATCAAAAAAGTCTTGTGTAATGCCGCCGCCTTCGGTTTTAATACCGTACAGCCGGTAGTTTGTTGAATCCCATGTCGTGTCAATATTCATCCAACGGCTGTCGCCGTATACCATATTCCACTTGTGATTCGGAATGTCGCCCTCGGGACCGGAGACAATCTCCTTGCTCCATTTTTTGTCTCCGCCTATGGAATAGCCGAGAACGCCCTTCGTAGGAATCCCTAAGCTGCGCAACAGGGCAGTCATAAGATTGGCATACCCTTCACAGACAGTATACTTGTTTTTAAGCACGTCCGAAGCGAGCACATAGGTTCCGCTCGTGTAACCGTAATAGTAGTCGAGATCATAATAAATGTTGTCCGCCACCCAGTCATGGACGGCCTTGATCCTTTCATAATCGGTCACGCAACTCTCGGTGATGCTTTTCGCCTGGGAAATGATCAAAGCGTTGTCACTGTCGATATTGTCGGTGTAATCCGGTAAAACAAGCGAATAAAAAGCGTCGTCCCCGGTCATCTGATTGACATACTGCGTCTGGTTGTGGGCAACGATGGCTTCATACATTTCGTCAAGGGCAAAGACCGGTATTCCGAGCGGCGCGCAGAGTATCAGCACAGACAGGAGCAATCCGATGATTTTTATAGTTTTGCGGCGCATTGGTGTTGCCTCCCAAAATTAAACGACAGACGGGTATTATAGAAATCTATGAATTTATCATATAGTGTTTATTATAATTTGTCAAATGAAAAACGGCGTATAAACGCCGCTTCTTGGTTATTTAAGGCTGTATTCCCTGTATTTTTCTCTTGTCGCGATGCCTCCCCGGATGTGCCGTTCCTCCTTGTTAACGTTCAGGATTTCCCGCACCTCCCCAAAAAGCTGCGGATTCAATCTTTTTAGCCGTACGGTGACGTCGGCGTGCACTGTCGATTTGCTGATTCCGAATTCCTTAGCCGCGTTTCTCACGGTCGCCCGGTGACCGACTATATATTTTCCCAATTCTACCGCTCTGATATCGACATAGTCTTTCAAAACAAACCCTCCTTTGAAGCTGTCAGTTCATTTGTATGCGTAAGAGAACGCGGTTATGTTTACAGGGGATTTTTGTTTTTACGTATTGTGTTTTAAGCAAAAACTGGATATAATTATCTCAAAGGATTATTTTTTATATCGTAAATGGGAGCGGCAAAATGCGCGACAGGAAAAAAAGGCTTGTCTTTGAGAACCGGGAAACCGTAAAAAGCAAAAACAGGGTACGCTTTGCCATAGCGTTCGTCTGTTTTTCGTTGCTTCTCGGCGCTATCTCATTTCTCATGCTGCTGCGCGCGTATGATTACGACTTTCGCAACATTGTGAGGACGACGGAGTCCTCTGAGGAATCCTCCACCGAGGTGAGCGAGAGTGCCGTGCAGGAATTGAGCGGCAGAGCCGTCTTTTTATTTATTCATACTTCTGATGATGGGAAATCGGTAAGGGGTATTGATTATATCGCCGCCGACCTTGGCAAAAAAAGCATCGGAATTTTACCTCTTACGGCGGACAGGAGCGTTACGCTCGACGGCAAAAGAACGACGCTGCAAAGCGCCTTTGTATACGGCGGCGCCGAGGGGCTAATGAAGGCAGCGGCGGCAACAGTCGGTTTTTCTGCGGACAAATACATCCTGATGACAGACGCGGGACTGATAAACTGCCTTAAGACACTGGGAGACGTGAAGATAACACTGCCTCAGGCTATCCGTTGTAAGAGAGAGAACCTGATTCTTGAACTGCCTGCCGGAGAACAACTGCTCGCATCGGATACCGTGCTGCGGTTTGTTAAGTACAATCTCTCTGTCTATGGTTCTGAGGAGGCGGCAAAACAAAACGCCGCTTTGCTTGCGGCAGCGGTTAAGACATATGTTGATGAGTCGCTGGCTTCCCGTTCCGAGGAGGTCTTCAGTACCCTGATAAATTTTGTCGAGAGCGATATTACGGCAGTGGATTTTGCCGCAGCCAAATCGAAAGTTGACGCATTCGCCCTTTTACAAGACAAGGGGGAAATCGCTGTTGTCGGCAGCCTTCAGAATTGGCAGGCAGGTGCAACAGAGGGGAGTACCGAATGAAAAAGTTTTTGTGCTTGCTGGCGTTTTTGATAGCGTTCGGTATCGGCTTTTACGCGGTCAGAACAACCGGCGTCGCCGATGAACTCATCGGCAAAATTCTGTGGGACACCGAGGAACTGGAAAAATATACCGTGCCGGTAAGCGGAGCGGGAACCGGGTATTACCGCCATTGCTATGCGGCGCTCGACGAAACCGGGAAGCAGGCGTACGCGCTGATTCTCGAGAATGTACGTGAGCACCCGGAAAAAATCCGTATCCCCGAGCTTACCGACGCGCAACTCGACGACGTGTTTCAGGCGCTTTTGTACGACAATCCCGATTTGCTCTGTTTGGGAACGAACTGTAAAATGATCGGCGAGGGTGGGAAATTCTACTTTGTGCCGGTTTACAATGAGGATGTAGTGAAATGTAAGGCGCACACCACGGCGCTGCTCAAGGAAGCCGCCTCGGTGGCGGCACAGGCGACGCCCCTTCGGGACGCGTATCAGCGGGAGCTGTTTGTTCACGATTATATTATCGCCCGCTGCACCTACAGTGACGCCGGCAGTTGGACGGAGAGCTCGGCTTACGGCGCTCTTGTACTTAAAAAGGCATCCTGCGGAGGGTATGCGCAGGCGCTGCAGCTGATTCTCAACAGGCTTTCTATCGATGCGCGGCTTGTCTGGGGTAACGCCGCGGATAACAAGGGCGTCGGTCAGCCCCATATGTGGAACGCGGTAGTCATCGGGGGCGAAAACTATTTTTTAGACCTGACATGGGACGACCCGACGTCAGAGGAACGGGAAACGGTGTCCCATATTTACTTCAATGTGACCGGCGCTTTTTTGAAAGCTACGCATTCGGACATCGCACCGGATATTTCGTGTACGGCGCTAAAAGCAAATTATTTTGTCAAAGAGGGCTTGTATTTTTCTGAGGCCGGTTCCGCATTTGAAAAGCGTGCCGCCGCCGCCGTTCTTGAGGGTGTCGCTAAGGGCGAGAAAGTCATCGAGTTCCGGTTTTCAAACGCCGGTGCCTATGAGCGCGGCAAGGATAAAATTATCAACGGCAGTCTGCTGCGCCGCGCGTATGAACAGAGCGGATTGATTGATGTCAACGCCGCTTTCACCGTAAACTATGCGGAAAGCAAAGAGACGCTGACATTCACCGTCATGCTTGATCCGACATAATCACCACCATTTGCGCCATAGAGGAGAGGACGACATAATAATGGATAAGGAACGCATTGAAAACGCCGTGCGTGAGATTCTGCTTGCCATCGGCGAGAATCCGGACAGGGAGGGGCTTCTTGAAACGCCGCGCCGTGTGGCGCAGATGTACGAGGAGGTCTTTGCCGGGCTCAATGAAAATCCAAAGGAGCATCTGAAGCTCTTTTACGAGGCGGGAAACGAGGAAATGGTTATCGTCCGCGATATCCCGCTGTACTCGATGTGCGAGCATCATTTGCTTCCGTTTGTCGGAAAGGCGCATATTGCCTATATTCCGTCCGACGGCAGAATCATCGGCCTGTCAAAGCTTGCACGGATTGTCGGGACGTTTTCCAAGCGCCCGCAATTACAGGAGCGTCTGACCGGTCAGGTGGCTGACTTTTTGTACAGGGAGCTGGGCGCGCAGGGGGTGGCTGTCGTCATTGAAGCCGAGCACCTCTGCATGACCATGCGCGGGGCACGCGCCGCGGGCAGCGTCACGAGAACCTCTTCGCTTCGCGGCACCATGCGCAGCGATGCCAAGACGCGCGCGGAGGCGATGTCGCTTTTAACGGGAAAGAGCCAATGAGCGCCGGCGTATTCGCGGGTAACGGTTTTGCCTTTCCCCTTTGCGGGCGTACCTATATCATGGGAATCCTCAATTACACGCCCGATTCCTTTTCCGACGCAGGAATGTATTTTAATATTGAAAGCGCAGTCAGCCGCGCCAAGGAAATCGAAGCCGAGGGTGCGGACATTCTCGACGTCGGAGCGTGCTCGACGGCGCCGGGGAAGGCGCAGGCGGATGAGGAAACGGAGCTGCGCCGTCTGTCGGAGCTGCTACAGCCGGTTATCGAGGCGGTCAGTATTCCGGTCAGCGTGGATACATATCGCCCTGCCGCCGCGTGTCTTGCGCTCACGGCGGGCGCGAAAATCATCAACGATGAGAGCGGTCGGTTTTCCGAGGAGATGGCTTCGCTGTGCAAAACGCACGGGGCAGGCTGGATATATATGCACACCGGCGGCGGCAGCGCCGACGAGGTCGCCCATTATGAAAAGGGTGTCGTCCGCGCGGTCAGAGAAGCGTTTGACGGTTTTATCGCCGCGGCAACGGCTTATGGTATTCCGAAGGAGTGTCTCTGTACGGATATTGGTATCGGTTTCGGAAAAACCATGGAGGAAAACATAGAGCTGTTACAATCCATCGAGGCGCTGAAAATTCCCGATGTCGCCTTGCTGACGGGGTTGTCGCGGAAGCGCGTTATCGGGTTTTTAAGCGGAGAATCCGCCTTTGCGGACAGGGACTACGCGACAGCCGTCGCCAATGCAGCCGCTATTTTAGGCGGAACGGATTTGTTGCGCGTCCACAACGTCAGAGCCGCCGTCGGCGCGGCGAAAACAGCAGACGCGCTGTTCAGGGGGAAACGCCATGGATAAAATACAAATTCAAAATCTGGAGCTGTTCGCCTATCACGGCGTCAATCCCGAGGAAAAGGAAAACGGACAACGGTTTTTCATTACGATTACAGCCGCCATCGATTTGCGCGAAGCGTGTCTTTCCGACAATCTGTCCAAAACGGTCAGCTATGCAAAAATCATCAAAACCGCCTCGGCGGTTTTTGGCGCCGAGAAGAACGACTTAATTGAGCGGGCTGCCCAGCGCGTGGCAGACGCGCTGCTGTTGGAATTTGAGCGTATACGCTCTGTGACGGTCGTTGTAAGCAAGCCCGATGCGCCAATCAATGCGAAATTTAAAACGGTTGCCGTCGAGATTGAAAGGATGAGGTGAATGAAAGCGGTTCTCAGCCTCGGTTCCAATATCGGGGGAAAACAAAAGAATATCGAACACGCGCTGTCGGCTTTGAATCTCGTGCCCGGGACGCGCGTTGTGCGCGTTTCTTCTTTTTATGCCACAAGTCCCGTCGGATTTATGGAGCAGGACGACTTTGTAAACGCCGCCGTTGAAATTGATACGGCTCTTTCGCCCAACGCGTTGCTTGGCGCGTGTCTCGGAATTGAGGCTGCCATGGGGCGTGAGCGTCCTTTCAAGAACAGTCCGCGCGTGTTGGATTTAGATATACTAATTATAGAAGGTTATTCATGTTGTACGGATGAACTGATTGTTCCGCATCCGCGCATGTCCGAACGGGCGTTTGTTATAGCGCCGCTTATGGAACTGTATCCGGACGGCGACGCTCTCGGCGTATCATTCGATTTTTCTAAAACAGATAAAAATGACGCCGTGGAGAGAATCAAGTAACGATACGCCCTGAGTCCAACGTGTTCGGGCGTAAAACTTATACATAATATAAAAACCGATATGCCCTGAGTCCAACGTGTTCGGGCTTATAATTTAATGTATGATAAAAATCGATACGCCCGAGACTCGAAACGTACTCGGGCGTAAAACTCATACATAATATCAAAACCGATATGCCCTGAGTCCAACGTGTTCGGGCATAAAGGAGCGATACGCCCGAGACCCGAAACGTACTCGGGCGTATAACTTAAACATAATAATAAAACCGATATGCCCTGAGTCCAACGTGTTCGGGCATATAATTAAATGTATGATAAAAATCGATACGCCCGAACGCGTGGACGAAACCTCGAAATTTGTTAAAAAAACTTTCAAAAAGGTGTTGACAAGC